>JBBRYY010000004.1:0-73196 GCA_038237245.1 Gemmatimonadales bacterium | reverse complement strand
GAGAATGTGCTCTCGCTCTACGCACGCGGCGTGTCGGTGCGGGAGATCCAGGGGCACTTGGAACAGCTCTACCAGGTCGAGGTCTCGCCCGCGACGATCAGCGCCGTGACCGATGCGGTGCTCGAGGACGTGACGGCGTGGCAGCAGCGGCCCCTCGATCGCGTGTACCCGGTGGTGATCTTCGACGCGCTGCGCGTGAAGATCCGGGACGAAGGCGTCGTCCGCAACAAGGCCGTCTATCTCGCGCTCGGCATCGATCGCGATGGGCAGAAGGATGTGCTCGGGCTCTGGATCGAGCAGACCGAGGGCGCGGGCTTCTGGCTCCGCGTGATGACGGAGCTCAAGAGCCGCGGCGTCGACGATATCCTGGTGGCGCTGGTCGATGGGCTGATCGGCTTTCCCGAGGCCATCACAACGGTCTTCCCACAGGCGCAGGTCCACCACTGCGTCGTGCATCTCGTGCGACAGAGTCTTGCCTATGCGTCGTGGAAAGACCGCAAGCAAATTGCGCCGGCGCTGCGGGCGATTTATCGCGCGCCGACCGAAGCCGCCGCGACCGCCGCGCTCGAGACGTTCGCCGCGGGGCCGTGGGGGATGCGCTATCCGGCGATCGGCGCGCTGTGGCATCGCCACTGGCCCTATGTCCGCCCGGTCTTTGCGTACCCACCGGAGATTCGCCGGATGCTCTACACGACGAACGCGATCGAGAGCCTGCACATGCAGCTGCGCAAGATCATCAAGACCCGCGGCCATTTCCCGACCGACGAAGCCGCGAGCAAGTTGCTCTATCTCGCGATCCGCAACATCCTGATCAAGTGGAAGCGTGGGAACCATGCGTGGAAAGCAGCGATGCCCCATCTGGCCATCCTGTTCGGCAGTCGCTTCACGGATCACGCGTGAGCATCACCCAATCGCTTCACACACAAAATTCCTGACACGTCCAACGTCGACGACCAACTCGCGAATGACAAGATGCCCTCGGTCTCGAAGCTCGTACGCGAGAGCCCCAGCATAGATCCGTTCACTGAGCCCGTATCCGAAATAGTTGTAGACGTCGAAAAACGCCGTAACTATCGACCGGCTCAGCTCTGCCTCCAAAAGCTCATTCTCCATTACTGATTTTTGGACGCGCACGTCGCACCCGCGTGACCACGCCATCCCGCAGCACACCCTCGCGCCTCACGATTCGATCCGTGCCGTTTCCGTGTCATTCGTAGTCGTAGTCAGCAGTTCCCTCCTCCCACATTGCCCCCCTCTCTAACAGCAGCTAACTTCAACGGCTGTATCGCTTTTCCGCTTTCCATCCAAGTCCCCACACGATTCCTGAATGCGCATTACCGTCGTCGGAACCGGCTACGTCGGCCTGGTCGTTGGCGCCTGTCTCGCGGAGACCGGCAATGACGTCCACTGTGCCGATCTGGATGTCGCCAAAATCGAGGGGTTGAAGAAGAACATCCTTCCGATTTACGAGCCGGGGCTGGATGAGCTGGTGGAGCGCAATCAGTCGCAGGGGCGGCTTTCGTTCACCACCGACGTGCCTGCGGCGATTCAGGGCGCGGAGGTCGTGTTCATAGCAGTGGGAACACCGCCGGACGAGGATGGCTCGGCCGATCTCCGTCACGTGCTCGCGGTAGCGGAGCTCGTCGGCCAGCACATGACGCGCGAAGTCGTCGTCGTCACCAAGTCGACGGTCCCTGTCGGCACGGCGAACAAGGTCGAGGTGGCGGTGGGCAAGCACGCAACGCTCCCCTTTCATCTGTGCAGCAATCCGGAGTTCCTGAAAGAGGGCGCCGCCGTGGACGACTTCCTCAAGCCGGATCGCGTTGTGCTCGGTGTCGCCACCGATCATGCGCGGAGTGTGATGGCGGAGCTCTATGCGCCGTTCGTGCGCACGGGGAAGCCAATCATCTTCATGGACATCCCGTCGGCGGAGATGACGAAGTACGCGGCAAACGCCATGCTCGCGACGCGCATTTCGTTCATGAATGAGGTCGCGAATCTCTGCGAGCGCGTCGGTGCGGATATCGACATGGTGCGCAAGGGAATCGGCAGCGACGATCGCATCGGGCCGTCGTTCCTCTTTCCGGGCCCGGGCTACGGCGGGTCGTGCTTCCCGAAGGACGTGAAGGCGCTGCTCCGCACCTCCGTGGAGAAGGGCGCGCAGCTATCCGTGCTCCACGCTGTCGAGGAAGCGAACGACCGGCAGAAGCACCTCCTCTTCGCGAAGTTGAAGAGCGCCCTCGGCACGCTCAACGGCACGCGCATCGCGGTGTGGGGGCTCGCCTTCAAGCCGCAAACGGATGACATGCGCGAGTCCCCCGCGCTCACGCTCATCGAGGAGCTGCTCGCCGCCGGTGCGACCGTCGTCGCGCACGATCCGGTCGCGATGCACGAGGCGAAGCGCCGGCTCGGCGAGACGGTCACCTATGCGGCGACGAACTACGATGCGCTCGAGGGCGCGGCGGCACTCGTCGTCGTGACCGACTGGAACGAGTACCGGCACCCCGACTTCTCGCGCATCAGGAAGGCGCTCTTGAAGCCGATCGTCATCGACGGACGCAACCTCTACGATCCCGCGAAGATGAAGAGCCTTGGTTTTACCTACCGCTCGATCGGACGCGGAGATCACTCGTGAGGGTGCTCATCACGGGCGGCGCCGGCTTCCTCGGCTCGCATCTCACAGACCGCTTCCTCGCGGATGGCCACGAAGTGGTGGGCCTCGACAACTTCATCACCGGGCATCCCGACAACATCGCGCATCTCGCGAGCAATCAAAAATACGAATTCGTCCAGCACAACATCTCGACGTACACGTATGTGAAAGGGAAGCTCGACGGCGTGCTCCACTTCGCGAGCCCCGCGAGCCCGATCGACTATCTCGAGCTTCCGATCCCGACGCTCAAGGTCGGCGCACTCGGCACGCACAATGCCCTGGGCCTCGCGAAGGAGAAGGGCGCGCGTTTCTTCCTCGCCTCGACGAGCGAGGTGTACGGCGATCCGCTCGTGCATCCGCAGCCCGAGACGTACTGGGGCAATGTGAATCCGGTCGGCCCTCGCGGCGTGTACGACGAGGCGAAGCGCTTCGCCGAGGCGCTGACGATGGCGTACCACCGCTTCCACGGGCTCGATACGCGCATCGTACGGATCTTCAACACGTACGGCCCGCGGATGCGTCCCCGGGATGGTCGCGTCGTGTCGAATTTCATCGTGCAGGCACTCCGCAACGAGCCGATCACGATCTACGGCGACGGCTCGCAGACGCGCAGCTTCTGCTACGCGTCGGACGAGGTCGAGGGGATCTATCAGCTCTTCATGAAGGGCGATTCCGATCCGTGCAACATCGGAAATCAGGATGAATACACGGTGCGACAGCTGGCCGAGATGGTGCGCGAGCTGACGAATACCACAGCGCCGCTCGTCGAACGACCGCTCCCCGAGGATGATCCCAAGATCCGCAAACCAGACATCACGCGCGCGCGCACGATGCTCGGCTGGGAGGCGAAGGTCGGGATTCGCGAGGGGCTCCAGAAGACGATCGACTACTTCGCGAGCCTCCCGGCCGAGCGGATGAAGCCGCGTGGCTGAGAAGGTCATCGTCACGGGTGCGGCGGGCTTCATCGGCTCGCACGTGGTCGATACGCTGCTCGCGCGCGGAGACATCGTCGTCGGCATCGACAACTTCGATTCCTTCTACGATCCCGATCTCAAGCGCGCGAACATCTCCGGCGCGATGCTGCATCCCTCCTTCGAGCTCGTCGAGGCGGATGTGCGCGACGCCGCCGCGATGCGCCGCGTCATCGACGCCTTCCACCCGGATGTGATCGTCCATCTCGCCGCGCGCGCGGGCGTGCGCCCCTCGATCGCCGATCCCGCGCTCTACGCCGCGGTGAACGTGCTTGGCACCACCGTGCTGCTCGACTCCGCTCGCGCCGCGAAGATCTCGCGCATCATCGTCGCGTCGAGCTCCAGCGTGTACGGCAACGACGCAACGCCGCCCTTCCGCGAGGACGAGCCCGCGATCACGCCGATCAGCCCCTACGCCGCCACGAAGCGCGCGGCGGAGCTGATGTGCGAGACGTACGCCGGCCTCTGCGACTGGATGCGCATCATCTCGCTGCGCTTCTTCACCGTGTACGGGCCGCGCCAGCGCCCCGATCTCGCGATCCACTCGTTCACGCGAAAGATCTCCGCAGGCGAATCGATTCCGTTCTTCGGCGACGGTACGGCGGAGCGCGACTACACCTATATCACGGACACCGTGCAGGGTGTGCTCGGCGCGATCGATCGGAGCCGCACGGCGAAGCCTGGACACGAGATCTACAATCTCGGCGAGTCAGCGGTGACGACACTCTCGAGCCTCGTCACGCTCATCGAGCAGGCGCTCGGACTGACCGCGAAGCTCGAGCGGCTTCCCGCGCAGCCCGGCGATGTTCGGCGCACGCTCGCGGATATCTCCAGGGCACGCACATTTCTCGGCTACGCTCCGTCGGTGCAGGTGAGCGATGGCATTCCACGGTTCGTGGCTTGGTTCCGCGAAAGCGGCATCGACGCTGCGTCAGCCACTTCGGCCGCGCGCGGCTGAACCCGCCGCCCTTTTCGGGGTAACATTTCGCACATGTCCTTTCTCAAGCGCTCGCGTGTCGGTGCCGTCGCGGTCTTAGCTCTGGTCGCCGGCTGTCATCACAATGGTGGCTTTCAGCCCCTCAAATATCCCTCGCACCAGGCGCTCTTCGACGCGTCGCTGGCCGAGTTGCACAAGCACAAGTGGGGACACGCGATCACCGGTTTCGAGAAGCTCACCACCGATCTTCCCGCCCGTGATCCGCTCCTTCCCGAGTCGTACTTCTATCTCGGCGACGCGCACATGGGGAGCAAGGAATACATCCTCGCCGCGCAGTCGTACTCGCGCGTCGCCGAGAACTTTCCGGAAGACACCCTCGCCGATCGCGCTACGTACAAAACGGGCATCGCGTATTCGAAGCTTTGGCGCCGCCCCGGGCTCGACCCCGAGTATGGCGAGACGTCGCGCAGTACCTTCCAGAGCTTTCTCGCCGCCTATCCGGATTCGCCGCTGCGTGACTCCGCTGTCAAGCAGATCGAGCGCCTCGACGAATGGTTCGGGACCAAGGGGTACAACAACGGCGTGACGTACTACAAGCGCAAGGCGTACGACTCCGGTATCATCTATTTCCGCGATGTCGTCAAGCAATACCCCAGAACCGATGCCGCGCGGAGGTCGCAGATCCGCCTCGTGCAGTCCTATCGAGCGATCAAGTACAAGGAAGACGCCTCGGAGACCTGTGGCCAGCTCGAGAAGGCGCACCCGACGGACAAGGACGTGATCAAGGCGTGCCGCGGTGTGAAGCCGACTCTCGCGGACACCACCGCAGCTCCGCCGAAGGCCACCGCGCCTCCCGCACCGCTGCCGAATCCGCCGGCGCCGATCGATCAGACGTCCGGCACTCCCTCGCCGTCGCAGGTGCCCGCTCCGGTGCCGACGCCGCCGAGCAAGACTCCTCCCCGCAACTAGGATAGTCGGTGCGACTCGGCGTCCTCGGCGGGACGTTCGATCCTCCGCACGTTGGCCACTTGCTCGCTGCGAGCGATGCCTTCGAGGCGCTCGCGCTCGACAAGCTGCTCTTCGTTCCCGCGGCCGTGCCCCCATTCAAGGCGCGTTCGGTCCAGGGCACGGGAGAACAGCGGCTGCGCATGCTCGAGCTCACCATCGGCAGCGATCCCCGCTTCGAGGTGAGCCGCCTCGAACTCGACCGGGACGGGTTATCTTTCACGGTGGATACGCTCGCGGCGCTTTCTGAGAAAATGCCGGGAGTGTCGCTGTTCATGTTGATCGGTGAGGACCTCGCGACGCAGATCGCGAGCTGGCGGGACTCAGCGCGAATCGCCGAGCTGGCGACGATCGTCGTGCTGGTGCGCGAGGCGGGAGCGAGGTCGAGCGCGCTGGAATCCAGCCTGCCGATGCTCCGGCTGGCCACGCGACGGCTCGATCTGTCGTCAACTGAAATTCGAGACCGGGTCCAGGCCGGGCGCTCGATTCATGGGTTCGTATCAGATGCCGTCGCTGCGTTCATCGACGCGGCCGGCTTGTACCGATAGAGGCGACGAATGCTCAAGAAAATCGCGACAACAATCTTCGGCACGAGACACCTGCGCGAGATGAAGCGCGTGCAGCCGATCGTCGATGCGATCAATGCCGAGTACGAGCGGCTGCACGGCGTATCGGAGGAGGAGCTCCGCGCCCAGACGGCCAAGCTGCGCGGAAAGATCGCCGAGAGCGCACGCCCGCTCGAGGAGAAGATCGCCGCGCTGCGTGAGCAGAAGCACTCGGCCCCCGACGCCGAGGAGCGCGAGCGGATCGATCGCGAGATCAACGGCCCGGATGGCAAGGGCGGCCTCGAGGGTGAGCTGCGCGACGCGATTGCCGAGTCACTCGACGACATCCTTCCGGAAGCCTTCGCGACGGCGCGAGAAGGTGCGCGTCGCCTGCTGGGCACCACCGCGATGGTGGCCGGCCACGAGACGCCGTGGAACATGGTGCACTACGACGTGCAGCTCATCGGGGGCATCCAGCTGCACTTCGGCAAGATCGCCGAGATGGCCACCGGAGAAGGGAAGACGCTCGTCGCGACGCTGCCGCTGTATCTGAACGCGCTCGCGGGGCGCGGCGCGCATCTCGTCACGGTCAACAACTATCTCGCCCGCCGCGACTCGCAGTGGATGGGACATCTCTACGCCTATCTCGGTCTCACCGTCGGCTGCATCGACGACACCGAGCCGAACACCCCCGAGCGCCGCGACGCGTATCTCCGCGACATCACGTACGGCACGAACAACGAGTTCGGCTTCGACTACCTGCGCGACAACATGGTCGTCTCGCTCGACCAGCGCGTGCAGCGGCCGCACTGGTACGCGATCGTCGACGAAGTCGACTCCGTTCTCATCGATGAGGCGCGCACGCCGCTCATCATCTCCGGCCCCGTCGGCGACGAGAGCGACATGCAGTATCGCGAGTTCAATTCGACCGTCGCACGCGTGGCACGTCTGCAGTCGGACGACGCGAACCGTCTCGTGGCGGAGGGCGAAGCGGCCATGACGAGCGGCGACACCGACAATGCCGCGCTGCGCTTCTATCAGGCGCAGCTCGGCGCGCCGAAGAACAAGCGGCTGCTCAAGGCGCTGCAGGAATCCGGCGTCAAGCAGCTCGTCCAGCGGATGGAGCTCGATCACATCGCGGATCGCAAGCAGCCAGCGGGGAAGCAGCGGTACGGCGACATCGAGGAGCGGTTGCTCTTCGTGCTCGATGAGCGCGGCCACACCGTGCACCTCACCGATCGCGGCGCCGATGCGATGTCGCCCAACGATCCGGATGCGTTCCTCCTCCCCGACATCTCGGAGGCGGTGCACCGCATCGACCACGATGCCACGCTCGGGCCGCAGGAGAAGCTCGATGCGCGTGCGGCGATCGAGCTCGCGTACGCCGAGCGCAGCGAGCGCCTCAACATCGTCCACCAGCTCCTGCGTGCGCACGCGCTGTACGAGAAGGATGTGAACTACGTCGTGCAGGAGGGGCAGGTGCTCATCGTCGACGAGTTCACGGGTCGGACGATGCCGGGACGCCGCTGGTCCGAGGGGCTGCACCAGGCCGTCGAGGCGAAGGAAGGCGTGCAAGTGAAGGGTGAGACGCAGACGATGGCGACGATCACCATCCAGAACTACTTCCGCATGTACGAGAAGCTCTCGGGAATGACCGGAACCGCCGAGACGGAAGAGACGGAATTTCACGACATCTACAAGCTCGAGGTCGCGGTCATCCCGACGAACAAGCCGATCATCCGCGATGACCGGCAGGACTGGATCTACCGCACGCGCCGTGAGAAGTACAACGCGATCCTCGAGGAGACGCAGCGCCTCCACGACCTCGGCTATCCCGTGCTCGTCGGCACGGTGAACGTCGACGTGTCGGAGACGCTCGCGCGCATGTTCCAGCGCGCGGGGATCAAGCACAACGTGCTGAACGCGAAGTACCACCAGCGCGAGGCGGAGATCGTGGCGGGCGCTGGACAGCCGGGCGCGGTCACGATCGCGACGAACATGGCCGGCCGCGGAACGGACATCAAGCTGGGCGAGGGCGTCACCCAGTCGAAGCCATCGCAGGTGAAGGATCCCGAGGGGACGACGCTCGAGGTCGAGGAGGTTGGTGGGCTCCACATCATCGGCTCCGAGCGCCACGAGTCGAGGCGCATCGACCGTCAGCTGCGCGGCCGCTCGGGACGTCAGGGCGATCCCGGAGCGACGCAATTCTTCCTGTCGCTCGAAGATGACCTCATGCGCCTCTTCGGCTCCGAGCGCATCGCGAAGCTGATGGACCGCCTCGGCGCGCAGGAGGGCGAGGTGCTCGCGCACCCGCTCATCACGCGCTCGATCGAGCAGGCGCAGAAGCGCGTCGAGCTGCAGAACTTCCAGGCGCGCAAGCGGCTGCTGGAATACGACGATGTGATGAACCAGCAGCGGGAGGTCATCTACTCGCTGCGCGCGTTCGCGCTCGATGGCGGCGAGGAGCTGAAGGGCGAAGCGCTGAAGATGGTCGAGAAGGCGGTCGAGCGCCGCGTCGAGCAGGCGCTGGAGGGCTACGACACCGAAAGCGACTGGGATTTCGGCGTGCTGCGTCAGGATCTGTTGATGCACTATCTGCTCTTCGTTCCCGCGTTCGAGGTGGGTGCGGGCGAGCGGCCGGGGACCATCGCGGAGGCGAAGGAGCACGCGCGCATGGCCGCGAACTCGGCGTTCGCGACGAAGCTCACGACGCTCGATGTCTATTCGGATGCGCTCCTCTCGCGCGTGATGCTTCACGTCCTCGACGAGAAGTGGAAGGACCACCTGTACGACCTCGACCAGCTGCGCAACGCGATCCACTACCGGTCGTGGGGACAGAAGGATCCGCTCGTGGAGTACAAGCACGAGGCGTACACGATGTTCGTCGATCTGATGACGGATCTGTATCACACCTTCGCCGAGCGATTCCTGCGCGCGCAGATCGTGATCGAGCAGCAGGGCGGCTCGTCGGATGGCTCCGGTGAGCAGGGCGGCGGACGCAGAGGGCCGTCAGTTCCGCGTGCAACGGCGCCGTCGCGCCGCTACAACGCGCTCGGCATCCTGGAGGATGTGCCTGCGGACGAGGATGACTCGGGAAGCGCCGTCGCGACGGGGGAGCCGCAGGGGAACGTCGATATCGGCCCGGACGAATCGCCGAAAAAAGACGTGGTCGCGCGCAAGGATGTTCGCGACGTCGGCGCGGGGCGCATGACGAATCTCTCGGGCCAGCCGCAGCCGGCAGGCAACACCGACTGGTCCGCGGTCGGCCGCAACGATCCGTGCCCATGCGGCTCTGGCAAGAAGTTCAAGAAGTGCCACGGAGCGACGGTCTAGTCGTCGGGTTCCGACGCCGGCAACGTCGCCACGACACGACAGTGCGCTCCTCGCTGTGACACGCTGAGCAGCTGCGGGGCGGCGACGGTTCCTCCCGAGTCGAACGAAAGGGATGTCTCATTGCGCGTGCGTCCGGCTATCTAGGGCGCACGCGTTCCACATCGAGCCGACTTCTTTCGTGAGACTTCCTCCGTGACACTCGCCGCCGGAACAGCAGCACCCGCCGCACTGAGTATTCGAGAGCTTCCCCGTTCGGAGCGTCCGCGCGAACGGCTGCGCGATCATGGCGCCGTCTCGATGAGCGCCGCCGAGCTGCTGGCGATCGTCGTCGGCACGGGGGGCACCGGGAGATCCGCGATCGCCTTGGGACAGGCCATTCTCGAATCCGCGGGCGGCTCGTTGCGCCGGATCGCGGCGCAGCCCGTCGCCTCGCTCACCGCGATGCGCGGAGTCGGCGCCGCGCGCGCCGCGACTGTCCACGCAGCGCTCGAGCTCGGGCGCCGAATGGCGAACGAAGGGCGCGACGAGGGCGCTCCGATGCGGTCACCCCGCGAGGTCTACGCCGCCTTCGCATCGCGACTGCAGGACTTGCCTGTGGAGGAGTTCCACGTGGCGGTGCTCGACTCGCAACACCGCCTCGAGCGCGACATTGCGGTGACGCGGGGGATTCTCAATTCCTCCCTCGTGCATCCACGGGAGGTGTTCCGGGAGGCAATCGCGGAGCGCGCGGCTGCGATCATTCTCGTGCACAACCACCCCAGCGGTGACCCCACACCGTCAGCCGATGACAGAGTGGTGACGGAGCAACTCGTGGCCGCGGGACGGCTACTCGACATCCCCGTTCACGACCACCTGATCGTCGGACGGGGACGGTATGTGAGCTTCGCGGAGGCCGGGCTCCTGTAGCCGTTGCCCGGGCACCAGCCGCCCCCCACGGCGTTCATCAGATGCCGATGCACGCCTTTCGTTGTAGGTTGAACGGGTAGCCCCACGGTGACGCCAGGATGGCTTTGACAGCTCCGACGCTCAAATCGATTCTCCCCGAGCTGAATCTGGGTGACGCCCGCCTCGAGCGACTCGACGCGGACCTCATCGCGCGCGCCTACAAGTTCAGCGAGAAGGCGCACCACGGGCAGAAGCGGTCGTCGGGTGCGCCATATCTCCATCACTGCGTCGAAGTCGCAAAGATCCTCGCCGAGCTGCATCTCGACTCGAGCACCGTTGCGTGCGGGCTGATCCACGATGTCGTCGAGGACACCGCCGTCACCGTCGCCGATGTCGCCGCGGAGTTCGGAAAGGAGATCGCCGACATCGTCGACGGTGTCACGAAGATCGGAAACATCTCATTTCAATCGCGCGAGGAGCGCCAGGTCGAGAACTACCGCAAGCTCCTCCTCTCGATCGCGAAAGACGTCCGCGTCATCCTCATCAAGCTCGCCGACCGCCTCCACAACATGCGCACGCTCGATTATCTCCCCGAGGAGAAGCGTCGCCGCATCGCGCAGGAGACGATGGATCTGTATGCGCCGCTCGCGCACCGCTTCGGTATGGCGCAGATGCGGTGGGAGCTCGAGGATCTTTCCTTCAAGTACATCGAGCCGCCGGAGTACAAGGCGCTCGCGAAGCTCGTCGCGCAGAAGCGCGACCTGCGCGAGCAGCTGATCAACCAGCTCTCGGAGCCCCTCGACCGCGAGCTCAAGCGCGCCGGGATCAACGACGTCGAAGTCGTCGGACGCCCGAAGCACCTCTGGTCGATCTGGAAGAAGATGAAGTCGCGCGACAAGCCGTACGAGGAGATTTACGACCTCATGGCCGTCCGCGTGCTCGTCAACTCCGTTCCGGAGTGCTACCACGCACTCGGCGTCATCCACGACGGATGGACGCCGCTGCAGGAGCGCATCAAGGACTACATCGCCCAGCCGAAGTCCAACGGCTACCAGTCGCTGCACACCACGGTTTTCGGTCCGGGGCGCCAGCTGTACGAGGTACAGATCCGCACGCGCGAGATGCACGAGACCGCCGAGTACGGAATCGCGGCGCACTGGCTGTACAAAGAAAATCGCACGAGCGCGGACAAGGCCGAGCAGGACATGAGCTGGCTGCGCCAGATTCTCGAGTTTCAGCTCGACGCGAAGAATCCGGACGAGTTCCTCGAGTTTCTCAAGCTCGATCTCTATCAGAAGGAGATCTTCGTCCTCACGCCTACGGGCGACGTGATCGAGCTGCCCGAGGGCGCCACGCCAATCGACTTTGCCTTCGCGGTGCACACGGAAGTCGGATTGCACTGCCAGGGTGCCAAGGTCAACGGCCGTATCGCGCCGCTCTCGCGCGAGCTGCGCAGCTCGGATACGGTCGAGATCGTGACGTCGCCCACGGCGAAGCCGAGCCGCGACTGGCTCGCGCACGTCCGCACGGGACGCGCGCGCCACAAGATCCGCCAGTGGATTCGCGTCGAGGAGCAGAACACATCGGCGAAGATCGGGCGCGAGATGCTCGACCGCGAGCTGCGCCGCCGCCACGTGAAGCCCGACGACACGCTGCTCAACGCCACCGCGAAAGCGCTCGGACTCAACGACTCGAAGCACCTCATCTCGTCGATCGGACAGGGGGACATAGCGATCGCGCAGGCGCTCAAGCTCATGTTCCCGGAGGAGGCGAACGAAGCCCCGGCGAAGGCGAGCACGATCGAGCGTCTCGTGCGCCGCATGCGCGGCCCCGCGCGCGGCGTCCGCATCCAGGGCGTCGACGGGCTCATGGTGCGCTACTCGCAGTGCTGCCAGCCGGTGCCGGGTGATCCCGTGGTCGGCTACGTCACGCGCGGGCGCGGTGTGAGTATTCACCGCTCGGACTGTCCCAACGTGCTCTCGCTCGCGGAGGAGCCGGAGCGTCGCCTGGAAATCGACTGGAAGGAGCAGGAAGGCGAGCTCTTTCTCGTGCGCCTTGCGCTCGAGGGCTCGGACCGGCGTGGGCTGTACGCCGACGTCGCCGCCGCAATTACCGAGAGCGGGACGAGTATCAAGAGCATGGAGCTCAAATCGGGGCTCGGCGGCAGCATCTCGGGGTCGGTGATGCTCGAGGTGGAGAATCTTGCCCATCTGCTGAAAATCACCAGGCTCATCCGTAAGGTGAAGGGAATCTCGAGCGCAGAGCGACGGGAGCGGGTCGACAAGCGGCAGTAAATTCGTCCGAATTGTGGGCCGAACATTGCCCGAATTCGTTATATTTCCGCATGGCCGAATTCGACCTGCAGGCACCATTTCACCCCGCTGGCGATCAGCCGCGCGCCATCGCCGAGCTCTCCGCTGGGCTCAAGCGCGGGGACCGCTTTCAGACGCTCCTCGGCGTCACCGGCTCGGGGAAGACCATGAGCGTCGCCAACGTCATCAAGGCGCATGGCAAGCCGACGCTCGTCCTCTCGCACAACAAGACGCTCGCCGCGCAGCTCTACGGGGAGTTGAAGAGCTTCTTCCCGCACAACTCGGTCGAGTACTTCGTTTCGTACTACGACTACTATCAGCCGGAAGCGTACGTGCCGTCATCGGACACGTACATCGAGAAGGATGCGTCGATCAACGAGGACATCGACCGCCTTCGCCTGCGCGCGACGTCGAGCCTCATGGAGCGCGAGGACGTCATCATCGTCGCCACCGTCTCCGCGATCTACGGACTCGGCGATCCAGTCGAGTATCGCGCGCGCATGGTGAGCATTGCGCGCGGCGACGTGCGCGGTCGCGACGATATCCTCCGCGCACTCGTCGGCATCCAGTACTCGCGCAACGATGTCTCCTTCGAGCGCGGCACCTTCCGTGTGCGCGGCGACACGGTCGAGATCTTCCCCGCGTACGAGGAGCAGGGCGTCCGCATCGAGATGTGGGGCGACGAGGTCGAGAAGATCTCGAAGATCGACTCCGTCACCGGTGAGACGATCGCGGACCTCGAGCGCGCGGCGATTTATCCCGCGAAGCACTTCGTCACCTCGCGTCCGACGCTCGAGCGCGCGATCGGGCTCATTCGCTCGGAGCTTGCCGAGCGGCTCACGACGCTGCGCGAGCAGGGGAAGCTGCTCGAGGCGCAGCGCCTCGAGTCGCGCACCAACTTCGACATCGAGATGATGCTCGAGGTCGGCACGTGCGCAGGTATCGAGAACTACTCGCGTCATCTCTCCGGGCGCCTGTCTGGCGAGCGCCCATCGTGTCTCTTCGACTTCTTCCCCGAGGACTTCCTCGTGGTCGTCGATGAGTCGCACGTCTCGCTCCCGCAGATTGGCGGGATGTTCAACGGCGATCGCGCGCGCAAGCTCACGCTCGTCGACTACGGCTTCCGCCTGCCGAGCGCGCTCGATAACCGTCCCTTGATGTTCGACGAGTTTCTCAAGCTCACGCCGCGCGCGCTCTTCGTCTCGGCGACGCCCGGCGATCTCGAGCTGCAGCTGTCGGAGGGCGTTGTCGTCGAGCAGATCATTCGGCCGACGGGGCTCGTCGATCCCGAGATCGAGGTACGCCCGGTGCGCGGGCAGGTCGACGACCTGCTCGGCGAGATTCGCCTGCGGGAGCGGCGCGGCGAGCGCGTGCTCGTCACGACGCTCACCAAGCGGATGGCCGAAGATCTCACGGACTATCTGCAGCAGATGGGCGTGCGCGTCCGCTACATGCATTCCGACATCGATGCCATCGAGCGCGTCGAGATCATCCGCGGGCTCCGACTGGGCGACTTCGATGTGCTCGTCGGCATCAACCTGTTGAGAGAGGGACTCGATCTCCCCGAGGTGTCGCTCGTCGCGGTGCTCGACGCGGATCAGGAAGGATTTCTGCGCAGTGAGCGGTCGCTCATTCAGACGACGGGGCGCGCGGCGCGGCATATCGAAGGACGCGCGATCTTCTACGCGGACCGGATCACGGGATCGATGGCGCGCTGCATCGACGAGACCAAGCGGCGCCGCGAGATTCAACGCGCGCACAACGTGGAGCATGGTATTACGCCGACGTCGGTGGTGAAGAGCACGGACCAGGTGCGCTTCATCACGCGTGTCGCGGATGCGCGCGGCGAGAAGGATGACAAGACGAAGAAGGTGGCCGAGCAGATGGCGACGTACGCGAGCGAGATGGATCAGGGGACGCTGATCGAGCTCCTCGAGTCGCAGATGAAGGAGGCTGCCGCGAATCTCGACTTCGAGACGGCAGCGGGGTTGCGCGACCAGCTGCTCGAGGTGAAGGCGCGCGGCGGAGGAAGCGCGGCCGCGATCGGATCCAGGCGCGGCGATGGCTTCAGCCGCATTCGAGCGCCGCGCTGATGGATGAGCATCATCACATCGTGCCCGACGGCGCCCCGCACGGGCATCTCGCGGTGACGCGCGAGGAGCTCATCGCGTGGGGCGAGCGCTTCGGAAAATCGCTGCACGGCAAGCTCGTCGTCGCGATTTCGGGCGAGCTCGGGGCGGGGAAGACGACACTCGTTCAGGCGATCTGCCGCGGGGCCGGTGTGACGACCGAGGTGACGAGTCCGACGTACGCGCTCGTCCACGAGTATGAGGGCGATCGGTTCCCGATCTACCATCTCGATTTGTATCGGCTGAACAAGCCCGAGGACCTCACGAACCTCGGCTGGGACGACATGCTGCGCTCGCACGCATTGATTCTGGTGGAGTGGCCAGAGCGCGGCGGCGATCGCATTCCCGCGGACGCGGTGCCGATCGATCTCGAGCTCGATCCCGCAGATGAGGAGCGCAGACTCCTCCTCGCGGGATGAGTCGCGTGCTGACGCTCGCGCTCGAGGCGGCGACCTCGACGGGCTCCGTCGCGGTGCTGCGAGACGACGAGCTGCTCGCCACGCGCGAGGTGGCGATGCGAGGTGGTGCGGAGGAGCATCTGCTCCCGGCGATCGATGCCGCGCTCGGCGAGGCCGGAATCTCCACGCGCGACCTGGGGCGCATCGTGTGCGGCGCGGGACCCGGGAGCTTCACGAGCCTTCGCGTCTCGGCATCGCTGGCGAAAGGGATCGCGTTCGCGCATTCGATACCGCTCTTTGCGGTCTCGTCGCTCGCGCTGATCGCGGGCGATGCATCGCTCGCGGACGGAGAATACGTCGCGATCCTGGACGCGTTGCGGGGTGAGGTCTTCGCCGCAGCGTACCAGCGCGAGGGCGACCGTGTGACGGAGCTCGCGCCCGTGCGCCTCATCCATCGCGATGCGCTGGCGCGCGAGGCGGAGATGCTGCACGCCGCCGTGATCGGACCCGAGGAACTTCCGCGCCGCACGCTGCCGCGGGCGGAGAATGTCGTGCGACTCGGTACGTGGCTCGCGATGCCGCCGGTGTCGCTCGCCGCGTGGGAGCCCGACTATGGGCGACTCGCCGAGGCACAGGTGAAGTGGGAGCTCGCGCACGGTCGTCCGCTGCCGGTGGCGTAGCGATGCGCATCGGCGAAGAGACGGGAGGGGGAGTGGCGCACCACGATGCGCGGGTGCCCCTCGTGCTTCGCGCGGCGCGCGACGGCGACATCGATGCGGTGCTCGCGATCGAGCAGGCGGCGTTCGGCGATCCGTGGAGTCGGAGCGCATTCCTCGAGCTGATCGACGATCCGCGCGTCGCCTTCCTCATCGCCGATGCCGGCGGTGCGGTGCGCGGCTACGTCGTCGCGTGGTTCGTGCTCGACGAGGGAGAGATCGGGAATCTCGCAGTGGCGGGCGAGGCGCGTCGTCATGGCATCGGTGCAATGCTGCTCGACGGAGCGATTGCGTCGGTGCGGAAGGCGAAAGTGGACTCGCTCTATCTCGAGGTGAGAGATTCGAACGCCGCTGCGCGAGCGCTGTACCGTTCGCGCGGCTTCCTCGAAGTCGGGCGCCGGAAGGAGTACTATCGTCGCCCCAAGGAGGACGCGCTCGTGCTGAAGCTCGACCTCGATCCGGCCGCACCCATGTGAGTCCTGGGGGTACGCAATAGAAGGGGAATGGCCGCGCCGGACGGTTGGCGCGCCGGTCGCATTCGCTCTATACTCTGTCCGGCGAGGTCACTCGCCAACTGCCAGGAGATCCATATGAGTCGCAGCCTGAACAAGGTCACCCTGATCGGCAATCTAGGCGCCGATCCCGAGGTCCGGTCCACCACCGGCGGCAATCGCGTCGCCACGTTCTCGCTGGCCACCAGCCGCAGCTGGAGCGGTCCGAGCGGGGACAAGCAGGAGAAGACGGAGTGGCATCGCTGCGTCGTCTGGAACAGCAAGGCATCCACGCTGGCGGACATCGTCGAGCGCTACCTGAAGAAGGGCGACAAAGTCTATGTCGAGGGGCGCATCGAGTACCGGCAGTGGCAGGACAAAGAGAACCAGACGCGCTACACCACCGAGATCAACGTGCGGGAGCTGATCATGCTCAGCGGCAAGGCGGGTGGCAGCGACAGCTTCGAGGGCGACTCATCCAGCTCGCGGCCGCGTGCGGCTGCGAGCGGATCGCGCGGGGCTGGCGCGGGCACCGCGGCGCCGGCAGGCGGCGACTTCGAGGACTTCCGCGGGAATCTCGAGAGCGAAGACGACGACCTGCCGTTCTAGGTCGCTCCCGCTGGTCGCACCACGAACGCCGCGAGGTCACACCGATCTCGCGGCGTTTTTCTCGGCAGGCATCAAACCCCTTGCATCATATATATTGGAGTCATATATATTGACTACATGATCACCCTCGATCTCAAGAAGGGCAGCGCCGACTTCCTCGTCCTCTCCCTCCTCCGCCACGAGCCGCTCCACGGCTACGAGCTCGGCAAGCTGATCGAGTCGCGCTCCGGCGGCGTCGTCCAGTTCCAGGTCTCGTCGTTGTATCCGCTGCTCTATCGCATGGAGGAGCGCGGCTGGATCAAGGGGAAGTGGATCGAGAAGGCCGGCCAGCGCCGCCGGCGCTACTACAACATCACCGCCGCCGGACACGAAGTGGTGAGAGAGCAGCGCGAGAGCTGGCTCCAGTTCGTCCACGCGATTGGCCAGGTCGTCGGACCCTCCCATGCATGAGTGGACCGCCGAGATCCGCGCGCGCATCGCGCCGCTCGGGCTCAAGCCCGAGCGCGAGCACGAAATCGCCGAGGAGCTCGCGCAGCATCTGCACGACCGCCACGCGGAGCTTCGCGCACGGGGCACGAGCGACGCCGACGCGCTGCATCGTCTCCGCGAGGAGCTCGAGCGCGCACCGCTCCTCGACTCCCTTTCGCACGCCGAGCGCCGTAACGTTGCGAGCATCCATCCACCCCCCGGTGCGCCGTCTCGCGCATCGCTCGTCTCCACGCTCTGGCGCGACATCCGCTACGGCTCGCGCTCGCTCCGAAACGCGCCCGGCTTCACCACCATCGCCATCATCACCCTCGCTCTCGGCATCGGCGCGACGACAGCGATGTTCAGCGTCCTCGACGCCGTGCTCCTCCGCCCGCTCCCGTTCGCGCAGCCGCAACAGCTCGTGCGGATCTTCAATACCTACGGCGCGAACGCCAACAACCTGCAATCACTCTCCGTCGCCGATTTCCTCGCGCTCCGCGCCGATACGCGCGCTTACACTTCGATAGCGTCCTTCCGAATCCCGAACGACGGCTTCTCGTACGTCGCCGCCGATCGAGCCGAGCGCATCTACGGCACCGTCGTCAGCTCGGGCTTCTTTACGACACTCGGCATTCACCCGCTCATCGGTCGAGCCTTCCAGGACGGCGACGACGCGCAGGGCGCGCCGCCCACGGCGATCGTCTCCTTTGCATTCTGGCGCCAGCGACTCGGCGGCGATCCCGCGATCATCGGGACGGCGATCAACATCCAGGGGCGCCCCACGACCATCATCGGCGTGATGCCCGCGTCGGTCTGGTATCCGCGCGGTGATCGCGCCGAGCTCTGGATCAGCGACAGCTTCGGCATACCGCCGCGGCGCGGGCCCTTCGGCCTTGCGGTGCTCGCACGCATGCGCCCTGCCGTCGGCACCGCGCAGCGCGACGCGATCTTCGGCCAGATCGCGAACGCGGTGCGCACGCGCTTCCCCGGCGGCCCGGACAAGTGGACGTTCGCGCCGCAGCCGATGGCCGAGCGCTTCAGTGGACCGCTGCGTCCCGTGCTCCTGGTGCTCATGGGCGCGGTGGTCGTCGTCCTCCTCATCGCGTGCGTGAACGTGACGAACCTCATGCTCGCACGCGCGACGAGCCGCGAGCAGGAGATCTCCGTGCGCACCGCACTCGGCGCGAGCCGCGCCGCGCTGGTGCGTCAGCTGCTCGTCGAGGGAGCGCTGCTCGCGCTGGTCGGCGGCGCGATTGGCGTACTCTTGGCGATGTGGGGAGTGCGCGTGCTCGCCTCCGTTGCGCCCGACACGCTCTTCGTGCTTCGCGACTTCAGAACGGGCGTCGACTGGCGCGTGCTCTCGCTCGCTCTCGTTGCGACGCTCGGCAGCGTGCTCCTCTTCGCACTCGCGCCGGCGATCCTCGGGGCGTCGTCGCGCGCAGTCGGCATGCTGCGCGACGCAGTGCGCGGCGGCACCGACGCCCCCGCGCGCCGGAGGCTGCGTAACGCGCTCGTCATCGCGGAGTTTGCGCTCTCGCTCGTCCTGCTCGTGGGCGCTGGGCTGCTCATCCGCAGCCTCTCCAAGCTGCGCGCCGTCGACACCGGCGTGAGCAGCGACGGCGTAATCACCGCGTCGATCGCGCTGCCGGCGATCCGCTATCCAACTATGGAGCAGATCGGCGCCTTCCACGATCGACTCCTCGCCGAGCTGCGCACGAGTCCGGGGATGGAGCGCGTGAGCACGAGTGTCGGCCTTCCGCCGGACATCTTCGGCAGCGCCTCGGACTTCTTTCTCACGAGCCACCCCGTCGCCGACGGCGAGTTCTCCCCGCTCGCAGATGTGCTTGCGGTCGACGGCGACTACTTCGACGCGCTCGGCATCCCGCTTCTCTCCGGTCGCATGTTCGACGCGCGCGACCACGCGGATGCGCCGAGCACGGTGCTGATCAGCGACGCGCTGGCGAAGAAATATTTCCCCGTGGGCACTCCGCTCGGCGAGCGGCTCAATGTCGGCGGCACGGGGGAGGGGAACGCATACACGATCGTCGGCGTCGTCGGGAATGTGCGCTACGATGGCGTATCGCAGGCGCCGTCCGAGGCGATCTACTTTCCGTTCGTGCAGGGAACGATGGGCACGACACCGAGCTTCGCGGTGGTCGCGCGAACGAGGCTGGGTGCGGACGAGGTTGGCCGACTGGTGCGCGACGCCGTACATGGGATCGATCCCGAGCTCGCCGTCGCCAATGTGCGCACGTTGCGCGAGCTGGTCGAGGAATCGGTCGCCGGCGACCGCTTCCGTACGATCCTCCTCGCTATCTTCGCGCTGCTCGCGCTCGCGCTTGCGGCGATCGGGATCTACGGGGTCATGACGTACACCGTCGGCCGGCGCGCGCGCGAGATCGGGATCCGCCTCGCCCTCGGCGCGCACGCGGGGGAGATCTACCGTCTGGTGCTGCGAGAGGGGCTAAGCGTGGCTGCGATCGGCATCGGGATCGGGCTGCTCGCGTCGATCGCCCTCACGCGCGCGGTCTCGGCGATGCTCTTCGAGGTGAGCGCCACCGACGCCGCCACGTTCATCGCGGTGCCGGCGCTTCTGCTCGGCGTCGCGGCGCTCGCCTGCTTCGTCCCCGCGCGGAGGGCCGCGCGCGTCGACCCGAGCGTGACGTTGCGCGGGGACTGAGACTCACCGAACCCGCGCCCCCGGGCGCCCACACGATCCCGGGCGGGTGTTTTCGGTGACGCCGCCCGTCCCGGCGCGTCGCATCGTTGCCGGAGCGCGGAAGTGCCGATCCAGCGCCAACCCCGCACGCCGTATTCGGTTACCCTGCGCGCTTTCGGGCGTCGTCTGGGGGTAGCCCGGCAGCTCGGTCGCAGGCGCTCGCGATGCTCCATCGTCGCGCGACACAGCCTGGTCATGCGAGCGGGTTTCTTCCCTTGTGAACACAGGATAGTCTACACATGCGCAACGTACCGTTCCGTCGTGGCGGTTTGCTCGCGGCGCTTCTCGGATCAATGGTCGCCTCAGCGCCCCTCGCGGCGCAGGACTCGACGCAGACGACGCAGAGCACTACGGAAACCACGACGACCACCGGGCAGACGCACACGGTGAAGAAGGGCGACACGCTCTGGGATATCGCTCACCAATATCTCAACGATCCGTTCCTGTGGCCCGAGATCTATCGCATCAACACGGACGTCGTCGAGGATCCGCACTGGATCTATCCGAACGAGGTACTGAAACTCCCCGGCAACTCGGTAGCCAGCACGTCGACCGACGTCACTACGGTCGTCGATGACCGCATGTCGCCGATGCCCTCCGGTTCGCTCACGGAAGCGCCCCGCCCGTCGGGCGTCACGGTCTTCTCGCTCTCCGCGTCACGCCGTGTCGCGACGGTCTCGCGCTTCGGCGCGTCGGCGTCGCAGTTCCCGCATCCGGCGGTCCGCGTCGGCGAGACCTTTGCTGCACCCTGGCTCGACCGGCTGCATGGACCGAGTGATCAGGGGACGATCGTCGGCAGCGCCGAGATCTCCGGGATCGCGACGCAGACGCCGCGCACGCGCATGCTGAACGAAGAGCGCGCCTACATCACGCTTCCCAAGGACATCGTCCCCGCACGCGGCGATCGCTATCTCGCCTTCCAGCTCGGCCCCGTGCTCGAGAATGGATCGCAGATGGTCGAGCCCACGGGTGTGGTCGAAGTCGAGCGCGCCGAGAACGGCGACGCGTCGACGGTGCGGATCATCACGCAGTACAGCAACGTCGAAGCGGGACAGGGGATTATCCCGATCGACCACTTCACGCTCGGCAATGACGCGCGCCCTGCGCCGCTCATGCTCGGGACGGAAGGGAAAGTGGTCTTCGTTCACGCGAGCTCCGTGCTGCCGACGGTCCAGAGCTACGTCGTGATCGACGTCACGGCCAAGGATGGCGCGAAGATCGGCGATCAGTACACACTGTTCGAGCCGCGCCGCCGCCTCCTCGTGAAGGGGCGTGGTGACGAGACTGCCATGGTGCCCGAAGAGCGCGTCGCGCTCGGCCAGGTGGTGAAGGTCACCGATCGCGGGACGACTCTGATCCTCGTCGATCAGCAGAACCCGTCAGTGAAGCTCGGCACGAAGGCACGCCTCACGGCGCGCATGCCCTGATCAGCGGTGCGTCCTGGCGCCGTGGTGCACGTTCGGGCGGGGCTGCGCGAGATGCGCGGTCCCGTTTCGCATCTATAGCCATCCCTCACGACGCCCCTGTTTCTCGCTTAGATTTGCGGCTGCATGCTCGTTATCGCACACGCCATCGCCATCATGTGTTACCTAGCGGCCGCCGGTCTCGCGGCGGCGCCGTTCGCCCGTCCCATTGCGGCGCCGGTGCGCGGCGTCATTTCGCTGCTCGGCGTCGGCGTCGCTTTCCATCTGGTGGCGCTGCTTGCGTACGCGTGGCAGTTCGGCGCGCCGCCACTGACGGGACTCGGGCCGGCGCTCTCGAGCGCGGCATTCGTCGTCGCGGTGACGCTGCTCGCGGTCGAGTCGCTCGCGCACGAGGTGAGCCTCACCCTCGTCACCGCGCCGCTCGCGGCGCTCGTCACGATCGGCGCGCTCACGTCGCCGCTCTCACCCGGTCCGACGGCGAAGGTTGCCGGCGGCCTCTGGCTCCATCTGCACATCGCGCTCAGCCTCCTCGGCTTTGCGGCCTTCGCGGCGGCGGCCGCATCGGGGCTGATGTATCTGCTCGAGCGCCGCGAGCTCAAGTCGCGGCGCTTCGGCGCGATCTTCCGCTTCTTCCCGCCGCTCGAGACGCTCGACCGTGTGAACCATCTCGCGATCGTCTGCGGCTGGATCGCGCTGACGCTCGGCACGGCGCTCGCCGTCGGCTATTCGCTTGTGTATCGCGATGCCGATCAGCTCAAGGTCATCTGGGGCGTTACCGCATGGGCCGCGATCACTGCGCTCACAGTCGGACGCGTCGTTGCGGGGTGGCAGGCGGCCCGTGCGGCGATCTGGTCGAGCACCTTCTTCGTCGCGGTGATCATGCTCTACGTCGTCTTCCGCTCCATCGGCCCGCGCTCCGGGGAGTTCCTGTGAGCGAGCTGCCGCTGATGCTCCACGGCGACGCGATCGAGGCGTTGATCGTCGGCGGCGGCGCCGTCGCCGCGCGCAAGGCGCGCGCGCTCCTCGTCTCCGGCGCGCACGTGCGCCTCGTGGCGACGGACATCGGCGCCGATGTGCGCGCGCTCGCAGCCGCGCACGAGCGGCTGCATCTCGAGGAGCGCCCCTACGCGGGAGATGATATCGGCAGTGCGCAGCTCGTCATCGCGGCGACGAGCGATCGCGCTGTGAACCGCCGCGTGGCCGACGATGGCCATGCCGCCCACCGTCTCGTCAACGTCGCCGATGATCCCGCGCGCGGAAACTGCCGCACGACGGCGACGCATCGCGCGGGGGAGCTCGTGATCGGGATCTCCGCGGGTGGCGTGCCGAACGCCGCGGCGCGCATTCGCGATGCGCTGGCGGCACGCCTCGATGATCGATACGGCAGCGCCGTCGCCGCGCTCGCGACGCTCCGCCGCCGCCTTCTCGACGCCGGCGACGCACAGGGGTGGCACCGTGCCGCCGATGCGCTCATCGACATCGACTTCTGCACGCGCGTCGAGAATGGATCGCTCGAGACGGAGGCCGCCCGGTGGCGCTGATCGTCGCTGGGGTGAGCCACCACACGGCGCCGCTCGCACTGCGCGAGCGGCTCGTCGTCGGCGCCGGCGACACGATCGTCGCGGCACAGCGCATCCTCGAGGCTGCCGGCGCGAAGGAAGTCGTGCTTTTGTCGACGTGCAATCGCACCGAGATCTTCGCGGTAGAGGGCGACGGCGACGCGGTCCCCGCGATCTGGTCCGACCTCTCCGCACTCAGTGGCGAGGATGTCTCGCACTTCGGTTACGTGCGCCGCGATCGCGACGCCGTCTCGCATCTCTTTCGCGTGACGTCCGGCATGGACTCCATGATCCTCGGCGAGGCGCAGATCCATGGCCAGGTGCGCGACGCGTGGGAGCGCAGCCGTGCGGCATCCGGAACGGTGCTCAGCCGGCTCTTTCAGTCCGCGCTCATGGTGGCAGGCCGAGTGCGCAACGAGACGGCGATTGCACGGGGCGCCGCCTCCACCAGCTCAGCCGCGGTGCAGCTCGCGTCGAAGATCTTCGGTTCGCTCACCGGTCGCCACGCGATGGTCCTCGGCGCGGGCGAGATGGCGGAGCTCGCGCTCGAGTGTCTCGTGAGCGAGGGCGTACGCACGGCGATCGTCGCGAACCGCACGCACGAACGCGCCGAGGAACTGGCGAAGCGCTACAAGGCGGAGGCGCTGCACTACGACGAGTGCTGGTCGCATCTTGCGGATGTCGACCTGCTGATCTGCTCCACCGCGGCGCCTCACGCGATCGTCGGTGTCGAACAGATCGCGGGCTCGCTCAAGGCTCGCGGTGACCGTCCGCTCTGCATCCTCGACATCGCCGTTCCACGCGACGTCGAGCCGGCCGTCGGCAATCTCGGCAACGTCTTTCTCTACGACATCGATGACCTCCGCACGGTGGCGACGGCGAACATCGAGCGCCGGCGTGATGAGCTTCCAGCAGCTGAGTCGTTGATCGCGCCCGAGGTCGAGAAATACTGGGAATGGCTCGCGGGACTGGCGGCGGTACCGGTCTTGCGAACCTTTCGCACGGAGATGGACAGGATGCGCGAGGCGGAGCTCGCGGACGCACTGCGGAAGCTCGAGCATCTTTCGCCGCGCGATCGCGAGGCGGTCGAACACTTTTCGAGGGCCTTAATGAACAAGTTTTTGCACCAGCCGAGTGTGCGCCTTCGCGCAGCGGCGGCGAATGGCCGTGGACTCGGCGTCGTCGATGCGCTGCGCTACCTCTTCGATCTGCGCGCCGCGGACGCCGCGAGTGATGCTGATGCGTCCGAGCTCCAGAAGCGCGGGAGCGCCGAATGACGCAGCGCGCGTTGGTGACGGGCGGCGCAGGGTTCATCGGCTCACACGTCACGGATCTGCTGCTCGCCAACGGCTACGCGGTCACCGTGATCGATAATCTGTCGAGTGGCAAGCGCGAACAGGTTCCTACGGGTGCGACGTTCAAGGAGCTCGACGTCTGCGCCCCAGAGGCTGCGGCGACGGTGCGCGAAGGGAAATTCGATGTGATCTGTCACCTCGCCGCGCAGATCGATGTGCGGAAGAGCGTCACCGATCCCGCGGCCGACGCGAGCCTCAACATCGGCGGCTCGCTCAATCTCCTCGAGGCGGTGCGCCAGTCGGGACATGCCACGCGCTTCGTTTTCTCGAGCACGGGCGGCGCGGTGTATGGTGATCTCGTCGAGGCGCCGACAGCCGAGGATGCGTCGAAGGATCCGCAATCACCGTACGGCACCGCGAAGTTCAGCGTGGAGCTGTACATGGGGTACTTCGCGCGCGTGCACGGGCTCGACTGCGTCGCGCTGCGCTACTCGAACGTGTATGGTCCGCGTCAGGATCCGCACGGCGAGGCCGGCGTGGTCGCGATCTTCTGCGACCGGCTGATCGATGGACTGCCGTTGACGGTTTTCGGCGATGGCGGACAGACGCGCGACTACGTCTTCGTCGGCGATGTCGCGCGCGCGAATCTCGCTGCGGCGACCGTGAAGCTTCCGCCCGCGACTGGCGTCGACTCCCGCGCCTTCAACATCGGCACGGCGATCGAGACCGACGTCGTCACGCTTGCGAGCGTGCTCAAGGAGGTGTCCTCAGGAAGATCCGAGGTCGTGCACGCGCCGGCGCGCGCGGGGGAGCAACGGAGATCCGCCATTCGCAACGACAAGGCGGGGAAGGCACTGGGCTGGAAGCCGAAGATGTCGCTCCACGATGGACTTCGCGACACATACCAATGGTTCGCGGCTCGCCGCGCAGGAGACAAGGCATGATGCACGGGCTCGCGATGTTGCAGGTGGGCGGCGCGGTGCCGACATCCGCATTCGACCTCATTCGCTCCGCCTCGCCGGTGACGCGGGTGGTACTCGTTTTTCTACTGGTACTCTCGCTCATCAGCTGGGCGATCATGCTCGCCAAATGGATCGAATTCCATCGTGTGACGAAACGCGGCCGGGAGTTCATCTACGAGTTCGAGCGCACGTCGTCACTCGAAGCGGCAGCAGGGCTTACGCGCCGCGCGAAGGCGAATCCCTTCACGCGCGTCTTCACCCGCGCCGTGAACTTTTTCGCCGAGCTCAAGCCCGGCGCGTTGCGCGATGCGTCGGCGGCGCCGCTGCGTGGATCGCAGGTCGAGGCGCTCCGCCTCGTGCTCGAATCCGAGAGCTCGGCGCAGCGCGATCAGCTCTCGACGTACATCCCCTGGCTCGCGACGATCGGGTCCGTGAGCCCGCTGGTCGGCCTGTTCGGCACCGTGCTCGGCGTCATCCACGCCTTCATCGGCATCGCGGTGAGTGGATCGGGCAATCTGAGCGCGGTCGCGCCGGGTGTGGCCGAGGCGCTGACGGCAACGGCGGCAGCGCTCGCGGTCGCGATCCCGGCGGTTTTCGGCTACAACATCAGTGCGGCGCGTCTCAACCGTCTCGAGAGTGAGCTCGAGGGCTTCGGCACGGAGATCCTCGCGATGATGGTTCGCGAGGGACGGATCTAGATGAGCCGGCGCGCTCGCGCGGGACGACTCCCGCTCAACGCCGACATCAACGTCGTGAGCCTCATCGATGTGATGATGCTCCTCATGGTGATCTTCATGATCACGGCGCCGATGATGCAGGGCGGCGTGGACATCCAGCTGCCGCAGGCGCAGGCGCGGCCGCTCGAATCGAAGAACGGACTCGTGGTAACGATCGATCGAGGCGGCAACATTCTGGTCGACGAGAACAAGCTCCGCTACGATGAATTCCGCGCGAGCTTCAAGGCGCTCGCGGCGCAGCGCGGGCACGGCGGCATCTACCTCCGCGCCGACAAGGGCGTGCCGTACGGCACCGTGGTGCAGGTGCTCGCGATCATGCGCGCGGCGGGCGTCGGCGATGTGGGGCTCGTGGCCGAGCCGGAGGCAATCAGACGGTGAGCATCTCGCGCGCCGACGATCGCTCGCGGCTCGCACTTCCGCTCACCTTCTCGACGATTGGACACGTGGCCGTCGTCGCGGCGCTCATCTTCATCCGCCCCGCTCCGCCGAAACAGCTGCCCCCGATGTATCGCGTCAACATCGTGGCGGCGCCCCCCGGGCCGCGCGCCGAGGGGGTCGTGGTGCCGCCGGCGGTGACGCCGCCGCCTCCGCCGAAGGCTGCGCCGGTGCCGCCGCGCGCGCAGACGCTTCCCAAGTCGATGCCGATGCCCACCACGGTGCCGACGAAGACGGTGCCGCCCGCAACACCAACCCCGACTCCCAAGGCGACGCCGCCGAAAACCGTCAGTCCGGCGGCGGGCGGCGGACCGACCGGCGATCGCGGCACGGATGTCGCCACCGTTCGCACGGAGGGTGTCGACTTTCCGTTCCCCGGCTACCTCGAGAACATCGTACGTCAGATCGCGAAGAACTTCGGCGAGCATCGGAACACCAACGTGCGCGCCGAAGTACAGTTTCTGATCAGACGTGACGGCACCGTGAGCGCGATCTCGTTCGTGACGCGGTCCGGCAACTATTCCTTCGACCTGGACGCACAAGGTGCGGTGGAGGCGGCGGCGAAGAACAACGGCTTTGGCCCGCTCCCCAACGGCTTTTCCGACGATGTGCTCCCCGTCATTTTCAGCTTCGATCCAACGGTGGTTCATTGATGATTGTTCAAACCCGCTCGCATCGTGCGTGCCCCCGCGCCGCCCGCGTCCTGTACGCGCTGGCGATGGCGCTCCTCCTCGTTCCGATGGTCGCGCGCGCGCAGGACACGACGCGCGCGGTGCGCATCGGTCTCACCTATCAGCCGGGGACGAAGCCCGGGGTGATCGTGCTCGCGGTTCGCGGTGCCTGGGGGGACAGCATCCAGGCGATCATTGCACGCGACCTGGACTACGGTGATCGCGTCGTGGTGATCGGACTTCCGGGGTCGCCGGCCGCCGCATCGCTCCAGGGCATCGGTCCCGGCGTGAGCTATCCGCTCTGGAAATCGCTGAATGCCGCGGCGGCGGTGCAGGCGACCGTCACTCCCTCCGGCGTACATGTAGC
The DNA here is from genome assembly GCA_038237245.1 of Gemmatimonadales bacterium. GTDB lineage: Bacteria > Gemmatimonadota > Gemmatimonadetes > Gemmatimonadales > Gemmatimonadaceae > FEN-1250. The sequence goes on along the minus strand of JBBRYY010000004.1, from coordinate 45,575 downwards.
AGTACATGATGTGACAGGGCTTAAGATCGTACAGGTAGCCGACTTCCCGCTTCCAATTGCGGGTGGTTCTGAGGAGTGGCGACTGGCCTTGCACGGTGTGTCGGACGAGGTCGAACAGTGGATCACCGGCGCGCACGGCGTCGCGCAGACGCGCCTTCTCTTCGTGCGCGGGGGCCGCATCTACGTCGTCGACAGCGACGGTTATGGCGAGCGGCTCGTGAGCGATGCAGGGCTGTCGCTCTCTCCAGCGTGGGCGCCGGACGGACACACGATCGCGTACAGTGTCCTTGGCAGCAGGGGGTGGAGCATCGTGACGAAGGATGTGAACGGCGGCGCGGCGCGAACGATCCCATCGACCACCACGGGGCTGAACACAACCCCCGCGTTCTCGCCCGATGGCGCGACCATCGCGTACTCGCACGGTGACGAGGCGGGGACCGACCTGATGCTCGTCAACGTCGCGGGCGGCGGACCGCGACGGATCACCGTCGGGCATGGCTCCGACAACACGTCGCCCGAATTCAGCCCCGATGGGAGACGGATTGCGTTCACCTCGGGGCGCGCCGGGCATCCAGAGGTATACATTATGGATGTCGACGGCTCGAATGTGGATCTGCTGACACCGTTTAACTTTGGGGACCAGAACTACCGCTCGAATCCCGATTGGGCGCCGGATGCACAGCACGTGGCGTTTCAGTCGCAGATCAGCGGGATGTTTCAGATCATGGTCATCTCGCTGCGCGATCGCTCGGTGAAGCAACTGACGAGCGAAGGGGTGAATGAAGATCCAGCGTGGGCGCCGGACGCGCGTCATCTGGTGTTCACGTCGTCACGAACAGGCGTCAAGCAGCTGTGGATTCTCGATTCCGAATCCGGGCGCGCTCGCCAACTGACGCATGCGGGCGGCGCTCGTTTGGCGGCATGGTCCCGTACGCTGGGGCGTGCTCGCTGAGTTGTAGCGGTCGCGCGCACGTGGCGCGCGCCGATGCTGGCTTTCTTGTTCGCACCACCTTGTTCCTACTCTGGAGAGACCCATCATGAACGCTCGTTCGCTGTACGCTGTCTCGTCGCTCGCTGCCGTGCTCGCGCTCGGCGCGTGCCACAAGAAGGTTGCGCCGGCTCCGGCGCCCGCCCCCGCCCCCGCGCCGGTTGCTCCCGCGCCACCACCGCCGCCGCCGCCACCCGCGCCGACCACGACGAGCAACGAGGAAGCGAACAGCGCGCGTGATGCGGCTCGTGCCTCGCTCACGGCTCCGATCTACTTCGATCTCGACAGCGATGCGCTGAGCGATGCCGATCGTGCCTCGCTCGATGCGAAGGTCGGGATTCTGAACGCGAGCAGCGGCGTCAAGATCCGCGTCGCCGGCCACACCGACGAGCGTGGCTCCGACGAGTACAACCTCGCCCTCGGCCAGCGCCGCGCGGCTGCCGCCAAGCGCTATCTCACGCAGCACGGTGTTCCGGATGCGATGATCGACATCATCAGCTACGGCGAAGAGCACCCGGCGATGGACGGGCACGACGAAGCGTCGTGGTCGAAGAATCGCCGCGACGAGTTCGAGATCACCGCGGGCGCCGACGCCCTCAAGCCGGCTGCCCAGTGATTCGCGGCGTGCGGTGCCTACTGCCGGTTGTGCTCCTCGCGACCGGCGCGTGCTTCGCCACGCGGGAGGATGTGCAGGCATTGCACACTGATGTGCAGACGCTGCGCGCGGATAACGCGCGCAGCGACTCTGCCCGTCGCGCATCGCTCGACCGGGTCGTCGCGTCGCTGAACATCGTGCGCGACTCGCTCGGGCTGCTGAGCACGCGCGTCGTGAAGATGCAGGGCGATGTGCGGGGCGACCTGTACAACGTTGGCCAGCAGCTGTTGCAGATTCAGGTGCTCACCGGCCAGAGCCAGCAGCGCGTGCAGGAGCTTCGCGCAACGCTCGAGGCGAAGCAGTCGGACATCGCGTCCTCGTCGGTCAGCGCGCCGCCGTCCGTGTCGCCTCAAACCACTGGCGCCACGCCGTCGACTCCACCACGCGCGGGGGCCGTCACACCGGCGCCGGCCGCCGGCGCGGGATCGACACCGGGCCCGAATCAGCTCTTCCAGCTTTCACTCGAGCAGCTGCGCCGCGGCTCACCCGGCACGGCACGCACGGGGCTGCAGACGCTGCTGCAGCAGTACCCGACTTCCGATCTCGTCCCCGATGCGCAATTTTATCTTGGTGAGGCGTACAAGCAGGAAGGCAACGCGGCTGGAGCGGACTCCGCTTACGCGGCGGTCGTTTCCGGCTATCCGACCTCGCCGCGCGCGCCCACGGCACTTTACAAGCGTGCGCTGGGTATGGAGGAGAAGGGAAACGTCACCGGTGCGCGTGGACTGTTGAACGATCTCGTGCAGCGCTATCCTCGCTCCGATGAGGCCGCGCTCGCGAAGGAACGGCTTCGCACACTCAAGTAGTCGCCAGCCGGACACACATGCAGGAAAAATCCACGGCCGTCCGCGACGAGATGCCGTTCCTCGATCATCTCGAGGAGCTGCGTTGGCGCATCATCTGGTCGCTGGCTGCGCTCATCGTGTCGGTCGGGATTTCGTTCTGGATAATGCTGCAGTTCGACGTGATCGGCTTCCTCGAGAAGCCCATCATCAAGGAGCTGCACGGTCACAAGCTCGTCTACACGCATCCGGGCGACCCGTTCTCGATCATACTCAACGCGTCGATCGCGCTCGGGACGGCGCTCGCGCTGCCAATCGTCTTCTACCAGCTCTGGTCGTTCGTCTCTCCGGCGCTGCATCGGCACGAAAAGAAGCTGGTCATGCCGATGCTCGCCTTCGCGATGTTCCTGTTCCTGAGCGGCGTCAGCCTGTCGTGGTTCGTCGTGCTCCCGCTCGCGGTGGAGTGGCTGATGAACTTCGGCACGGCGTCGCTCGAGCCGATGATCACCGCGTCCGAATATTTCGGATTCGCGATCAGCATGACGCTGGCGTTCGGACTCTGTTTCGAGCTTCCGATCGTGATCGTCTCGCTCGCGCTCCTCGGCATTGTCACACCGAAGCTTCTCAACAAGTTTCGCCGCCATGCCATCGTCGTCTGTGTGATCATTGGCGCGTTCCTGACACCTGGTGATCTCGTCTGGACTACAATCGCGATGGCAGTCCCGCTCTATTTTCTCTACGAGATAAGCGTGGTGCTGACGGTCATCATCTACCGCCGGCGATTGCGGCGGGAGTCGGCACTCGAGGCGCAGGCCTCGGCGTGACCGCCCGGTGGATCCTGTGCGCGCTGGCACTGGCCGCAACGCCGGCGTTCGCCCAACAGCCGATCCAGCTGCCCACGCAGTATCCCACGGGCGGCCAGTTTCCCGGCGATACCAACGGCACGCACGGCCGTCGCATGCAGCCTGGGCGCAACCCCGCCGACTCCGCACGCGCCGACAGCCTGCACGCACCGCGCATCCTCGTCGTCTGGCCGGATCCCGATTCCACGATGGCGCAGCTGCTCCAGCGCACCGGCTACACGATCACGCGCTACCAAAGCAAGGACGCTCAGCTCAACGCCGGTCGCCACGAGCTCAAGCTCTCCGGCAAGGCGGTCGTCGAGCGCGTGCAGACGACGCTCGTCGCGGATACGATCCTCTACAACGACTCCCTCCACCTCATGCGCGCGACCGCGCCCAAAACGGACACGATCTATCTGCGCGATCCGTCGCAGGGCACCGCCGATCTCCTCGCCATCGGCCGTCTCGAGTACGACCTGCGCCGCCACTTCGGCCTCGTCAGCCAACTCAGCACCTCGTCGGCGCAGAACGGGCAGACCTGGTACATCTACGGTCACGCCGCCGCGGTGAAAGGCGACACCACGGGGAAGGGGCACAGCATCTCGTACGCCGAGGATGCATCGATCACGAGCTGCGATCTTCCGGAGCCGCACTATCACTTCCAGTCATCGGAAGTGAAGATCATCAGCAAGACGCTGCTCGTCGCGCGCCCCGCCGTGCTCTATGTGGGCGACATCCCGGTGCTCTGGCTGCCGTTCATCTTCCAGGACATGCGCTCCGGGCGGCGCAGCGGGATCATCCCGCCACGCTTCAGCGTCACCGACATCGTCCGCACGTCGCCGGACTACGTTCGCTCGGTCGACAACCTGGGCTACTACTTCAACATCAACGACTACATGGACGCGCTGGTGTCCTACGACTGGCGCAGCGGCACGAGCAACCAGCAAGGAGACGTCGGCTACAACAAGTTCAATGGCGAGTACCGCTACCGCTGGCTCGACCGCTTCGTGAGCGGCGGCATCCGCGCGAGCTACTGGACGTATAGCAACGGCGATCGCACGCTCGGATTCAACTGGGCACACTCGCAGCAGTTCTCCCTGACGAGCAGCCTGAACATGAATCTCAATTACACGAGCAACACGCGTGTCTATCAGACGGATGCGCTCACGGTCGCCCAGGCGCTCGCCGCAATCTCCTCGCAGCTCGCGCTCACGCAGAAGCTCGGACCCTTCAACGTGACGGCCGGTGGCTCGCGCTCGCAGTATTCCGGACGCGATCTCGTCAATCAGGATTTCCCGAACTTCTCGGTCACGACGCAGCCGATCAACCTCTCGTCGTGGCTCGCCTGGACGCCGACGCTCGCCGTCGACAACAACCAGGCATTCAATCTCGAAGGGCAGACCAGCTATCGATACCGGGATTCATCCGGCGTCCTCGACAGCACGGCGATCAAGGCGAACACGCGCAACACCACGGTGAACTTCAACACGCCGCTACGCATCGGCCGCTTTCAGTTGAGCAACAGCTTCCGCTACAGCGACCAGCTCAACGATCTCCCGACTATCGTCACGCAGTTCGACTTCAACACCGGCGTGCAGACCGGGTCGCGCAGCTACGCGAACATTCGCAAGCAGCAGCTCGACTGGGACACGCAGTTCTCACTTCCGGGTGTGCTGCAGGGGACGTGGAACGTTGCGCCCTTCGTCTCGTTCCAGAACGCGGATGGCAGCAACGCGTACCTCGTCAAGACGACGTTGTCGAACGGCGCATGGGTGAGCCAGTCCAAGCGCGTCCAAACCGGCATCTCGGCGTCGCCGACCTTCTTCGCATTCTTCCCCGGCTTCGGGCCGTTTTCCCGGCTGCGACAGTCGATTCAGCCGAGACTCTCGTTCTCGTACGCGCCGTCATCGGATGTGAGCGATGCGTTCCTCCTGGCCACCGGCCGCACGCGCGCCGGCTACCTCGGCGGTCTCCGCTCCGAGACGATGCAATTCCAGTTCAATCAGACGCTCGAGGCGAAACTCCATTCGAACTCGGACACCACTCCGGAATCGGGTGACAAGATCAAGCTGCTGACGATCAACGCATCGCCGATCGACTACGACTTCGTCGTTGCGGCGCGGACGCATCGTTTCGGCGTGACGAGCAATTCCTTCAACTACAACCTGCAGTCGGATCTGCTGCCGGGCTTCGACTTCTCGTCGAACTATTCGCTCTTTCGGGGTGATCCGCTGAGCGACACGGCGCAGTTCAAGCCGTTCCGCACGGGGATGACGGCGACGTTCACGATCGGAAAGAACAGCAATCCATTCAAGACGCTGCGTCGCATCTTCGGCAGCGCCCGGCCCGACACCGCACCCGTCGGCGCCAATCTCGCCGGCAACGGCATGAACAGCAGCGACGGGCAGGGGATCAACGCACTGCCGGCGACCGCGGGCTCCGTTGGGTCGCGCTATCCATTCGCGATCAACGGCAACGCCGGCTGGAATCTCTCCGTGAGCTTCACGGAGTCGCAATCGCGGCCGGTGACCGGCACGAACGTGAGGGTGACGGACCCGCGTGCGATCTGCGCAAACTTCCCGCCGATCGATCAGCCAGCGTGTCTTCAGAATCCCCCGGCGCAGACGGATACGGCGAGCTCACTCGTGGGCGGCTCGACGATCTACGTCAGCCCCAGACAGAGCACGCTGCGCGGCAATCTCTCCTTCCACATTACCCCGCGCTGGTCGATGCAGTGGACCACGGGCTACGACTTCGCGCTCCACCAGTTCTCGGATCACGTCGTGAGCCTGCAGCGCGACATGCACGACTGGCGCGCGATCTTCGCCTTCACGCAGGCGCCGAACGGGAATTTCTCCTTCAACTTCTTCATCTCGCTGATCGCCGAGCCGAACCTGAAGTTCAACTTCGACAAGCGGACTTATCGCCCGGCGACCGTTCTGGTGGCGCCGTCCGTCGTGTCGAATAGTGCGCCGGTGGTGCACATCACGGCACCGGCGAACAACGCGACCTTTGCGCAGGGCGCGAGCGTCACCTTCACCGGCGACGCCACCGATGCGGAGGACGGTCCGCTCGCTGGCGCATCGCTCGTCTGGAGGGACAATACGTCGGGGCAGATCGGCACTGGCGCCACCGTCGCGATCGCGACGCTCGCCCCTGGCCCGCACGTGATCACGCTGACGGCCAAAGACTCGACCGGACGCGCCGGGCTGTCGCTCATCAGCATCACCATTACCCCAACGCCATAGCGGACGGATCGATGTTGCTTTGTGCGGTCACAAAAGTGTCCTCCACAGGGGACATTTGTCGTTTGTGAGCTCTTGTATCTGCTTGCTGTGTAGAATGTTAGTCGTGCACGCGATGTTGGCGTGTCGCGTGCATTCAAAGATCGCATCACTCCTTCGGAGCTTCAGATGCGTCGTACGATCGCGATTCCCGCAGCGCTCATGGCACTCGCCGCCTGTTCCGGCAACAATGGCACCGGTCCACGAGGCGGAGTCAAGCTCGACACGCCGACCAATCTGGTTTCGGTGTCGCTCAGCACCGCGATCCAGCTGTCGTGGGATCCCAACTCCCGGCTCGCGGACCCCGGCGACTTCGAGCACTACAATGTCTATTCGACGTCGTACAATCTCGATACCGGCGTCTGCGACAACAACAAGTGGGCGCTCGAGGGAACGTCCGTGTCGGAAGACTTTCTGGTGTCGGGGCTCACGAACGGCGTCTCGCTCTGCTTCTCGGTGACGGCGGTCAGTCTCGATGGCATCGAGTCCAACGTCTCGTCCTCGCGTTACGACACCCCGCGCTACGACGCGCGCAACATCCGCATCGACGCGTCGCAAGCACATCTCTCGACGAGCGGCTTTCGCTTCGACTTCGGCAGCGGCGCGCTCGGCCAGGTGCTTCCCGGCGATCGCAGCGATCTCGACTTCGTCGTGAACCGTCTCAACGACGGCTCGATCTGGATGACGACGGTGCGCAGCGGAACGAGCGTCGTGCTCTATAGCCAGGATCCGGTCAATGATCTGACGTCGATCGACGTCGCGCCGCTGAGCGGATACTTCACGGGCTCGATCGAAGCGGTGACCGGATACGCATACGTGTACGAGACGAACCTCAGCGATGGGCTGCACTACGGCGCCGTGCGCGTCACGTCGGTGGGGAGCAACTACATCATCATCGACTGGGCGTATCAGACGGATTACGGCAATCCCGAGCTGCGCCGCGTGGTAGCCGGAGCTGGTCCACGCCCGTAGCTTTGGTGGATGAAGCAGCGCATCCAACTGGACGGACATTCGCTGACGTTGCGTGACGTGTGGCTCGTCGCGGGCGGCGATGGAGAGGTCGAACTGGCGTCGTCTGCGCGGACTACGGTCGCGCAGCGGCGCCATTTCGTTGACGAGATCGTGCGTCGCGGCGACGTCGTCTACGGCGTGACGACTGGGTTCGGGAAGCTGTCCGAGATGTCGATTCCGCTCGACCGGCTGAACGAGCTCCAGGTGAATCTCGTACGGAGCCATGCGGCGGGGGTCGGTGCGCTGCTTCCGGAGCGCGAGGTGCGCGCAATGATGCTGCTGCGCGCGAACGTCATCGCCAAGGGATGCTCCGGCGCACGCGCGGAGCTGATCGATCTGCTGGCCGCGATGCTGAACGCGGGACTCTACCCCGAGATCCCGGAGCAGGGGAGCGTCGGTGCGAGTGGGGACCTCGCGCCGCTCGCGCATCTCGCGCTCACCCTCATCGGCGAGGGCGTGCTGCATCACGGAGCGAACGCGGGCCCCGCGCTCGCGATGCTCGAGAGCGCGGCGCTCGCGCCGGTCGTGCTGCAGCCGAAGGAAGGGATCACCCTGATCAACGGCACGCAGGCGCACACCGCGGTCGCCGCGGTCGCACTGATGGACATCCAGCGGCTTTGGCGCGTCGCGCACGCGGCGGGCGCGATGTCACTCGAGGGGCTCATGGGCACCCCCGACGCATTCGATGAGCGCATCCAGCTCGCGCGCGGTCAGGTTGGCCAGCAGCGCTCCGCCGCGCTTCTGCGCGCGCTCCTCGCCGACAGCGAGATCCGCGAGTCGCATCGCTCCGGTGATCCGCGCGTGCAGGACGCCTACGCGCTGCGCTGCATGCCGCAGGTGCACGGCCCCGTGCTCGACGCGATGCACTTCGCCGAAGGGCTCATCTCGCGCGAGCTCAACGCGGCAACGGACAATCCGCTGGTGTTCGACGACGGCACGCTGATGAGTGGCGGAAACTTCCACGGACAGGCCGTCGCCATGGCCCTCGACGTGCTCGCGATCGCGATGACGAATCTCGCGACGATCTCCGAACGCCGCACCGACCGCCTCGTGCATCCGGATTTCAACCAGGGGCTTCCTCCCTTCCTCAGCCCCGAGGCCGGCGTCAACTCCGGATTCATGATGGCGCAGGTGACGGCCGCGTCGCTCACGAGTGAGTGCAAGGTTCTCTCGCATCCCGCGAGCGTCGACACGATTCCCACCGACGGCAACAAGGAAGATGTCGTGCCGATGGCGATGGGCGCCGCATGGAAGCTGCGTCGCATCGTCAACAACGTCGCGCACATCCTCGCCATCGAGCTGATGTGCGGTGCGCAGGCGATCGACTTCCGCGCACCGCTCCAGCCCGCGCGCCGCGTCGCGCGCCTGCACGCGCACGTGCGCGAGCTCGTCCCGCGTCTGGAGCGCGATCGCGTGCTCAGCGACGACATCGCCGCGATTCGCAACGCGATCGCCATCGGCACCTTTGACGATGTGACGCAGATCGATGGCGAGCCGATATCCTCAACCTCGATGTTCGCATGACCGCCACCGTGACCGACACGATCGCCGCCGCGCCGGCTGGCCCGCGCCCGGTGCGCGCGCCGCGCGGCAGCACGCGCTCCTGCAAGGGATGGCAGCAGGAGGCCGCGCTCCGCATGCTCATGAACAACCTCGACCCCGAGGTGGCCGAGCGTCCCGATGATCTCGTGGTGTATGGCGGAACGGGCAAGGCCGCGCGCAACTGGGAGTCGTTCGACGCGATCGTAAAATCGCTCCGCGCGCTCGAGAACGACGAGACGCTCCTCGTGCAAAGCGGCAAACCGGTCGCCGTCTTTCGCACGCACACGTCAGCGCCGCGCGTGCTCATTGCGAACAGCAATCTCGTGGGCCGCTGGGCGACGTGGGATGTCTTTCGCGAGCTCGAGCGCAAAGGGCTCATGATGTACGGGCAGATGACGGCGGGCTCCTGGATCTACATCGGCTCGCAGGGAATTCTCCAGGGAACGTTCGAGACGTTCGGCGCCGTCGCCCGGCAGCACTTCGACGGCACGCTCGCGGGGCGCTTCGTCGTGAGCGCCGGCCTCGGCGGCATGGGCGGAGCGCAGCCGCTCGCCGCCACGATGCAGGGCGCGGCCTTCCTCGGCGTGGACGTCGACGAGTCGCGCATCGCGAAGCGCGTCGCGAGTGGCTACTGCGATCGCCTGACGCGCAGTCTCGACGAGGCGCTCGCGTGGATCGCGGCCGCGCAACGTGCGCGCGAGCCGCTCTCCGTCGGCCTCGTCGGCAACGCGGCGGACGTGCTCCCCGAGCTCGTGAAGCGCGGTGTCACTCCCGACGTGCTCACCGATCAGACGAGCGCGCACGACATGCTCAACGGCTACGTGCCGCAGCTGACGCTCGACGAAGCGGCGGCGCTTCGCGTCGCGGATCCGAAGCTCTACGTCGCGCGCGCGACGGCCAGCCTCGTGCGGCACGTGCAGGCGATGCTCACCATGCGTGAGCGCGGCGCGATCACCTTCGACTACGGCAACAACATCCGCACGGTCGCGCACGATGCGGGGCTCACACACGCGTTCGACTTTCCGGGATTCGTTCCGGCGTACGTGCGCCCGCTCTTCTGCGAAGGGAAGGGACCGTTCCGCTGGGTCGCACTCTCCGGCGATCCGAAGGATCTCCATCGCACGGACCAGCTGATCCTCGAGCTCTTCCCGCACGACGAGCAGCTCGCGCGGTGGATCAGGCTCGCCCAGGAGAAAGTGCACTTTCAGGGGCTCCCCGCACGCATCTGCTGGCTCGGCCAGGGCGACCGCGCGAAGTTCGGCGTCGCGCTCAACGACCTCGTGGCCAGCGGTGAGCTCTCCGCGCCCATAGTCATCGGCCGCGATCATCTCGACACCGGATCGGTGGCGTCGCCCTTCCGCGAGACGGAAGCGATGAAGGATGGCAGCGATGCGATCGCCGACTGGGCGATTCTCAACGCGATGCTCAACGTCGCGAGCGGCTCGACGTGGGTGTCGTTCCATCATGGCGGCGGCGTGGGCATCGGAAATTCGCTGCACGCCGGACAGGTGATCGTCGCCGACGGCACGCCCGAGATGCGCGTGCGCCTCGAGCGCGTGCTCACCAACGACCCCGGCATCGGCGTCGCCCGCCACGCGGACGCGGGCTACGAGATCGCGATCGCGACCGCGGCCGAGAAAGGGATCAGGATCCCGATGCTGGGTGCGCACGATTAACGCTCCACTCCGTTCATGCTGAGCGCGCGCTTCAAGCCGTGGCACGTGCCGCTCTTCGCGGCGAAGTACGCGTATCTGCATCTCAAGCGCTTCCCGGTGCTCGTGCACTTCGAGGTCACGATGCGCTGCAATGCGCGCTGCGACTTCTGCGACTACTGGAAGAACGGCGCCGACGCGACGCGCAGCGATGCGGCCAGCTACGCCGAGGCGGCGCGCTACTTCAATCCGGTGATGATCACCTTCACCGGAGGCGAGCCGTTGATGCGCCGCGATCTCGAGGATCTCATCGCGGCCGTCGCGAACGCGATCAGCGTGCGCTACCTCGCGATGATCACGCACGGCGGAATGCTTTCGGTGGAACGCGCGCGCTCGCTTTGGGGGGCGGGGCTCAACCAGTTCAACATCTCGCTCGACTTTCTCGACGAGCGGCATGATGTCGCGCGCGGGATTCCCGGGCTCGCTGCGAAGATCCTCGACACCGTGCCGCGGATGCGCGCGATCGGGATCGACGGCATTCGCTTCAACACGGTGATCAAGCGCTCGAATCTCGACGAGTTGCTGCCGATCGTGCGGTGCGCCGAGGAGCTGGGCGTCGGCGTATCGTTCAGCACGTACACTGACGCCAAGAACGGGAATGCCTCGCACCTCGTCGGGCGCGAGGAGCAGCGGCATCTCGAGGTGGTCATGCGGGAATTGCTTGAATTCAAGAGAAAGAAGCGCGGGGTCATCGTCAGCTCGGACTATTATCTCGGGCAGGTGCCGCGCTTCTTCAGCGGCCAGATGAACGACTCGTGCAACTCGGGGGTACGCACGATCCACATCGATCCCGCGGGACAGGTGCGCCGCTGCCCGGACTATCCGGCGGACTTCCACTGGCGCGACTTCGAACGCTATACGCCGATCAACTGCAACGCGTGCTACTACGCGTGCCGCGGCGAGGCGCAGGCGCCGCTGACGATCGCCCGCGTTCGCGACGTGATGGCGACGGCGCAGTGAGTCGCTCGAGGTCGTCGGCCCCATGACTCTTCTCTTCGTCAATGCCAAGCAGGTCGTTACCTGCGCCGGCGCGCCGCGCGCGCGCGTGGGGACCGATATGCGCGACTGTGGCATCCTCGTCGACGCGGCCGTGGCCGTCGTCGGCGAGCGGATCGCCGCCATCGGCTCCCGCGACGTACTCGAGCGGGAATACGCAAGCGCGACGGTCGTCGACTGCGGCGGCGGCGTGCTCACTCCGGGGCTCGTCGACTCGCACACGCATGCGATCTTCGGGAAGCCGCGCTACGAGGAGCAGGAGCGTCGCGCCGCCGGTGCGGACTACATGGAGATCGCGAAGCAGGGCGGGGGCATCCACGCCTCCGTGCGCGACGTGCGGACGCGCGATGCGGCCGATCTCCTCGCGCTCGCGCGCCCGCGACTCGCGCGCCTCGCGTCGTACGGCACGACGACGGTCGAGGTCAAATCCGGCTACGGCCTTTCCCTCGACGATGAGCTCAAGATCCTGCGCGTGATCAGGGAGCTCGCGTCCGACTCGCCGATGCGAATCGTCCCAACGTGGCTCGGCGCGCACGAGATTCCGCGCGAGGCGCGTGCGACGCCGGCGACACGCGCCAGTTATGTCAATATGCTGCGCCAGGACATGCTCCCCCTCGTCGTCGCCGAACGTCTCGCCGTGTTCGCCGACGTCTTCTGCGAGCCCGGGGTCTTCACCATCGACGAAACGCGCGACCTCTTGCTTGCCGCCAGACGCTCCGGACTCCAGCTCAAGCTCCACGCCGACGAGCTCTCCCCCTCCGGCGGCGCCGAGCTTGCGGCCGAGTTGCACGCGACGTCCGCCGACCACCTAGCGGCGATCTCCTCCGGGGGCATTCAGGCGCTCGCGAAATCCGGCACTGTCGCTACACTCCTTCCAGGCACGATGCTCTTCCTGGGGAAGGGCACTCGCCCGCCCGCACGCGCGCTGCTCGATGCCGGCGCCGCCGTCGCGCTCGCGACCGACTTCAATCCCGGAACGTCGCCGACGCCGAACCTTCCGTTCATTCTCACGCTCGCCGTCAGCGAGCTCCATATGAGCGTGGCAGAGGCGCTCCTCGCGGCGACCGTGAATGGTGCAGCGGCACTCGGACTTGCCGGCGAGACCGGCCAGCTCACGCCCGGCTTCTCCGCCGACCTCGCACTCTTCGACATCGAGGATATTCGTGAGTTGCCGTATTGGTATGCTGACCGTCGATGCAAGAGGACGTGGGTGCGTGGCAAAGCTTGTCACTCTAGTGACTTACCCATAACTTGATTAGACTGCCCCGCTCGCCGCGCGGAGTGGTCGCCCTGCCTTGGAGCTCTCCCCGCGCTGATGCCTGACGTCGCCAAGCTCAAGAAGCGAGCGCTCGAATACGAGCAGAAGAAACAGTTCGACAAGGCGCTCGACACTTATACGCTGGTTCTGGCGGAGTTGGATGAGCACGTCGACGAAGCCGACGTTGCCCTCTACAATCGCGTCGGAGACCTGCTGTTGCGGCGTGGGGACGTCTCCGAAGCCGTCGACCACTACGAGAAGGCGGTCGATCTCTATACCGATGGCGGCTTCTTCAATAACGCCATCGCCCTCTGCAACAAGATCCTCCGTAACGCGCCCGGCAGGAACTCGGTTTACTACAAGCTCGGCAAAATCAGCGCGCGCAAGGGCTTCGTCAACGATGCCAAGCAGAACTTCCTCGAGTATGCCGACCGGATGCAGAAATCCGGTCAACTCGAAGAGGCCTTCCGCGCCCTGAAGGAGTTCGCCGACCTCTGCCCGGATCAGGACGACATCCGCCTGATGCTCGCGGATCAGCTGGTGCGGAAGGATCGGAAATCGGAAGCGATCGAACAGCTGCACGCCCTCTACGACAAGTTCTCGGCCGAAGGACGCAGCGCCGAGGCGCGCGCGACGGTCGATCGGATGAAGGCGCTCGACCCGGAGGCCGAGCCGAAGGAAACGGTGCGTGCGCCCGCGGCAAAGGGCGATCTGGTCTTCCTCGATGTGAATTACGACGAGCCGTCGAAGCCGATCACTTCGGGGCCGCCGAGCAACGTGCCGATGTCCGCCGCGACGAAGGCGGCAACGGCGTGGACCGTCGTTCATCCGACGACGCCGTCCGCCACCCCTGTCGTCGCGATCGAGATGCCGACCATCAATCCCGATGTCGACATCGACATCGATCTCGGGGCGCCGACATCTTCGGACGTCGAGGAGCTGCCGGGGCTGTCGCACGGTGCGTTGCTCCCCGAGGGCACGGCGACCGCCGGCGACGGGATCGTGAGCCACGTCGATATCGGGCTCATCACCGGCTTCGAGAATAGCGCCATCCCCGGTGACCAGTCGCGCGTCGACATCGCGCCAATGGCGGAGCTGGAGTTGCACTCGCATCTCGACGAACGGGACGCGAACGACGCCGCCTCACTCGGCGCCGGCACATCATCGATACTCGAGGATCTCGAGCTCGAAGAGCTGCCGTCGCTCGAACTCGACGACGACACGGAATCTCGTGGCGAGCTTCCGATGCTCGACACATCGATGGACGACGCGTCGGACGAGGGATCGCTCGGCGGATCGCTGACGTTCATCTCGCTCGACACGCCGGCGGACGCGCCGCGCTCGGAGGCGATGCCGGAGCCGCCCGTCGCGCCGCAGGTTGAGATGGAGGCGGAGCCAGAGATGGAGCCGAAGGCGGAGCCGGAGATGGAGCCGGAGGCGGAGATGGAGCCGGAGGCGGAGCCGGAGATGGAGATGGAGCCGGAGCCGATCACGCCGCCCGCGCCCCCGGCGGCGCCGCCGCGCGTGTCGTCGCCATTCGTGCACACGCCCGATCTGGGCGACAACAGCGACTTCGGCAACATTGGCGATCTCGATCTCGACCTCGAACGGTCGCCTACGCTCGAGATGGACGCGATCGTCCCCGACGGCGGTCCGCCGCTGCCGATGCTCGAGATGGACGAGATCCACACGCCCTTCGATCGCGAGAACGCGCTCTCCGGTCTGCCGATGCTCGATCCGGATCAGCGCTCGCCGATGCCGGCCGACGAGGAAGAGGATGACGTCGTCGAGCTGGTGTGGCAGACCGAACCAGCGGATGCGCCGCTGCCGATCGTCCCGCTCGCACCGCGCGTCTCATCGCCGGTGCCGATCCCGCCGCCGCTCAGCCGCGTGGATCAGCTCCGCATCGATATTGGGCACCTGCCGCAGAACTGGGATCTGCGCCGGCAGCTGGCCGAGGCGCTCCTCGAGCGTGGTGATCGCGCCGGTGGCATCACTGAGCTCGAAGCCACGATGTTCGGCTACGAACGCGAAGGAAATCTTCCGGAGGCGAGCCGCACCGCGGACGAGTTGATTCGCGTCGAGCCGAACTCTGTCCGCTACCACCAGAAGCGCGTCGAGTATGCGGTGCGTGCGAACGACAAGGCACAGCTGGTCGACGCGTATCTCGCGCTCGCGGAGAGTCTCTTCCGCAGCGGTCAGCTCGACAAGTCGCGGGCGGTGTACGGACGTGTGCTCGAGCTCTCGCCCGCCGATGCGCGCGCGGCGTCCGCGCTGCGCGAGCTTGGCCTCGACGTCGAGATCGCGCCGCCGCCACCCGTCGCTCCGCCCGTCGTCGTGCCGGAGCCGGAGCCGGAGCCGGAGTCGGAGCCGGAGCCCGCGATCGCGAAGCGCGTCCCGGTACCGACGCCGGTGCCCGCGCCGGTGGTCGTCGAGTCCGAGCCGATTCCGCTCGCCCTCGAGGTCGAGCGCACCTCGAGCACGCTCCCGATCGACGAAGAGCTGTTCGCCGCGCTCGAGACCGCGCTGCCGGAGCCGCCGCGCCGTGAGCCGATCGCGCCGCCTGTGCGGCCGCCCGTCGCTGCCTCGAGCGACGACAACTTCGTCAATCTCTCCGAGTGGCTCCGCGACGAGGAGCCGCCGAAGAACACGCGCATGGTTGCCGCCGGGGAGGAGGAGCCGCAGGAGCAGCAGGACTTCGCCGACATGCTGACCAAGTTCAAGCAGGGCGTCACCTCCAACGTCGACGACACCGATCACGAGAGTCACTACGACCTCGGCGTCGCCTACAAGGAGATGGGGCTGCTCGACGAGGCCATTAGCGAGTTCCAGAAAGCGTTGCGTGGAACGGAGCAGCGTGTGCGGACGTACGAAGCGCTGGGGCAGTGCTTCGTCGAAAAGCGGCAGTATCAGATTGCGATGACGATCCTGCTCCGTGCGCTGAACGATGCAGACGCCAGCGATGACACCCTCGTCGGCGTTCTGTACTTGCTGGGTTATGCTTCGGAATCGCTGCAGAAGTGGGGGGATGCGGTGGGCTACTACGAGCGGGTCTTCACGGTGGACATTCAATTCAGGGATGTGGGCGAGCGGCTCTCGACCGTCGAGCGGAAGGCGAAATGAGCGCGTCCGTCCGCGCCCGCCAGACCATGACGCCGACGCTTGCCGACATTCAGGTTCCCGTGCGCGCTCGGCTCGACCGCGTATCGGAGGATCTGCGGCGCATCATCCTCTCGCAGCTCCCGCTGATCGACGAGGTCAACAGTCACCTCCTCCTGATGAAGGGGAAGATGTTCCGCCCGACGCTCGTGCTCCTCGCGAGCGCGGTGGAGGGGAAGGAAGAGGCGCGCGCGACGACGCTCGCCGCGATCCTCGAGCTCGTGCATCTCGCGACGCTCGTGCACGACGATTCCGTCGATCACTCCGCGCTTCGTCGCGGCATGCCGACCGTGAATTCGCTCTTCAGTCACCAGGTGTCGGTGATCATGGGCGACTTCCTGTACTCGCGCGCGGTGGTGGAACTCGTGCGCGCGAGCGACCTCGAAGTGCTCCGCGTGCTCTCCGACGCCACCAACGCGATGACCGTCGGCGAGATGCGCCAGCTCACGGCGCTCGATGCGCTCGGATTCACCGAAGATGATTACGAGGCGCTCATCCGCGCGAAAACGGCGTCGCTGCTCTCGGCGGCGTGCGAGATCGGCGCGCTGGCGGGGGCGCGATCGCGCCGCGTGGCACTTGCGCGCTACGGCGAGCGGCTGGGGATGGCCTTCCAGGTTGCGGACGATCTTCTCGACTACACTTCGGATGAGCGCGTCACCGGCAAGCCGTGCGGACTCGATCTGCGCGAGCATAAGGTGACGCTTCCGCTGATCGCCGCGCTGCGCACGATGTCGCCGGCGGAGCGTGGCCAGGTCGACGTACTCTTCGACACGCAGGAGCCGACTGATGAGCAGATCGCGCGTGTGGTGGAGATCGTGAGCGATCGCGGCGGGCTGGACTACGCGCGCCGCCGCGGCGACGAGTACGCTCGCGAAGCCGAGCATGCGCTTGCGGAGCTTCCCGATACTCCGGCGCGCGGCGCGCTCTACGACGCGATTGCCTACGCCGTCGACCGAGCCCAGTGATGCCGCCACGCGGATCTTCCAAGCACCGGCCAGGGTTTCATGTCATCGTGCTCACGGTCGGATTCATCGTCGGCGGACTGATGACGCAGGTGGCTCGACACTTTCTACCAGCGGGCGCCGTGAAGGAGTTTCTCACCTCGGGAGTGACGCCTCAGCTTGGCGCACTCTCGATCGATCTGATCATCATAAAATTCGCCATCGGGCCCGTGGCGCTGGATGTCTCGCTCCTCAGCTTTCTCGGGGTGCTCGTGGCCTATCTCATCGCGCGTTCGCTTTTCTAGGGGGTACGTATGTTCGGTCAGCTTGGCTTCGGCGAAATTCTCATGATCATGGTCGTCATCCTCCTCCTCTTCGGCGCGAAGCGGATTCCGGAGGTGGCGGCATCATTCGGGAAGGGAATCAAGGAATTCAAGAAGAACATCAACGATGTGACGCACGACGTCACGACGCCGGCGCGCGCCGATGCGCTTCGCAGCGAGGCCCCGCGCACCGTCGACAGCACGGCCGTGGCGGAAGAAAACCACCCGGAACCGCGCCGGCTGCTCTAGTCATCGCCGGGCGTCTTTGGAACGCGCCGAAACACCAGCGTCAACAATTGAAATGCGGACGACAACGGATGACGGCACGGACAGAAAACGGAAAGTGCAACCGCCGTCTCCGTTTGTGGTGCGTGCTTTTTTCCGTTTTTGTCCGTATCTAAATTGTTAGTGCGCGAAGCGCGTCGCGATGAAGATCCATACTCGGAACGCGGCTGGATGATACGAAAGCGGGGCGGCGCCGGATTTCCGGCGCCGCCCCGCGTTCGTTTGTCTCCTACGTCGAGCTCAGCTCGTCGCCTGACGCGCCTCCTGCTTCACCAGGCGGCGGTCATCCTGGATCTTCGCCGCATCGCGCAGCGCGGCGACGTACTGCTGCACGCGCTGTTCCCGCACGCGCTGCAGCATCTGCTGCCGCTGCTCGATCTTCTGCTTCTCGAAGACGGCGCGATCCGCATCGACGCGCCGATCGACGCGAAGGACGATGACGTTGTTCTGTCCGCGCGATGCTGGCGCGACCTGTCCCACAGGCGCTCCGAATGCGGCGCCGATCGCCTCGGTGGTCTGGCCGAGTGTGGGCACCTGGGTGGTGCGCGCGAACGGCGTGGACTTCTCGACCTTGAGCCCGGCTGCCTGCGCCGCGGCTTCGAGTGACTGTCCGCCGCGCACCGCGGTGACGAGCGCCCGTGCCTTGCTCGTCAGCAGGTCGAGCTTCTTCGATCGACTCACCTCGCGACGAATGTCGTCCTTCACGGCATCGAATTGCGGCTTTCCGCCAACGCGCAGCGAATCGAGTCGCACGAGATAGTAGGCGTTGTCGGCGTCGATCAGATCGCTCGTCTCGCCGACCCTCGCGCCGCCGAATGCCCAGGCGGAGCCGCCCGGAACGTAGGCGCCGTTCCACGTGAGCGGATCCGACTCTATCGCGGTGACCTGCCCGATCTTGAGGCCGAGCGAATGAGCGACGCTGTCGAACTCCGCGGGCTTGTCGAGATTCGCACCCTTGGAGAGCGAGTCGGCGCGGCGGTCCGTGAGCGCCGCCGACGAATCGCTCTGCACGATGCGAACGAGCACGTGGCGCACCGTGATCGAGTCGCCTTTCCGCTCATCGACCTTGATGATGTGGAAGCCGAACGGGCTCAGTACCGGCTCCGACAGCTCGCCAACCTTGAGCGCGTACGCCGCATCCTCGAAGGGCTTCACGTAGGCACCCTTGCCGGTCTTGCCGAGCAGTCCCCCCTTCACGGCGGAGCCGGAGTCGGCGGACTCGCGTTTGGCGACATCGTCGAACTTCGCGCCGCCGGCGATCTCGGTGCGGATCGCCAGGGCCTTCGCGCGCGCGGTAGCCGTATCCGCGGCCGTCACCGTGCGCGGGATCGTAACGACGGAGACAATCGCGCGTCCCGGACGGTCCTGCATCGCCTTCTGGTGCGAGTCGAAGTACGTGTGGAGCTCCGCGTCGGTCACGTGCACCGCGGAGTCCGGAATCGTCTGCGGATCGAAGGCGACGTAGGAGACCTGCGCGGTGTCGTGCGCATCCTGGTAGGCGCGCCAGAGCTGAGCGTCGGTTACGAAGACGGGACCGGCAATCTGCTCGAACAGCTTCCGCTTGGGAAGCTCGTCACGGTAGTAGGCCTCGAGCTGGATCAGGACGCCCTGCTGCTTCGCCATGGGGCTCGTCAGGAAGCGACGATATTTCTCGAAGTCGAACTGCCCCTCGGTCTGGAAGTCGGGGCTCTGAAGCAGCTGCTGCGGGGGACTGGCGAGGGCGGCCTGCTG
Source organism: Gemmatimonadales bacterium (assembly GCA_038237245.1). Lineage (GTDB taxonomy): Bacteria > Gemmatimonadota > Gemmatimonadetes > Gemmatimonadales > Gemmatimonadaceae > FEN-1250. The sequence goes on along the minus strand of JBBRYY010000004.1, from coordinate 26,066 downwards.
GATCTCCGCATCGGAGACGGTAATGCCGCGACGCTTGTATTCCTGCGCGAGGAGAAGGTTCGTGACCATCTCGTTGAACGTGTCATCCTCAATGCGACGCTCCTGGTCAAGCGTCAGTGTCTTGCCGCCCGCCCCTTCCTGCTCCTGACGGATCCTGTTCTGCGAGGCTCGCTGGAAATCGATGTAGTTAATCTCGTCCTTGTTCACAGTGGCGATCGAGGTGCCCGCAGTGACCTTGGCCTTGCCGATCAACCCCGATTGATCGAGGAATACGAAAGTGCCGAGGAAGAGAATGGCGATCACCCACCAGATCCACTTGGCGGCGCTCCGCATGCTTTGAAGCACGGTACCTGACTCCTTGCAACCACGTGAGAGGACGGGCGGGCTGAGCCAGCAAAGTTATGGGATTGCGGGACGTAAAATCAAGGCAGCGTATGACTTCCGATTGACTTCGATCGTCAGATTCATGTATCTTCACCGACTTCCAGCCGCCGAACGCCGCGCGGCATCCCCGAGGGGCTTGCATGGCCAACTCCGCCCTGATCGAAGACCTCCGCAAACAGTTCGCCGAGAATCCGCGCCGGGTCTTCGCGCGTCTCGCGAATGAATATCGAAAGTCGGGAGACCTCGATGTCGCGATCGAGATCTGCCGCGCACACGTGCCGCTGCAGCCCACCTACATCAGTGGCTACATCGTGCTCGGCCAGGCGCTTTTCGAGCGCGGACAGCCGGATGAGGCTCGTTCGACCTTCGAGACCGCGCTCTCCCTCGATCCCGAGAATCTGATCGCGCTGCGCCAGCTCGGTGACATCGCGCGCGCAAGCGGAGATCTGGACGCAGCGCGCGGGTGGTACCACAAGCTGCTCGAGGTCGATCCGCAGAACGACGATATCGCCGCGCAGCTCGAGGCCCTCGATACGCCCGCGCAGTCCGCGGCTACTCCCGTCACCGTCGCGAGCGCCCCGGTCGAAGCCGCTCCGGTGAGCTGGAGCGACATTCATCCGGACAGCGCGGCCGTTACTCCGCTTTCGCCGCAGGCGATGCAGCCGACTCGCCCGCGCTTTACGATCGGGGTCATCCCCGAAAATCTCGCTGCCGAGAAGGTGCCTGCCGCTGCGTCGACGCCGGCGCCTGTGGCTGCGCAAAAGGAGTCTCCTCGCGAGGAGGACTCGCTGCTGGAGCAGCACTCGGGGTCCGCGGTGCTTCCCGAGTACGTCGGTGGTTTCGACCGTCACTCGCCCACGCCTCCTGCCGCTTCGCCCGTCGTGCCGGCCCCCGAAGTCGAGCCGCTCCCCGAGCTCGTGCAGAACTCGCCACCGATGATGGAGATCGCCGCGCTTGCGCCGGACGCGCCGGACGCGCCGGACGCTGGCGAGGCGCTGCACGCCGATCTCCCGCCGCTGCGCACGACCTCCGAGCAGGCGGTCGCGCCCGCGACGGCGGCAGAGCTTGCGGCGCTGTTCGCGGGTCCCGAGCTCGAGATGCCAGCGCACGTGGAGAGCATCGGCTCCGTCGATCAGCAATCCGCTGGCGCAGCCGACGATCACGGTCCCACGTTCGACGAGGAGCCCTACGATCCGACCGTCGGCCGCATGCTCGAGCTCAGCGGACGCACGTCGACTGATGCGCTGCTCCCCGATCTCATGATGACCGAGTCGGGCGCCGAGCTGCTGCGCGAGCAAGGGCACATCGAGCAGGCGATTTACGTCTATCGCCACCTGGCGGCGAAGAATCCGACGGACAGCTCGTACGCTGAGAGAATTGCAGCGCTCGAACGGGGCGCGCATTCGAGCATCCCGCTGATCGCCGACATCTCGCAGGACATCATCAGCGCGGCGAAGAATCGTCCGTACTCGACGCAGTCGATCCGCACCTTCTTCACGTCGTTCGCGACGCGTCGTCCGCCGGAGGAGTCGGGTGAGACCGACGCGCCGCACCCCGCGACGAGCGCCGCACCCGAGCCCGAGGCCGAGCCGGTGCAGGAGCCGGACAACCGCGAGCCGCGCGTGACCCAGGAGCTCTCGATGGATCCGTGGTCCGCCGCGCAGCTCGAGCACACGACCTCGTTCGCCGTGCCACCCGAGGCACTCCTGCAACAGCGAAAGTCGGACGCCGTCTCGGCGCCCGCGTCGACGCCTGCGTCGCCATCGGCCGAGGTCTCGAGTGACGCCGATCGATCGGCGCTCGAAACGCTCTTCACCGGCGCGCCGAAGATCGCGGCGAGCGACGAGCGCGCGGCGAACTCGCTCGCGAGCGCGTTCTCCGAGGAATTTTCCACCGAGTCCACGGGCCCCGCAGGTCAGCCGACGCGCGCCGCCGACGACGCGCTCTCCCTCGACTCCGTCTTTCAGAGCTCGCGCACGCGTGCCGATGGCGAGCAGCGCGCGAGCCAGCCGACCGTTTCCTTCGATCAGTTCTTCAACGGGCGCGAGAGCGGCGGCGCATCCGACGGGAAGGGCGAGACTGCCGTCAAGTCGGCGCCGCACGCGGATGATTCACAGTCGGATCTCGAGCTGTTCCACGAATGGCTGGACGGGCTGAAGAAGTAGTGCGAATCGCGGTGCTGAATGGACCGAGCCTCAATCTCCTCGGCACGCGCGAGCCGGCGATCTACGGCACCCAGACACTGGCAGACATCGAGACGCGGCTGCGCACGGTGGGAGTGGAGCTCGGAGTCGATCTCGAGTTCGCGCAGAAGAGCGGGGAGGGCGAGCTCGTCGATGTCATTCTTGCGCTGCGCGGAAGGGCGCAGGGCGCGCTGATCAACGCCGGAGCATACTCGCACTCGAGCCTTGCGATTCGCGACGCGTTTGCGGCGGCCGAGGTTCCGTTCGTCGAGCTGCATCTCTCGAACATCTTCGCGCGCGAGCCCGAGCGGCGGCACACCGTACTCGCGAGCAGCGCCGTCGGCATGCTCTGCGGTTTTGGTCCGATCGGGTACGAGTTGGCACTTCGCGGGCTCGTTGCGCGGCTCGCGCCCCGTGGCTGACCGCCGCTCCGAACGCCGGACCGCACTTCGCGAGGCTCTCGTCGCCGCGCACCTCGATGCGGTGCTGCTCACGAGTCTCCCCAATATCCGCTACCTCACCGGCTTCTCGGGCTCCAGTGCGCTGCTGCTCGTCACCGCGCGCGAGACGATCTTCATCACCGACTTCCGCTACGCGACGCAGGTGCGGGATGAGGTTGGAGACTTCGCGCGCGTGCAGATCGAGCCCGCGAGCCTGTGGACGGGACTCTGGCAGCTGCTCCCCGAGCTCACGGGGATCAAGCTCGTCGGCTTCGAATCGGCGCAGCTGATCCATCGAGATTTCGAGCGGCTGCTCAGCGCGGGCGCGCGGTGGCAGTGGCGGCCGACGAACGAGCTGGTCGAGACGTTGCGCGAGCGAAAGGATTCGGAGGAGATCGCGTGCATCCAGGCTGCCGCCGACGTGGCGCGCCGCGCGCTCGAGCGCACCGTGCCGCAGATCCGTGCGGGAATGACCGAGCTCGCGATCGCGGGGGCGCTGGAGCAATCGTTGCGGTCGGAGGGGAGCGAGGGCTTTCCCTTCGAGACCATCGTCGCGTCCGGCCCGCGTGCCGCGCTGCCGCACGCGCGCGCCGCCGACCGTGAAGTTGGCGCCGGAGACTTCCTTCTCATTGATTATGGTGCGATCGTCGAAGGGTACTGCTCCGACGTCACGCGCACCTTCGTGATCGGGCGAGCGTCCGACGAACAGAAAGAGGTCTACGACATCGTCCGCGGCGCGAACGCGCACGCCTCGGCGAACGTGAGGGCGGGGATGACGGGGCGGGATGCCGACGCGCTGGCCAGGCAGTACATTGAACAGCGCGGCCAGGGGGAAGGGTTCGGACATAGCCTCGGCCACGGAATCGGACTGGAAGTGCACGAGGCACCACGGTTGTCGAAGACCGCCGACGCACCGCTCCCCGCGCAGGCGGTGGTCACGATCGAGCCAGGGATCTATCGCGCCGGGTGGGGCGGCGTACGCATCGAGGACGATGTGGTGCTCGACCCCGCGGGACCGCGTATACTGACGTCGTTTCCTCGCGAGCTGATGGAAATCGCGTGACGATCACGCGAGCGATCACCCGAATTGGACTATGATCGACTTACGCTACGTAAAAAAGATCGTCGAGCTGCTCGACGGTTCATCGGTCGACTCGATCGAGATATCGACGGACAAGGGGATGAAGCTGCGCATCTCCAAGACTCCGCAGCAGCGCGGGGCGATGGTGACGCCAGCCGTTTCCATCCCGGCGGTTGTGCCCCAGGCTGTTACATCCAGCCGACTTACACCGTCGGAAGGGGTACCCCTTACCGCCGAAGACGACGGGCAACCCAGGGCGGAAGCTCCGAAGGCAAAGCTGCTCGAGGTGAAGTCGCCGATGGTGGGCACTTTCTATCGCTCGCCTGAACCGGGGATCCCGCCGTATGTCGTCGAGGGGACACGCGTCGAGAAGGGGCAGATTCTCTGCATCATCGAGGCGATGAAGATCATGAACGAGATCGAGTCCGAATACTCGGGCGTGGTGCGCGAGGTGCTGGTCACCGATGCGCACCCGGTCGAGTACGGGCAGGTCCTCTTCCGTGTCGACCCGAATGGCTAACCCGACGATTCTGCCGCTCATCGCCAACGAGCCACCTGCGCCCCGAGTACCGGCGCAGGTGGACATTCCGGTACCCGCCACTCCCGCCTCGTTCAATTTCAAGGCGGTGTTGCAGCGGATGATCCAGCAGAATGCGTCGGATGTGCATCTCAAGGTCGGCCGTCCACCGGTGCTGCGCGTCAACGGCGACCTGATGTCGCTGGACCTGCCGCCGCTCAAGCCGGAAGATCTGAAGGCGCTCGCGGAGCAGATCATGACGCCGAAGCAGGTGAAGGAGTTCGCGGAGGCGAAGGAGGCGGATTTCGCCATCGGCGTTCCGGGGATCGGGCGCTTTCGCGTGAACGTGTACCAGCAGCGCGGCACGATCGCCTACGCGATGCGCGCGGTGCCGTACCAGGTGAAGACGAGCACGGAGCTCAATCTCCCGAAGATCGTCGAGGACATTGCGCTGCGTCCGCGCGGGCTCGTGCTCGTCACGGGCGTGACGGGATCGGGGAAGTCCACGGCGCTCGCCGCGATGCTGCAGCACATCAACGAGAAACGCCACGCGAACGTGATCACGATCGAGGATCCGATCGAGTTCCTGCATCGCGACATCAACTCGAGCATCAATCAGCGCGAAGTCGGCGCGGATACCGGCAGCTTCGGCGTCGCCCTTCGTCGCGTGCTGCGTCAGGACCCCGACGTCATCCTCATCGGTGAGATTCGAGACACCGAGACGCTCGAGGTCGCGCTCAAGGCGGCAGACACGGGACACCTCGTGTTCTCGACGCTGCACACGACGGACGCGACGCAGACGATCAATCGCGTGCTCTCCTTCTACGCGCCGCACCAGCAGAACGAAGTGCGATTCACGCTCGCGAGCGCGCTCGCCGCGGTGATCTCGCTTCGCCTCGTGCCGCGCTCGGACAAGCCCGGGCGCATTCCCGCGGTGGAGATCCTGATCAACACCGCGGCCGTGCGCGATCAGATCCGCGACATGACGAAGTCGCTCGACATCCCCGACCTGATCAAGGAAGGGACCGTGCAATACGGGATGCAGAGCTTCGACCAGTCGCTCATGCAGTGGTATACCCGCGGTGTCATTACCTACGAGAACGCGTTATTCTTCGCCACCAATCCGAGCGAGCTTGCTTTGCGCGCGCAAGGTGTCGAGGGATCCAGCGACACGAGCTGGGACGACTTTCAACGCGATGGCGATGGCTGACAGCACGGCTGGCCATTCGCGCCGCCACGCCGGGTACACCAACTGATGTTCAAGAAAGTCCTGATCGCCAATCGCGGCGAGATCGCGCTCCGCATCATACGCGCCTGTCGCGAGCTCGACATTCAGACGGTGGCTGTCTACTCCGAAGCCGATCGCGAGTCGCTCCACGTCCGCTTCGCAGATGACGACGTCTGCATCGGGCCGGCGCCCGCTCGCGAGTCGTACCTCAAGATTCCGCACCTGATCGCCGCCGCCGAGATCACCGGCGCGGACGCGATCCACCCCGGCTACGGCTTCCTCGCCGAGAACGCCGAGTTCGCCGAGACCTGTGCAGCGTCGAACATCACGTTCATCGGGCCTACCGCCTCGCAAATCCGGCTCATGGGCGACAAGGCCACCGCGCGCAAGACGATGGCCGGCGTCGGCGTTCCGATCGTCCCTGGCACCCCCGGCCCCGTCGAAGATGTCGATGAGGCGCTCGGCTTCGCGCGCGACATCGGCTTCCCCGTCATCATCAAGGCGGCCGCCGGCGGAGGCGGGAAGGGGATGCGTGTCGCCAACGACCCCGAGGATTTCGCGCGCGCCTTCCAGCTCGCGCGCTCCGAGGCGCTTTCGGCGTTCGGCAGCGACGAGGTGTACGTCGAAAAATATCTCGCGCGCCCCCGCCACATCGAGTTCCAGATTCTCGGCGATTCGCACGGCAATGTGATTCACCTCGGTGAGCGCGACTGCTCGGTGCAGCGCCGCCACCAGAAGCTGATCGAGGAGTCACCGAGCCCGGCGATGACGCCCGACCTGCGCAAGCGCATGGGCGACGATGCCGTGCGCGGCGCGAAGGCGATCGAGTACGTGGGCGCCGGGACGATCGAGATGCTCCTCGACACCGACGGGTCGTACTATTTCATGGAGATGAATACACGCATCCAGGTCGAGCATCCCGTTACGGAGATGATCACCGGCGTCGATCTCGTGAAGGAGCAGATCCGTGTGGCAGCAGGCGAGCGGCTGTCGGTCCTGTCGCTGCCGCCACTGCGCGGGCACGTGATCGAGGTGCGCGTGAACGCGGAAGATCCCGCACGCAACTTCCAGCCGTCGCCGGGGCGCATTGAAGTCTTCAATCCGCCGGGCGGCCCGGGCGTGCGCGTCGATACGCACATCTATACCGGCTACACGGTACCCCCGTATTACGATTCTCTTCTGGCGAAGCTCATCTGCCAGGGCACCACGCGCATGGAAGCCATCAAGCGCATGCAGATCGCCCTGGATTTCTTCATCGTCGAGGGCGTCACGACGACCGTTCCCTTTCTCGGCCGCGTGATGCAGAATGCGCGTTTCCAGGCCGGCGAGGTCGACACGAAGTTTCTGGAGCGCGAGAGCGATCTGCTGCGGGAGCCGTAATGCGTATTGACGTAGTCTTCGGACCCACCACTGCAACGCCCGCGATGATCACGGGGCGCGTCGTCGCCGTCATCGACGTGCTTCGCGCGTCGACGAGTATTGCGACCGCGCTCGGCAACGGCGCGCGCAACATCGTCCCGCTCGAGAGCGCCGACGAGGTCATCACGCGTGCGAAGCAGTTCGACAAGGGCGAGGTGCGAACGGCGGGCGAGCGCAAGATGCTCATCGTTCCCGGCTTCGATCTCGGCAACTCGCCGGCGGAGTTTACGCGCGAGGCAGTCGAGGGGAAGACCGTGCTGCTGACGACGACGAACGGCACCGCGGCGATGGTCGGGCTGCAGACGGCGCGCGACGTCGTCGTCGCGTCGTACGTCAATCTCGAAGCGGTGTCGGTGCTCATGCGCACGGCCGCGCGCGCGGGAACCGACATCACGATCATCTGCGCGGGGCGCGACAAGTTCTTCTCGCTCGAAGATGCCGCGTGCGCGGGACGATATGTGCGCGCGATCGCGAAGCGGCTCTCCAAGTTGGAGATGGGAGACGGCGCCTTCGCCGCGACCGTCCTCGACCGCAAATACGGTGACCGCCTCGATCAGCTCTTCGCGGATTCGGAAGCCGGACAGGCACTCGTAGAAGCGGGCTTCGCGAAGGATCTCGAGGATTGCGCGAAGATCGATTCGTTCCCCGTGATCCCCATCTTCCAGGATCGGCAGATCACGCTGCTCGGCCCAGACCGGGAGCGCTAGAGTCGATGGAGGGACGCCTCAAGCGGGAGCTCACCGGCGTCGTGCTGCTGATCTTCGCGCTCTTCCTTGCCGCCACGATCCTCGTGGGAGCGGGGGAGTCCGTGACCAGCTCGTGCGTCGAGGCGCGCGGGCTGATGGGCCCCGTCGGCTCGTGTCTGCGCTACGGGCTGTTCACGCTGCTCGGCCTCCCCGCGACGATCCTGCTGCCACTCGTCCCCGCGGTCCATGCGCTTCGCCTGTTCGACCGCATGCGCTCGGATACGGACCGCTCGTGGATGCTCTTCCTCGCAGGGCTCGTCGTACTGCTGCCGATCGCGTTTGGGCTCGGCACGGAGCACGGCGAGGCGGGCCGGTCGGCGGTGGATGGGCTGTGGGGAGCGTTCGTCGCCTACTATCTGTACGCGTTCTTCGGACCGGTTGGCGCGTGGCTCGTCGTCTCGATGCTCATCTGCGGACTCACGGTGCTCACGCTCGCATGGAATCCGATCCGCGTGCTGATTGGCGTGCGCGTGCAGCGCGCCGAGGTGTTCGAGCCAGTTGCAGCCGAGGTGGTGGCAAAGGGGCGCAAGAAGCGGAAGGAGATCGATTCGCTCGTCGTTCCCACCGCACTGCTCGAGCCGCCCCCAGAAGAGATGCCGCAGCTCGACCCGACGCTGATGCAGGAGGACGCGAGCGACTTGCTCGATGATAGCGGGCGAGGGAAGAAGAAGAAGAAGTCTCGCGCCGATTTGAATCTCGAGCACGATGAGCGCATAGCCGCCGCCATCGATGCCACCGACGAAGGTGCACTCGCCGACGACGAGCTTCCGCCGCCCGAGCTCCTCACCCCCGCCGCTCCGCGCAATCCGGACTTCGGCAAGAGGGAGCTCGACGCCATGGGAGTGAAGCTCACCGACGCGCTCCGCACCTTCCGCGTCGAGGCCGAGATCGTCGGGCGCACGACGGGGCCGGTGGTGACACAGTTCGAGGTCGAGCCCGCGCCGGGCGTGAAGGTTCGGCAGATCGCGAATCTCTCGAACGATCTCGCGCTCGCGATGCGGGCCGCGAGCATCCGCATCGTCGCGCCCATTCCGGGGCGCGGCGCCGTCGGCGTCGAGGTGCCGAACCCGACGTCGGAGATCGTCGCCTTCCGCGAGCTGCTCGAAAGTCCCGAGTTCAAGAACGCGCGCGCCGCGCTCCCCATTGCGCTTGGAAAGGATCTCGAGGGAAAGCCGGTGATCGCTGATCTCGCGAAGATGCCGCACCTGCTCATCGCCGGCGCCACGGGATCGGGAAAGTCCGTTTGCGTGAACACGGTGATCACGAGTCTCGTCTACAAGCACACGCCGAAGACGCTGCGCTTCCTAATGGTCGACCCGAAGATGGTCGAGCTGTCCGTGTACAACACGCTCCCGCATTTGCGCCACAAGGTGATCACCGACAGCCGCGACGCGGCGTCCGTGCTCAAGTGGGCGGAGATGGAGATGCAGGAGCGGTACGAGCTCCTCGCCGCGAACGGCTGCCGTAACATCCAGGATTTCAATCGCCGCCTCAAGAACGGCGACAAGCTCAAGATCCCGACCCGCAAGGACGTCGCCTTCGAGAACACCGAGTATACCGGGAAGCATCTCCCCTACATCGTTGTCGTGATCGACGAGCTCGCGGACCTCATGATGACGGTGCAGGGGGAAGTCGAGCCGCCGCTCGCGCGCCTCGCGCAAAAGGCGCGCGCGATCGGCATTCATCTCCTCCTCGCGACGCAGCGGCCGAGCGTCAACGTCATCACGGGGCTGATCAAGGCAAACTTCCCCAGCCGCATCGCCTTCCGTGTCGCCTCCCAGGTGGATAGCCGCACGATCATCGACGGCATGGGCGCTGAGTCACTGCTCGGCAACGGCGACATGCTCTTCATCCCGCCCGGGAAGTCGGAGGCCGCTCGACTGCAGGGAGCCTATATTTCCTCCGAGGATACCGAAGCCCTGATGGGGTGGTACGAGGGGAAGAAGGCAGAGCGCAAGCGCGTGCTCGAATCCGAAGGGCTCATTGTCGAGGAGCCGGTGTCTTACGAGTCGGACATCCTCGAGGAGATGCGGAAGCGCGAGGCGGTGGCGACATCGGATGCGAACGACGCCGAAGTCGCGGGCGAGCGGGACAAGCTCTTTCGCGAAGCGGCCGAAGTAGTGGTGCAGAACCAGCTGGGCTCGACTTCGCTGCTGCAACGGAGACTCAAGGTTGGGTACGGCCGCGCGGCGCGAATCATCGACCAGCTCCAGGAAGCAGGCATCCTGGGCCCCGCGGATGGATCCAAGGCGCGCGAAGTGCTCGTCGGGCTGGATGACATCGATCGTATCTGCGGGCCGGCGAGTTAATCGGTCGTCCAGCAGTCGCAGTTGTCCGTCGGTGTCCGTTCATTCCGTTTTAGTCCGTATCTCCAGTTGTTGATGCTTGCGTTCGGGCGCATTCCAGAAGCTCGACGCACCACCGGCACTAACAAATGAGATACGGACAAAAACGGATAGAAGCACGGACAACAAACGGAGACGACAACTGATTCTTCCCGTTCGATCCGTGCGGTTCATCCGTTTTTTGTCGCTTTTCACAGCTGTCGCAGTTGTCTTTTTTCTTGATTGTCGAATCGACGTCTCCGGCGCGTGAGTTAGCGCGGCCGAGCGGATTGCCACTCTTGGAGGAATCGTGAAGGCTCGAAAGACTAGTTGGATTGCGGGAGTACTCGTCATCTGCGGAGGCGCACTCTCGGCGTGCTCGCGTGGCGCGAAGCTCGCGACTGACGTCGCGCCGTCGCCCGCGAAGTCCGCGGCGGCACCGGCAGTGGATCTCGCAACGGCATCGGCGCCGGCGAATCCAGTGCTCGTTGCTCCCGGCGCTGCGGTGCTCAAGCCGTCGAAGCTCATTTACGTCGCGCGGATCTTCTCGCAGGGGCAGGCGCACCGCCTCGGCTGGCGCACCCTCGAGCTCACGGAAACGACCTACGATGGCAAGGCCGTGTGGCTGCTCGCGGAATCGCGGAAGATCAACACAGTGGAGCTGGCCGAGTCGCTGTTCGTAGCGAAGACGTCGCTCGAGCCGGTGCACCGCGTTGTGCACACTCCCGACCAGGAGATCACGACGCACTACACGCGCGACAGCATCGTCACGAAATTCGAGGGCGATAGCGGCGGTGGCGCACGCGTGGCCGTGAAGAACGAGCGCGACCTCATCGGCAACATCTACTGGATCGAGCCGCTGCTCGCGTCGCTGCCGCTGGCGCTCGGATACAAGGGCAGTGCAACCACCGAGTTCGTCGGACCGCATGATCAGGCGCGCGTCGTATTGAAGCTCTGGGTGACCGGACAGGATTCGCTGTTCGTTCCCGACGGCACTTTCGATACATGGACGATGACGCTCCAGGTCGGCGAGACCGAGGAGCATCTCTGGGTGCGCAAGAGCGACAAGGTGCTTCTCAAGATGGACACGCCGGTTGCGGGGATCGCAGCCGCGAAGGTGGAGCTGCTGCTCGCTGAGGGGCAGACGCCGAAGTCCTGACCGGCCGACGATAGCGCTCCCCCGCCTCCCGCGAGGCGGGGATGATGGTCGAGGTGGTTCGATGCGGGCGTCCTGACGGGCGCCCGCATCTTTGCGTTCATGACGGCAGCGTCGCAGGTGCTGGGAGAGCAAGGCGAGCGGATTGCGGCCGTCTGGCTGGCGCGGAAGGGGTGGCGAATACTGGATCGCCGCTTCCGGAACGGACACAGAGACCTTGACCTCGTAGCGGAGCGAAGCGGGGTTGTGGCCTTCATCGAGGTCAAAACTCGGCGAGGCGAGGCCTTTGGCCACCCGGTGGAGGCCGTGAACTGGCGGAAGCAACGCGAGCTCTGCCGTTCAGCGGCAGTGTGGATCGCGAGGCACGGGGGAGGGGAACAAGCGTTTCGATTCGACGTGGTTGGGGTGTTGGTTCAGGGCGATCGGGTTCGGCTTCGGCACGTCGAGAATGCCTTTGGGGCCCGATCAGCCGGTTGACAGCGGACAGGGGGGTTCGTATTTTGTTCGGGCAGTGGTATTAGGTAGTCCCGACGATAGATTTTCTATCGCCAGGCCAGATTCGGCAGTCTCACGATTTCACGGGTTGGGTGACCGCATGGCTGTCTCCACAGGACAGGAAGAAAAGAAGAAAGCGCTGAATCTGGCGATCGCGCAAATCGAGAAGAGCTGTGGCAAAGGTTCCATCATGAAGATGGGAGCCGATGCTGCGAAGGTCCGTATCGATGTGATTCCGACGGGTGCCATCAATCTGGATGCGGCAATCGGCGTCGGCGGAATTCCGCGGGGCCGGGTCACGGAGATCTACGGTCCGGAATCGAGCGGTAAGACGACGCTTTGTTTGCACGTCGTCGCGAATGCGCAGCGCGCCGGTGGTGTCGCCGCGTACATCGACGCCGAGCATGCGCTCGACACCGACTACGCGCAGAAGCTGGGCGTGGACATCGAGAACCTTCTCGTGTCGCAGCCGGACACCGGCGAGCAGGCGCTCGAGATCTGCGAGATTCTCGTGCGTTCGGGCGCCGTCGATATCGTGGTCATCGACTCCGTCGCCGCGCTGGTGCCGAAGGCCGAGATCGAGGGTGAGATGGGTGATTCGCACGTCGGACTGCAGGCGCGCCTCATGAGCCAGGCGCTTCGCAAGCTCACCGGCGCGATCGCGCGGTCGAAGACGTCCGTCGTGTTCATCAACCAGCTCCGCGAAAAGATCGGCGTCATGTTCGGCAACCCCGAGACGACCACCGGTGGCAAGGCACTCAAGTTTTATGCGTCGGTTCGCCTCGACATTCGCCGCATTGGGCCGGTCAAGGACAAGGAAGAGGTTGTCGGGTCGCACGTCCGCGTGAAGGTCGTGAAGAACAAGGTGGCGCCGCCGTTCAAGCAGGCCGAGTTCGACATCATGTACGCGGAAGGGATCAGCCACACGTCTCTTCTGGTCGACATTGGGTCGGAGTCCGGCATCATTGAGAAGTCGGGCGCCTGGTACAGCTACAACGGCCAGCGCATCGGGCAGGGCCGGGAGAACGCGAAGATGTTCCTGAAGGACAATGAGAGCATGATGCTGGAGATCGAGGAGAAGGTAAAAGTCGTGCTGGGGATCAAGGATCCTGGCGCCATGGCGGTGGAAGCGGTCGAAGAGGTCGAGAGCGACGAGTAGCACCAGCACGTCGGCGAAATCGTGCCGAAGGGCGAGGTGGAGTGGCGAAGGCACCCGGAAACTGTCTTCGTCTCACCCCTCCCCTTCGGCACTTCGTGCATCTCGGGGGGTCGTCATCCGTCCATCTGCTGGGATATCTGAATGAGTGAGCTCTCGTCCCCCACGCTGGCGCTCGGAGGCCTGTCCGGCGACGCCGATACCTCCGCCTCCGCCAGCTCGCTCGCGAGTCCCGCGCGCATCACCGCCATCTCTGCGAGCGCCCGCCATCCGGGCCGCTTCGAGATTCTCGTCGACGGGTCCGTCGTCGCGACGCTTTCGCTCGATGGCATCGAGCGACTGGGCGTTCGCATCGGCGTGGCGTATGGCGAGACGATGGCGAATAGCGTCGCCGCGGAGTCGGCCGCGCTCCACACCTTCGACCGCGCGATCGCGATGCTCGCGGCCCGTCCGCGTGCTGCGCGCGACCTCGAGCGGATGCTGGTGCGGAAGGGCGAGGCCGCGGAGCACGTTGCAGCCGCCGTCGAGCGCCTCATCACCCTCGGCGCGCTCGACGATGCCCAGTTCGCGCGGCAGTTCATCCGCGCGAAGATCGCGGGCGCGGGGCTCTCGCGCCGGCGCCTGCAGTCCGAGCTCTGGCGCCGCGGCGTCGCGCGCGACGTCATCGATGCGGCGCTGGCCCAGGTATTGGAGGAGGACGAGGTCGACGAGGATGCGCAGGTCGCGCAGGTCGCCGCGAAGAAGATGCGCACCCTGCGCACCGCCGATCCGGCCACGGCGCGCCGACGGCTCTACGCATTTCTCGCGAGGCGCGGATACGACGGCTCCGCAATCCGCCGCGTCATGGACGCGCTCCCGGGAAGCAGCGAGGCGGACAACCTCGAATAGCCCGTGCCCCGGAGTACCGGGCGCGGTATATTGTGAGGCTTATGCGCGCATCCGAGATTCGCCAGCGTTTCCTCTCGTACTTCGAGCGCAACGCGCACGCGGTCCGCCCCAGCTCGTCGCTCGTCCCCGCGGACGATCCGACGCTCCTCTTCACCAACGCCGGAATGGTGCAGTTCAAGCGCATCTTCCTCGGCCAGGAGCGTGCGTCGTTCGGCGTGCGCGCGACCACGGCGCAGAAGTGCGTGCGCGCAGGAGGAAAGCACAACGATCTCGAACAGGTGGGGCACACTGCGCGGCACCACACGTTCTTCGAGATGCTCGGCAACTTTTCCTTCGGTGATTACTTCAAGCGCGATGCGATTCGCTTCGCATGGGAATTCATCACCGTCGAGCTCGGGATCCCGAAGGAGCATCTGCGCGTCACGGTCTACGAGTCGGACGACGAGGCGCGCGCGCTCTGGACGGAGATAACGGGAATCGCCGACAGCCGGATCTACGGGTTGGGCGAGCGCGACAACTTCTGGCAGATGGCCGACACGGGACCATGCGGCCCGTGCACGGAGATCTATGTCGACCTCGCACACCTCGCCGGCGACTGGGCATTCCCTGCCGGCGCGACCGGCGAGTGGACCGACACCGTGCGCACCGAGTTCTCGCGCGATGCGTTCGTCGAGGGCGCGGAAGCCGGGCGCTTCCTCGAGATCTGGAATCTCGTCTTCATGCAGTTCGACCGGCAGCAGGACGGCGTGCTCACGCCGCTCCCCAAGCCGTCGGTCGATACGGGCGCGGGGCTCGAGCGCATCGCCGCGGTGCTGCAGGGCGTGACGAACAACTATCACACCGACCTCTTCGTCCCGTTGATCACGAAGGCCGAGGAGGTGCTCGGCATGTCGTACGACGATCGGCCGGGGGCGGACGTGGGAACGGCAGTGTGGCCCACCGTTCCACCGAAGGGTAACCGACCGGTGACATACGACGCGGTGTCCTTCCGCGTGCTCGCCGATCACGCACGCGCGATCACCTTTCTGATCGCCGATGGCGTCTTCCCGTCGAATGAGGGGCGCGGCTACGTGCTTCGCCGCATTCTCCGACGCGGCGTTCGTCACGCATGGCTGCTCGGTCGCCGAGAGCCGACGCTCGACAAGCTCGTGAGTGTCGTGGTGGACCAGATGTCGGATGTGTATCCGGAGCTCGCGCAGCGCCGCACGCTCATCGCCGACACGACGCGCGCGGAAGAAGAGCGCTTCCTCGCGACGATCGAGGAAGGGATGCTGCGCTTCGACCAGCTCGCGCCGCTCAATTCGACGCAGGGCTCCACCGCGATCCGCGGGACGATCAGCGGCGGCGATGCGTTCCGTCTCTATGATACCTTCGGCTTCCCGATCGATCTCACGGAGCTGATGGCGCACGAGCGTGGCTACACCGTCGACATCGCGGGTTTCGAGAGCTCGCTGCAGGCGCAGCGCTCGCAGTCGCGCGAGGAGCGCAAGGGGCGTGACCTTGGCGTCGCGGATGAAGGGCTCGCGGACTTTGCGTCATGGGAGAAGAAGCCCGGCGCCGCGGCGCAGTCGACGAACTTCGTCGGCTACGGCGTGACTGAGGCGGACACCGAAGTCGTCGCGATTCGCCGACTCCCTGCGGGACGACTCGCGGTCGTGCTGGAGGAGACTCCGTTCTACGCGGAGTCCGGCGGTCAGATCGCCGACGCAGGGGAGATTGCGGGCGAAGGCTGGACGGTGGACGTCGACGAGGTGAAGAAGGTCGACGGGCGGCATATTGCGATCGGTGAGCTCACGGGCGAATTCCACTTCGGTCGCGTGCACGCGCACATTCCCGCGGATCGTCGGCGCGACACGGAGCGCAATCACACCGCGACGCATCTTCTGCACGCGGCGCTGCGCCAGGTGCTGGGCGAGCACGTGACGCAGGCCGGGTCGCTCGTCGCGCCGGATCGTTTGCGCTTCGACTTTCACCATCACGGTCCGATCAAGCCGGAGCAGCTGTCGGAGATCGAGGAGATCGTAAATCGCGGCATCTGGGCGAACGTCGACGTGAGCACCGTCGAGCGCCCGTATCGCGACGCGGTCGCGTCCGGCGCGATGGCGCTCTTCGGCGAGAAGTATGGGGACGTGGTGCGTGTCGTCAGCATTCCGGGGTTGTCCGTTGAGCTGTGCGGCGGCACGCACGCGCGCAGTACGGGGCAGATCGCGCTCTTCAAGATCGTGAGCGAGAATGGCGTCGCGGCGGGGATCCGGCGCATCGAGGCGGTGACCGGGCCGCGCGCGTACGAGCTGATTCGCGGCGAGGAGCTGCGGCTGCAGAAGCTCGGCGAGCTGTTGCGCGCACCGGCGGATGGCGTCGTCAAGCGCGTGGAGACGTTGCTCGACGAGCGACGGAAGCTCGAGAAGCGACTCGAGGAGAGTCTGCGCGGCGGCGGCGACCAGCTGCAACAGCTGCTCGCGGGTGCGGAGACGATCGGCGCATCGCGCCTGGTGTCGTCGAGCGTGACCGCGGGCGACGTGAAGGAGCTGCAACAGCTCGGCGACGCGCTGCGCGAGCAGCTCGGCAGTGGCGTCGGCGTGCTGGCGACCTCGTTCGGCGAGGGGAAGAGCACGCTGATCGTCATCGTCACCGACGATCTGCGCGAGAAGGGCGTGCGTGCGGATCAGCTCATCAAGCCGATCGCGGAGGCGGCGGGGGGCCGGGGTGGCGGTAAGGCGCACATGGCTCAGGCGGGAATTCCGGATGCGTCGCGCATCGGCGAGGCGATCGCGAAGGCGCCGTCGGTGGTGCGCGCAGCGCTGGGCGTTGCCGCGTGACGGTTGGCGAGTGGCTCTCGGCCCGCACACCCACGCCGCCTCCGCCGTTGGCTGCACGGCTTCGCGTGCTGCTCGGCACGCGGCTGAGTGACCCCTCGTCGAGCGCGCACGAAGCGGTGCTGGCGACGGCGGAGGCGCTGCTCGCGGAACTGCTCGCGCTCGGCTGCGCGGGGCGCAATCGCGCGCTCGATCTCCTCGCCGTCGATGCCATGGTGACGTACGCGTTCGAGGCGGCGAGCGAGTCGCCGGAGACGCTCGCCGCTCGCGCGACGTCCGCGATGGCGGCGATTGCGAAGCTCGCTTCTCCTTCGCTCCACGCATGAACGCGAGCATCCTTTCCGGGCGCTCGGGGCTCGCGGTGCTCATCGACCCCGACCGCACGACGTCGGCGGGGGCCGAGGAGCTGGCGCGGCGCGCGGCGGGGGAGGGAGCCGCGCTGCTGCTGCTGGGGAATAGCTTCGGACCCGCGCGCGAGGATGGCGAGCTGTCGGCGCGCATCAAGCATGCGGCGCCGGAGCTGCCGCTGGTGCAATTTCCGGCGATGGCGTCGCAGCTCGATGCGGGTGTCGATGCGGTGCTGCTGCTGTCGCTGGTCTCGGGGCGGAACGCGCAGTATCTCATCGAGGAGCACGTACGCGCGGTGCCATTCTTTCTGCAGCATCCGGAGGTTCAGGCGATCAGCACGGCGTATTGCCTCGTCGATGGCGGACACGTGACCTCGGTGGAGTCGGTGAGCCAGACGCGTCCGCTGCCCGCCGACAAGCCGGAGGTTGCGGCGGCACATCTGCGCGCGGCGGCGCTCATCGGAATGCACGCCGCCTATCTCGATGCGGGGAGCGGCGCGTCGCGCGCGGTGAGCGCATCGATCGTGCGCGCGGCTCGCTCCGCGTGGAGCGGACCCTTGCTGGTCGGCGGCGGGATTCGCGGCGCGGAGTCGGTGCGAAGCGCGCGGGATGCGGGGGCGGACTTGGTCGTCATCGGTGGCGCGTTCGAGGAGGGGGGTGCGCGCGTGCTCGGTGCGCTGGCGCTGGCGGCGCGCGCATGATCGACATCCACACGCATCTGCTGCCGGGCGTCGACGATGGTTCGCCAACCGTCGAAGTATCCGTGCCTGTGCTCGAGCGTTTCAGGCAGGATGGCGTGACGGTGCTGGTGTGCACGCCGCACCTCAAGGCGACGGATGCGCAGCGCGCGCCGATCGAGCGGCATCGCGCGATCCTCGCGAATCTCGTCGAGCATGCGCCGCCGGTGCCGGAGCTCGTGCTCGGCTGGGAGATCATGCTCGACGCGCCGGGGGCGGATCTGCGTGCGCCGCATCTCCATCTCGGCGACTCGAGTGCGGCGCTGGTGGAATTCCCGCGCATGCATGTGCCGCCGGGCGCAACTGCAGAGATTCTCCGCATCCGCATGAGCGGAGTCACGCCGGTGATCGCGCATCCCGAGCGCTATCATCAGTGCACGCCGGAGATGGTGCAGCAGTGGCGAAGCGTTGGTGCAGTGATCCAGATGGATGCGGTGATGGTGTTTGGCAGCGCGCCGACGTCGCGGCTCGCACGGAAGCTGCTCGAGGAGGGGCTGATCGACTGCATCGCGAGCGACACGCATGGCGACACGCGCTCGTTGGCGATGGCGCGCGACTGGCTCGAGGCGATCGATGCGCACGAGCAGGCGGAGCTGTTGTGCACGATCAACGCGCGGCGGCTGCTGAACAGGGAAGCGGTGCTGCCGGTGCTGCCGATTCCGGAGACGGACAAGGGGATGCTCGGGAAGCTGCGGGGAATGTTCATGAGGCGGTCGTGAGCGCGGACGGGAAGCGCGACAGCGCGGGGGTGATCGCCGCGCTGCGGGAGCTTGCGGACACTGCGCTCGCGGCAGCGTCGGCGCTCGAGGCGGACTTCGATCGTGCCGCGGCGCTGATCCGTTCGACGGTGCAGGCCGGGCGGACGCTCTTCTTTTGCGGGAACGGCGGGAGCGCGGCCGACGCCCAGCATCTCGCGACGGAGTACGTGGTGCGCTACATGCGCGCGCGTCGCGCGGTTGCGGCGATCGCGCTCACGACCGATACATCGCTGCTGACCGCCGCCGCGAACGATCTGGGCTTCGAGCACGTGTTTGCGCGACAGGTCGAGGCGCTCGTGCGACCGGGGGATCTGCTGGTGATTCATTCGACGAGTGGCGAGTCGCCCAACGTGCTCCGGGCGGCGGAGGCGGCGCATCGAGTCGGCGCGAAGGTGCTGGCGTTTTCGGCGCGTGACGGCGGCGCGCTGCGCGCGCTCGCTGATGTCAGCGTCGTGATCCCGACGCAGCGCACCGACCGCGCGCAGGAGCTCCACCTTTGCATTGAGCACGCCATCTGCGAGCTCATCGAGCGGGAGCTATGATCGATCTCAAGGGAAAGCGTGCACTGGTCACCGGCGGCTCGCGCGGCATCGGCGCGGCCACGGCGATTCTCCTCGCGGAGTGTGGGGCGGATGTCGGGATTGGCTATCGTACTCGCGAGAAGGATGCTGAGGACGTCGCCCGCCGGATGGCGGCGCTTGGCGTACGGGCCTTCGCGCACGCGTCGGATCTGAGCGCTCCCGGAGGGACGGACTCGCTGTTCGCGCGCGCAAAGCGCGAGTTCGGCGGGCTCGATCTCTTCGTCGGCAACGCCGGGATCTGGCCCTTCGACTACGTCCCGCTCGGCGAGATGGACGACGATCGCTGGCACACTACCATGCGTGCGAATCTCGACTCGATGTTCACGACGTCACGGGCGGCGATCCGCGCAATTTCGGATCATGGGCGTATCGTGCTCGTGTCGAGCACCGCGGGGCAGCGCGGCGAGGCCGGGCACTCGGACTACGCAGCGTCGCGAGGCGCGATGATCTCGTTCGTGAAATCGGTGGCGGTCGAGCTCGCGCCGCGCGACATCACCTTCAACAGTGTGGCGCCGGGGTGGGTCGATACGGAGATGGCCGCGGCGTCGCTCGTGGGCGATGGGCGGATACAGGTGGAGAAGACGATTCCGTTGGGGCGCGTCGCGACCGCGCGAGACATCGCCGGACCGATCGTGTTTCTCTGTTCGGACTACGCGCGGCACATCACGGGCGAGGTTCTGAACGTCAACGGCGGAGCGGTGCTGTGCGGATAGCATGTCGCACGGCGCGAGCGTTCACGCCGTCGCGAAGCGCTCGCTGTGGTGTTCGCCCACCGCCTGCCAGCTCTTGAAGCAGCGCCAGTCGTACTCGCGCGCCGCACGCATCTGGTCGGGGAATCCGAAGCAGTCCGTCCATCCCATTTCCGCGGCGCGCCAGGCGCAGTCCCACGAGAATGCGAAGCATCGCGCACCATCGGCGCACATCACGTCGATCACACCCGTGAGATCTGAGCAGCCGGAGTCCGCGCTGATTCGCACCGAGACGATTTCGAGCGCGGGCTCGACCTCGAGGAGGTGCGTGAGAAGCCGCACGATCTTCACGTGGGGCACGGGTCGCGCGGCGGCGACGAGTGGCGTGCGGACCCGCTTGCTCACCGAAAGGACGGCCATCTTGAAGTCGGGACAGGCGGCGCTTCCGTCGAGTATGTCGGTGAGATGCATAGGTGAGTAAAGGTAGCGGTTTGAATCCCTCCGAGGGGCGTGGAGCGCTACTTCTGCCCTCCGCATCTGTGCTTGCCATTGCACAGACGCTGATGCGTGCGGGGCACGAGAGCTGGTTCGTCGGCGGCGCGGTGCGCGATGCCCTCCTGGGGCACCGAAACCTCGACTGGGACATCGCGACGGCCGCCACGCCACAGCAGGTGCAGCGACTCTTCCGGCGCACAGTTCCCGTCGGGGTCGACTTCGGGACCGTTGGTGTACTGGACGCCGCGGGTGCGATGCACGAGGTCACGACCTTCCGGCGCGATGTGCACACCGATGGGCGGCACGCGGTGGTGGAGTTCGGCGCGAGCCTCGACGAGGATCTCGCGCGGCGCGACTTCACGATCAACGCGATCGCATACGGCCCCGAGAGTCGCGAGCTGCACGACCCGTTTCGCGGACAGGAGGATCTGGAGCGCAAGCTGGTGCGCGCGGTTGGCGTCGCGGCGGATCGGATGCGCGAGGATCGACTCCGCGCGCTGCGGGCGATGCGCTTTGCCGCGCGCTTCGGCTTCACTATCGAGGCGGAGACGTGGGCAGCGATCGTCGCGTCCGCATCTCATCTTGGGCGGCTCTCGATGGAGCGCGTGCAGCAGGAGATTGAGAAGACGATGGCGCAGGTGGAGCGGCCCGGCGACGCGCTGGAACTGTGGCGGGACGGCGGCGCGCTCGCGGCGCTCATTCCGTCGCTTGCATCGATGCGTGATGTGGCGCTCCGCACGCTCAACCTGCTCCCGCGCGCATCGAGCGCGGCCGAAGAGCATCGGACCGTCAACCGACTCACCGCGCTCATGCTCGACGTGCCTCCTGCGCCCGCGCGCGCGGCATTGCGCGAGCTGCGATTCTCGAATGATCGCGTGCGCTGGATCGGCGACCTGGTCGAGCGCTGGCACGCGTTGGGAACGCCGATTCGCGATGCGCTCGCGCTCGGAGCGCCGCCCACGGATGCAACCGTGCGCCGCTGGGTCGCGGTGATCGGCCGTACACGCGTCGATGCGTTCTTCTCGGTGGCCGGTGCGCGCTTCGAGGCGGAAGTGGGGGAGGGTTGGGACGAGCGCAGCCGCGAGGCGTTCGCGGCTTTGCGCGGGAGGGCCGAGTCGGTCGCACTTCGCGATCCGGTCGAGACCGGCGATCTTTCCATCGATGGCGCCGACCTCATGAGGGTGGGAATCAAGGCCGGCCCGCAGCTCGGCGCCGCGCTTCGCGCGTTGCTCGACTGGGTGCTCGACGATCCGGCGCGCAACACGGAAGAGCAGCTGCTCGCTCGTGCGCGCGCGCTCGCTGGACCACAGTCACCGTCCCCGGAGAGCTAGCGCATGTGGTTTCGTGGCCGCCAGCCGGAGACGTCGGTATGGAAGCGCTTTCGCACTGCCGCCGATGGCTTCGTCTTCACGAAGGAAGAGGACTACTACAGTGCGCACGTGGTCGCGCACGCGGAGCGCATCGTCGATCTCTTCCTGGCGCTCATGGACCAGCTGCCGCCAGCCATCGATCTCGTCGTCGTCGATGCACGCGGCAAGCGAAAGTGGCGCGGCGACCGACTCCCACTTCCCGATGTCCGAGAGGCGCTCACCCGCATCAAGACGCTGGTCGCTGCGGCGGGCGGTGTCGAGATCGCCGTCTACTCCGGCGAGGACCAGCTGACGCTCAATCCGATGCTCGAGCTCTTCATCTACGCGCGCACCGATCGCTGGCTCTATCTGTTGCAGGGGAAGGGGCTCGAGGAGCGGAGACTCGTACGCACGAACAGCTGGAAGCTCTCCCGGCACGAGTTTCCACCCGCTCCCGAGCTCGAGTTCGCGCTCGACACGTTCGTCGATTCGCTCGGGATGAAAGCGGAGTGACGCACACGCCGATCGTCTACGCACTCGTCGCCGCGGCGGCGAACGTCGTCGGCGCGCTCGTGGTCGCGACGCGCGCGAAGTGGAGCACGCGCGCGCTCGATGCGATGATCGCGCTCGCCGCGGGCTTCATGATCTGCGTGAGTCTCACCGATATCTTTCCCGAGGCGATCGAGCGCTCCGGCGCGCGCGGGGCGATGGCCGCGCTCGCCGGCTATCTCCTCGTGCATCTGACCCAGCACATGCTCGCGCCGCACTTCCACTTCGGCGAGGAGACGCACGAGGTCACGGAGCTCGTCAGCGTCTCGGCGCTCGCCGGCCTGCTGCTGCACACCTTCGTCGACGGCGTCGCGATCGCGAGCGCCTTCCGCGTCAGCTCCGCGCTCGGCTCGCTCGTGTTCATCGCCATCGTGCTGCACAAGCTGCCCGAGGGCTTCGCGATTGCGAGTCTCTTCCTGGCGGCTGGCGCGGGGCGTGCAAGAGCGGTGCAGGCGGGGCTCGCGCTCGGCCTTTCGACGATAGCCGGTGTGCTCGTGACGGACGCCGCACCGGCGCTCGACGCGATCGGACTCGGACTCTCTGCTGGAGTAACGCTGTACGTGGCTGCCTCGAATCTCGTTCCGGAATTTCAGGGGAAGACGGACTGGCGGCCGCAGCTCGCCTTCGTTGCGGGGTGCGCCCTGTACTTCGCGACGCGCGCCGTAGCGGGGATCTGAGCATGGCACAATCGAGGAGCGTGCGCGGCCGATTGCCGGGAGGCACTCCCGCACCATCGCTGTTTACGCCGCCCGCTGGCTCCCAGCCACTCGCGGCGCGCATGCGTCCCGCATCGCTCGACGAATTCGTCGGGCAGGAGCATCTGCTCGCGCCGGGGATGGCGCTGCGCGAATCGATCGAGCGCGGGAAGGTGACGTCGATGCTCTTCTGGGGACCGCCCGGCAGCGGCAAGACCACGCTCGCGCTGTTGATCGCGCACTACACGGAGCGCGAGTTCGTCCCATTCTCCGCCGTCACGGAGGGTGTACCACGCGTGCGCGAAATCATCGCCGCGGCCGAGGAGCGGCTCGCAATGAGCGGGCGCGGCACCGTGCTTTTCGTCGATGAGATCCACCGCCTCAATCGCGCGCAGCAGGATGCCTTTCTTCCGCACGTCGAGCGCGGCACCGTCACACTGATCGGAGCAACGACGGAGAACCCGTCGTTCGAGATCAATGGCGCGCTGCTCTCGCGCACACGCGTCTTCGTGCTCAAGGCGCTCACACCGGACGCCGTCACCACGGTGCTGCGCTCGGCGCTCGACGACCGGGAGCGCGGGCTCGGCGATCTGGAGCTCATCGTCGACGAGGACGCGCTCGCGGTCATCGCGACGGAGGGTGACGGTGACGCGCGTCGCGCGCTCACGGTGCTCGATGCCGCGGCATCGCACGTCGGGGCGAAGGGGCACGTCACGGTAGCCGTCGCGCGCGAGGCGCTGCAGCTCCGCTTCGCGCACCACGACAAGTCGGGCGAGGGGCACTTCAACCTCCTCTCCGCATATCACAAGTCGCTGCGCGGCTCGGATCCCCAGGGTGCGCTCTACTGGATGGCGCGCATGATCGAGGGCGGCGAGGATCCCATGACGATCTTTCGTCGCGCGATCGCGATGGCAGCAGAGGATGTCGGGCTCGCGGATCCGAACGCGCTGCAGCTCGCCGTTGCCGCGCGCGATGCGTGGCACATGCTCGGGGCGCCGGAGGGCTATCTGCCGCTCGCCGAGATGACGATCTATCTGGCGACGGCGCCGAAGTCGAACAGTGCGAAGACGGCGCTGTCCGCCGCGCTCGCGGCGGCGCGCGAGTCGCCGGCGGAGGAGGTACCCATGCACATTCGCAACGCGCCCACCGCGCTGATGAAGGAACTGGGGTACCATAAAGGGTATCAATACGCGCACGACGCGGAGGACGCCTACATTCCGCAGGAGTATCTTCCCGACAAGTTGCGCGGCACGGTGCTCTACGAGCCGGGGCGCTTCGGCTTCGAGAAGGAGATCAGCAAGCGGCTCGCGTGGTGGGCCGAGATCAGGAACAAGGCCGCGAGCGACGATCCTTCGTCCGACGCGTCCTGATCACACATTCGGATTGGAGATAGCATGCGGCTCAAGATCGCACTGATATCCGCCGTCGCGCTCGCGAGTGCGTCGTGCGCTGGCCTCGGCAGGGGCGGCTTCAAGGATCCCGTCGTGACCTTCAAGAACGTGAAGGTCGGCGGTGTTGGCCTCACCGGTGGAACGCTCGATGTCATTCTCAGCGTTTATAATCCGAACGGCTACCGCCTCGACGCCTCGCGCGTTACGTACAAGCTAATGGTCAACTCGCTCGATGTCGGTACGGGCGCGCTGGACAGGCACTTCTCGGTACCGAGCAACGATTCGGCGGACGTCGTGCTCCCGCTCAAGTTCAACTGGAGTGGCGTCAACGCGGTGGGGCGGGAGCTGATGAAGAATGGGAGTATCCCGTACCGCGTCCTGGGCGATCTCACCGTCGGCTCGGGCGTGGGCGATTTCACGATTCAGTACGACCGCACCGGCAACTTCAATTCGCTCGGCGGCAATCGCTGACGACACATCCACACAGGTAACGCCATCTCTCGAAACTCCATCGATCTCCATGCGCCCGCAGAGCGCGCGATCCTCGTAGGCGCGCCCATCAAGTCGGCACGCGCGCGCCATTTGTTGAACGAACATCTCGAGGAGCTGGCCGAGCTCGCGGATACGGCGGGGGCGACGGTGGTGGGCGAGGTGACGCAGATGCTCGACCGCCCGCACCCGGGAACCTACCTCGGCAAGGGAAAGATCGAGGAACTGCGGCTCGCGATCGAGGACAAGCAGGCCACCGTCATCATCTTCGATGACGAGCTGTCCCCGGCGCAGGGGCGCAACGTCGAGACCGCGCTGAACACGCGCGTCGTCGATCGTGCAGAGCTCATCCTCGATATCTTCGCGACGCGTGCGCGCACGAGTGAGGCGAAGATGCAGGTGGAGCTCGCGCAGCTCGAGTACACGCTTCCGCGGCTGACGCGCATGTGGACCCACCTCGAGAAGTTCCGCGGCGGCATCGGCATGCGCGGTCCCGGCGAAACGCAGCTCGAGACCGATCGGCGGCTCATCAACAATCGTATCAAGCTGCTCAAGGAGCGTCTCGTCGACGTGACGCGCGCGCGCGTGGTGCAGCGTCATGCGCGCAGGGGTGAGTTCCGCGTGTCACTCGTCGGTTACACGAATGCCGGAAAGTCCTCGGTGCTGCGCGCCCTCGCGGGCGACTCGCAGGTGTTCGTCGAGGATCGGCTGTTCGCGACCCTCGATCCGCTCACGCGCGAGGTCAAGCTCGGCGAGCACCAGAAGGCGCTGGTGACGGACACGGTCGGTTTCATCCGCAAGCTGCCGCACCATCTCGTCGCGTCTTTCCGCGCGACGCTCGAGGAAGTGAACGAGTCCGACCTGCTCCTGCACGTCATCGACGCGAGCCGTTCGACGTGGGAGGATCACGTCCACGTCGTCGACGGCGTGCTGAACGAGCTCGGCGTGCTCGACAAGCCCGTGCTCCACGTCTTCAACAAGATCGACCGCATCGATAACGACGCACTGCTCTCGCTCCAGGAGCGGGTGCGTGACAAATACCCCGATTCGATTTTCGTCTCGGCAATCGCGGAAGATGGACTCGAGCCGCTCCTGCGCTCGCTCACGACGCGCGTCCGCACGATGCGTCCAGTCTCCGAGGTACGCATCCCCG
>JBBRYY010000003.1:0-76219 GCA_038237245.1 Gemmatimonadales bacterium | reverse complement strand
GGTCGCGAGCGAGTGGAGCGCGTTGATGCGGACGTGCGGATCCGGATCGCCGGCGAGCGTCGCGAGCGGGGCGCGCACGAGCGCGGCGAGCGAGTCTCCGGCGCCGCGATGGGAGAATGCGCGCGCGACCTGCGCGCGCACTTCCCCACTCGTGTCGGAGGCGAGCGGGAGGAGATCGCGCACACCCGCGGCCGCGTACGGGCGCGCGAGTGCATACACGGCGCTCCAGCGCACGAGCGCGCTCGAGTCTCTGAGCCACGGACGAACCGCTTCGACGGGGACGGGCTTGAGCGAAAAGGTTGCCAGGAGCAGCGCGCCCTGCACTCGCGCCGTGAACGCCCGCTGCGCGGCAGCGGGCGCGAGCCCCGCGACGATTGCGGCGCGCGCGGGCTCGCCGATCTGACCAAGGGCCCACGCGGCGTTGTAGCCCACCGCTGGCGCAGCGTCGAGAGCGCGCGCGAGCGCAGCGACGGAAGCGGAGTCGGCGAGCAGCCCCAGCGCGTAAGCGGCGTTGGAGGCGACCGCCGTGTCGCGATCGGTGAGCAGCGTGCGGAGCGTGGGCGCGAGCGCGGCACCGTGCACCTGCCCCACCGCGAGCGCCGCGGCCGCGCGCTCGGGTGCGGAGCCCGAGCGGAAGATCCGCTGGAGGAGCGCGGTGTCGACGCGGCGCTCATCGGCCATCGCGAGCAGGCGACCGTAGCGCGCGACGTCTACCGAAGCGGACGATGCACCGGCGTGCGCGCCCGCGCCCGCGCCGCCCGTCGCGCATCCGGCGAGCATCGCCGCGCACATGGCGAGCGCGCTGGCCGCGCGTGCGCCGCTACCGAGCATCGAGCGGGGCGTCGCCGGACAGCGCGCGTCGCACGTCCGTCGGGAGCACGGTGACGCGGTTCGCGGCGTCGAGCGAGATGAGCGTCGTGGTGGCCGTTGCGAGGCGCTGGAGGCTGTCGGCATTCAGAATGGTGTAGTCGAAGAGCATGGTCCGCGAGGTCACGCGGCTGAGGCGCGTCTCCACGCGAATCCGGTCGTCGTAGCGCGCCGCTGCAATGTATCGCACGGACGCCTCGGAGACTGCGAGACGAATGCCACGCTCCTCCTCGAGCTCGCGATAGCTGGCGCCCAGGGTGCGGATGAGATCCGTGCGCGCGATCTCGCACCAGACGAGATAGTTGGCGTGATAGACGACACCCATCTGATCCGTTTCCGCATAGCGCACGCGCAGCTCGGTCACCGATTCCGGCGTCATGATCGCTGCACGTTCGTGCAGTGCACGCCGCGACGTTTGTAATGCGCGCCGCCGACGTTTAGAATGTGCGCATGCTGCCCGCGCCGTGCTTCCTCATGTCCGATGCGCACCTCGGCGCCGCGCCGTCCGGACACGAGCGAGCGGTGGCCGCCTTCTTCGACTTCGCGCGACAGCACGCCGGATCGGTCGTGATCAATGGCGATCTCTTCGACTTCTGGTACGAGTGGCGCACCGTGATTCCGCGCGGGCACGTGCGCGTGCTCGGTGCGCTCGCCGCGCTCGCGGACGCCGGGACGCCCGTGATGATCGTCGCCGGGAACCACGATGCATGGGGAGGCGACGTACTCACGCGCGAGATCGGCGCCGAGCTCGTGCACGGCGAGTGGAATGGGGAACTCGGCGGCTGGCGCGCGCACGTCGCGCACGGCGACGGACGGCGAGTGCGCGAGGACCGCAGCTATCGCGGGTTCAAGCGCATCATGCGAAATCCATTCGCGATTCGCGCCTTCGGCGCACTGCACCCCGATCTCGCCACTCGTCTGGCGAGTGGCACGTCGAATCGCAGTCGGTCGCACGGTGCCTCGGATGGCGGGAGCGGGCTGCGCGCCGTGGCGCACGACTATCTCGCGGCGCATCGCGAGACGGAGCTCGTCGCCTTCGGTCACTCGCACGTCACGACGCTCGAGCGCGTGCCGACCGGCGGCGTGTACGCGAATCCGGGCGCGTGGGTGAATCGCCACACCTATCTCGCGATTCGACCGGAGCGTATCGAGCTGCGCGCGTGGACCGGCTCATCCGAGGGTGACCTTCTCGACACGATCGATCGTCGAGCCGAGGAAGCGCTGGCCGACGCGTAGGAACCGGTCGGGATCGTCGGAGGCGACGAAGCGATGCACCGGCGTTTCCGCACGGTGCGGCGCAACGAGGTCATGCTCGATCAGCGTCCGGCGCGTCTCGGCGGCGGTCTCCGCTGCGCTGTCGATGAGCAGCACACCGGACTGCGTGAGCTCCGCGAGCAGCGGCGCGAGCAGCGGATAGTGCGTGCATCCGAGAACAATCGTGTCCACCTGTGCTTCGGCGAGGGGCTCGAGATATTCGCGCGCGATGAGCCGCGTCGCCTCGCGGTCGGTCCATCCCTCCTCGACCAGCGGGACGAAGAGCGGGCACGCGCGCGCTACGACGCGCGCAGCGGGCTCGATCGCGTGAATCGCGCGCTCGTACGCGCCGGAGGCGATGGTCCCCGCCGTTCCGATGACGCCCACGACGCCGGAGCGCGTGGTGCGCATCGCGGCGCGCGCGCCGGGCTCGACCACCCCGATCACCGGCAGCGTGACGTACTCGCGCAGCATCGGCAGCGCGTGCGCCGTCGCGGTGTTGCACGCGACGACGATGGCCTTCACTCCCTCGCCGACCAGCCAGTCGGCAATCTCGCGGCTGTAACGCTGCACGGTTTCCGGGCTCTTCGGACCGTACGGCACGCGAGCCGTATCGCCGAAGTAAATGATGCGCTCGTGCGGCAGCTGCCGCTCGATCTCGCGCACCACGGTGAGACCGCCGATCCCCGAATCGAAGACGCCGACTGGTGCGCTGCTGTCGCTCAAAATGGAATCGACGCAGACACCGTCGCGGACCGGTCTTCCTGCCCGCCGTGCACCTGCACGCGCACGTCCCACAGGTGCGCCGACACGAACGCGTCGGCGGCGGAGAAGAGGTGGGTGAAGAAGATCAGCGCGGCCCAGTCCTCGACTTGCAGCCTGCGCACGCGCACACGGCCCGAGAGCTCTGGCGGTGGGCCAAAGGTGGAATCATTGAGGAAGGTGCTGTCGGCCGCCGCGCGACGCGCGGTAGCCAGCTCGTGCTTCGCGAAGATCAGCATTGCGATGGAGCCCGCCTCGAGCGCGAAGTACGTCGCGCCCGCGGTGCCGCGGTCGAGTGACGCCTGCCCCCAGCCGGGAATCAGGAGCGAGCGAAGGAGCGCGGTTTTCGGACGAATCGGAGGACCGGCGTCGAGTACCGAGTCGCGGCGGTCGCTGAGCGAATCCGCCGCTGTCCGCGCGCGCAGCTGCACCGGAATGTCACGCGTGCTGTCGCGCTGTGGAGCAATGCCGACGCGCGCGCTGTCGGCGACCTGCGCGTGCGCCGCTACGCCAACCGCGAGCAGCAACAGCACGCACACGAATGCCAACGCCCTCGCCACGCCAGTCACCACCGCGCGCCCCGGTGTACTCTCACCATCACGCGTGGATCTGCGCGATCAGATCGATCTCGATCAGTCCACCGCGCGGGAGCGCCGCCACCTGCACCGTCGAGCGCGCGGGGCGCGCACTACCGAAGTGCTTGCCGTAGATCTCGTTCACCGTCGGGAAGTCGGCGAGATCGAGGAGATAGACCGTGCTGCGCACGACATCGGTCCACGTCGCACCCGCCTTGGCGAGGACCTCGCGGAGATTCTCGAGCACACGAGTAGTCTGTTCGACGATTCCACCGTCGACGATCTTGCCCGACTTTGGATCGAGCGCGATCTGGCCCGCAGTGAAGAGAAAGCCGCCGGCAACGATCCCCTGGGAATACGGGCCGATCGCGGCAGGTGCAGTCTCAGTCTCGATACGCTGGTGCGCCACACATCCCCCTTGCAGTAGTAGACAACGCGGTAGCGGCGGGACGACGGGCTAAAAGAGCCCTGTGATCGTGCCGTCCTTCGTGATACTCATTTTCTCGGCCGACGGCTCCTTCGGCAGCCCAGGCATCGTCATGATGTCACCCGCCTGCGCCACGACGAAGCCCGCGCCCGCGACGGGATAGACCTCGTTGACGTTGATGCGGAAGCCTCTTGGGCGCCCCATGATCGTGGCGTCGTCGGTGACGGAGTACTGCGTCTTCGCCATGCACACCGGCGTCTCGCCGAGGCCGATGGACTCGAGGTACTCGATCGCACGATCCGCCTTCACGGAGTAGTCCGCGCCATCGCCGCCGTACACCTTGCGGACGATGATGTCGATCTTCGCCTTGATCGGCTGCTTCACATCGTACAGCGGATGGAACGCCGACTTGTCCTTCTCGAGCGCATCCAACACCTCGCGCGCGAGCTCCTCTCCCCCCTCGCCACCCTTTTCCCACACCTCGTTCAGCGCGACACGAACCTTGTGCTTGCGTGCAAAATCCGCAACCATCGCGAGCTCGGCATCGCTGTCGGTGAGAAACCGGTTGATCGCGACGATCACCGGCACGCCGAACTGCGCGACGTTTTCGATGTGCAGCGAGAGATTCGGAAGTCCCTTCTCGAGCGCGCCGAGATCTTCCGTGGCGAGATTCTTCTTGTTCGCGCCGCCATTGAGCTTGAGCGCGCGCACCGTCGCGACAACCACGGCGACCTCCGGTTTGAGGCCGGCCGAACGGCACTTGATGTCGAAGAACTTCTCGGCGCCGAGATCGGAGCCGAAGCCGGCTTCAGTGAGCACGATGTCGGCGAGCGCGAGTCCGGTCTTCGTCGCGATGACGCTGTTGCAGCCGTGGGCGATGTTGCCGAACGGCCCAGCGTGCACGATCGCAGGACCGCCCTCGAGCGTCTGCACGAGATTCGGCCGGATCGCGTCCTTGAGCAGCAGGCTCATCGCGCCGACGGCCTTGAGATCGCTCGCGCGAATGGGATCGCGCTTCGCGCCGGCCGTCGCGCCCACGACGATGCGCGCGAGCCGAGCCTCGAGATCCTCGCGGCTCGATGCGAGCGCGACGATCGCCATCACTTCACTCGCGGGGACGATCACCCACCGCTCCTCGCGCACGACGCCGTTCGCGACGCCACCGAGGCCGATGACGGCATCACGGAGCGCGCGATCGTTCATGTCGATGGTGCGCGGCCAGGTGATTCGGCGCGGATCGACGTTGAGCGTGTTCCCCTGCGTGAGATGGTTGTCGAGCAGCGCCGACAGCAGGTTGTGCGCGGAGGCAATCGCGTGAAAATCGCCGGTGAAGTGGAGGTTGATGTCCTCCATCGGCACGACCTGCGCGTAACCACCGCCCGCGGCGCCACCCTTCACACCGAACACCGGACCCATGCTCGGCTCGCGCATGCAGAGCACCGCATTCTTGCCGAGGCGGCGCATCGCCTGCGTGAGACCGACGAGTGTCGTGCTCTTTCCCTCGCCGGCGGCCGTCGGGTTCACCCCGGTGACGAGCACGAGCCGCCCTTTCGCGGGACGTTGCGAGACTTCGAGATCGATCTTCGCCTTGTACTTGCCGTAGAGATCGATCTCGTCCGCCTTCAGCCCGAGATCCGCGGCGACATCCACGATCGGACGGAGCTTCGCGTTCTGAGCGATCTCGATGTCGGACGGAACTGTGGCCACACTCGCCTCCGAAGCGAAATGGGAGAACTCACCTGGGATGATAGCTCTCCCAAGATAACGGAGCTACGTGCGCTACGGGTGCGTGGTGAAGCCGAAGAGGCGCTCGGTATTCTCCGCGCAGCGACTGGCCATCAGGTCGGGCGCGATGCCCCGCACATCGGCCAGGCGGTCGATGGTGTGCGCGACCCATGCGGGCTCGTTGCGCTTGCCCCGGCGAGGAACGGGGGCGAGGTAGGGCGCATCGCTCTCGACGAGCACGCGGTCGTCCGGGATGGCCCGAAGCAGCTCGAGATCCGTCCAGCTCTTGAAGGTGATGATGCCGCTGAACGAGACGTACCATCCATAGCCGAGCGCGCGCTGAGCGAGAGCGAGGCTTCCCGTGTAGCAGTGGAGGACGCCGATGACGCCGTCGCGCGCAGCACGGTCGATCATGATCCCGGTGTGCATCTCCGCCTCGCGCGTGTGCACGATCACAGGAAGCGAACGCTCCGCCGCCAGCGCGAGCTGGGCCTCGAAGGCCTCGTGCTGACGGTCCTTCGGCGCATCGTCGTAGTGGAAGTCCAGCCCGCACTCGCCGATCGCGACGGCGCCGGCATCGAGCAGCGCCTCGAGTGCAGGAAGATCGGTGGCGGCGTTGAAGGTACCGGCCTCCTGCGGATGGATCCCGGCCGTCCAGCGCAGCAGCGGATACTGCGCTGCCAGATCCCGCGCGCGGGCCGCGTCCGCGAGCGATGCCCCAATGCACACAACGGCGGCCGCACCCGCGGCCGCCGCCCTCTCGATCACCGCGCCACGATCCTCATCGAAGATCGCGTCCGCGAGATGCGAGTGACTATCGATGAAGCGCATCGGCGCCGGCAATGCTCGTCGCGCGCGCTACCGGCTCATCGCGACGGGCCCGCGCGGCGCGGGCTTCCGCGTGCGTCCGCTCGCGCCGCTCTCTTCGGCCGAGCGCGGCCACCTCGTCTCGATCCAGAGCAGCAGCGGAGGCGCGACGTAGATCGAGCTGAACGTTCCCGTCACCACGCCGAACAGCATGACGAGCGCGAACGGACGGAGCACTTCCCCGCCGAGCACCGCGAGCGCGAGCAACGTCGCGAAGACCGTCGCGTGCGTGAGCACGGAGCGCGGCAGCGTCTCGTTCACCGAGCGATTGAGCGTGTCATAGAGGGAGACCTTCTGCCGTTTTCGAAGGTTCTCTCGAACGCGATCGAAGATGATGATGGTGTCGTTGAGGGAATAACCGATCATCGTCAGGATGCCGCCGACGACGACCAGCGAGATCTCGAGGTTCGCATACTTGATGAACGCCAGCGTCGCGAGAATATCGTGCGCCGTCGCGACGACGGCGGCCACGCCGAACCGCCACTCGAACCGCCAGGCGAGATAGGCGAGCGTCGCGAGAAAGGAAACCAGGATGGCGTAGATCGCCTTCTGCCGCAGTTCGCCACCCACCTTCGGGCCGACCGCTTCCGTCCGCCGCACCGAGTATGCGTCGGCGCCGAACTTCTTCGTGAGCGAGGCCTGGATCTGTGTCGCGATCGACTCGGCCCCGCGCGTCTGCTGCGCGACGGCCCGCGGATCCTGCGCCCGAATGAGGTATTCGAGATCGCTTCCGAACTGCGTGATCTCGGCGCCCTTGATCCCCGCCTCGTCGAGCGTCGCGCGCACGTCAGCGATGTTCGGTGCCTTCGTGAAGCGCACCTGCATGAGCGTGCCGCCTGTGAACTCGATGCTGTACTTGTAGCCGCTCACGCCGATCCAGAGCAAGCCCGGCAGGATGAAGAGCAGCGTGACGACCGTGGTGACTTTCCACAGTCGAATGAAATCGATTTTGGTGTCGTGCAGGATGCGCAGCATCAGATGCTCAGCGTCTGGGCGCCGCGCGTGCGGTTCAGCCACAGGAGGAAGAAGGTGCGAACGACGAAGATCGAGCTCACCATCGAGGCCGCGATACCCGCCATCAGCGTAACTGCGAATCCCTTCACCGGTCCCGTGCCAAGCTCGAAGAGGACGAGCGCGGTGAGGACAGTGGAGACGTTCGAATCGATGATCGCGCTCATCGCGTGCTTGAAGCCCTCGTCGATGGAGGCGCGCACGGTTTTCCCATGCACCATCTCCTCTCGTATTCGCTCGAAGATCAGGACGTTCGCATCGAGCGCGATACCAATGGAGAGCACGAGTCCGGCGAGCCCCGGTAGCGTGACGGTCGCCTGCAGCCCTGCCAACAGCGCGAGCGTGAAGAGCAGATAGAGCAGCAGGGAGACGACCGCGAGCACTCCGGAGAAGCGATAGTACAAGAGCATGATCAGCACGACGAGCGTGACGCCGGCGATGCCCGCATGGACGCCATCGCGAATGGAATCGACGCCGAGCGAGGAGCCGATCGTGCTCGACTCCACGATCTTGAGCGGAACCGGAAGCGCACCCGCGCGGAGGACGAGCGCGAGATCCTGCGTCTTCTGCAACTCGGCGCCGCGCATGGTGATCTGTCCGCGCGTGCCGATCGCGCTCTGGATCACCGGCGGACGTCCCATGACGCGATCGTCGAGCACGATCGCCATGTAGTCGCCGATGTGCTTTCCCGTCTCGGCGCGGAAACGGCGGCCGCCTTCGTTGTTCAGTGTGAAGGACACGAACTGTCCTTCGGTGGGATCATTGCCCGGCTTCGCATCGGTGAGGAACTCGCCCGTGATGATCGGCCGCGCGTCGACGAGATAGAGCGTCGCGTACGACGTGTTCCCGGCGCTCACATCTTCGCTTCCCCAGTGCAGCGCCTTCCCCGGCGGGAGCGCCGCCTGCACTTCCTTGCGGTCGAGATAGCTCTGCAGCGTCTGCACGTCGTTCTTCGCGACGAGATACTCGCCCGGCATTTGTCCCGGCGAGATGAGCTTCGAGAACGGTCCGCCCGTCGCCGTCACCGTCGTCGTGTCCTTTCCCGCGCTGTCCTTCTTCGCCTTTCCGCTGTCCGCCGCCGAGAAGAGGTTGAGCGGGGATGCACCCTTTTTCGCCGTGTCACCTGCCGACGCGAGCACAGCGCCGCCACTCTGCTTCACGACGGCGTCGAGCCTGGCGAGCGCCTTGTCGAGCGCCTGTGTCTTGTCGGTGATTTGGAACTGGAGGAATGCGGAGCTCTGCACGAGCGCCTCTGCGCGCGCGCGGTCGTCGATTCCCGGGAGCTCGACCACAATGCGGTCGTCGCCGACCTTCTGAACGACGGGCTCCGACACGCCGAACTCATCGATGCGATTGCGCACGACCTTGAGCGCGCGATCGATCGCCTCCTTCTTGTTCGCGACGACGCCCTTCGAGTCATCGACCTCAAGGGCGAGATACATCCCGCCCTGCAGATCGAGTCCCCTCTTGAGCGGGACGGTCTTCTCCGTCCGCTCCTGGAATTGCCCGGTCTTCGCGTCGCGCTCTCGAATGGTGACGGTGCGCGGCCACAGCACGAAGATGGACGCCGCGACGAGCACGAGGATGATGAGGAGACGATTACGAATATTGTTATTCATGCGGCAGTAAAGGCGAAAATAAGGATATTCCTCAGCTCTTAACGTTATGGCTGGACAACGGTTGAGTCAACGCGCGGCGCGCCTGCGCCTCGTCCTCTCGGAGCTGCGCGACGAGCGCCTCGGCACCGTCGAACTTGCGGGTGTCGCGCAGTCGGGAAAGAATGTCGATCCGCACCGCCCGCTCGTAAAAATCGCCCTCGGCGTCGAACAGATGGACCTCGATCGCGACGGTTTCGTCGGCGAACGTCGGGCGCGGACCGAGGTTCATCATTCCGCCGAAGGGGCCGAGATGGGTCTGAGCGCGCACCGCGTAGACTCCCGACGGCGGCAGCAGCTTTCGCGGCGAGGGGGCGCCGAGATTGATGGTGGGAAAGCCCAGGAGCGTTCCCCGGCGATCCCCGCCCTGTACTCGGCCCGCGACCGAGTATGCGCGGCCGAGCAGCCGCGACGCGCGCTCGAGCTCCCCCGCCGCAATCGCCTGGCGGATCGTCGTCGATGAGATGGCGACGCCGTCCGCGCCCTCGACGGCGGGCACGACCTCGACGGTAAAGCCACGCGTCTCTCCAAGTCGGCGTAGCACCTCGACGTCGCCGGCGCGCCCGCGGCCGAAGCCGTGGTCGTGGCCGATCACGAGATGCTTCACATGGAATCGCTGGCGAAGGATCTGGTCGACGAAGGCGGCCGCGTCGTAGCGCTGCAGTGTCTTCGTGAACGGGACGATCGCCACGTAATTGATCCCGCTCTCGGCGATCACCTCGAGCTTCTCGTCGGCGAGTGTGAGCAGCGCGGGCGCCGCCTCCTTGCGCACAATCTCGAGCGGATGCGGATCGAAGGTGACGAGCACGCTGCTCAGCCCCTGTTCCTCGCCCCGCGTCGCGATGCATTCGAGGACGCGCTGATGGCCGCGATGCACGCCGTCGAAGGTGCCGACGGTGAGCACGGTGCCCAGCGCGGTCGGGGGCAGCCCGGAGTCATCCCAGCTGCGGAACTTCCTACTCATTGGCGAGCACTACGCGCGGCTGCCACTCATCGCCGCTGCGCTCGGCAATCGCGAGCAGCACTCCGTCCTCGTCGATGAGCGACGCGCGCGCGCCGTCGATGCTCGCGGCAACGCGCTGCCCTCGCGCGAGTCGCGCCGCATCGTTCGCGCCGACGCGCTGCTCGGCAATCGAGGGGATCGCCTCGCGCGGCGAGCGCATCGTCGCGCGGTTGTCGCGCAGCTCTTCGAGCGACGACGCATCCGCCACGCGGAATGGTCCGCTGCGAGTACGACGCAGCGCCGAGAGGTGCGCGGCGCCATTGGTCGCGCGGCCGAGGTCGCGGGCGAGGGCGCGGATGTAAGTGCCGGCCCCACAGACGATCGTGACCTCGCTCTCCGCGTCGCCGTGGGCGCGCACGTGCCAGCTGTGCACGTCGACCGGCACGGGCGCCAGCACGAGTGGCGCGCCGCTTCGCGCGGCCGTGTGCGCGCGGCGGCCGCCGACCTGCTTCGCGGAATAGCTTGGCGGCAGCTGCGCAATGCGCCCCGTGAGCGTCGCGATGGCGGCGTCGAGCACCTCGCGCGTGGGCGCGCGCGTGCCGCTCTCTCGCGTCACGGTACCCGTCGCGTCGTCGGTATCGGTTTCCGCGCCCCATCGGATCGTCGCCTCGTACTCCTTCGGCTCGCCATCGATGTACGGGAGCACGCGCGTGGCGCGCCCGGTCAGCAGCACGAGCAAGCCGGTAGCGAATGGATCGAGCGTGCCCGCGTGACCGATGCGTTTCTCGCCGAGCGCGCGGCGAGCGACGCTCACGACGTCGTGGGAGGTGATGCCTGCGGGCTTGTCCACGAGGAGCAGCGCGTCAATCGGTCGAGTCCTCATCGGTCGAGTCCTCTTCCGCGTCTTCCCTCGCCTCGGCGTCGAGCTCGAGCTTCTCGCTCTTCACCTGCGCCAAGAGCGTCTCGATACGCGCGGCGCGCTCGACGCTCGGATCGTTGCGGAACTCGATCTCCGGCGCGAAGCGCAGCGCGAGCGACTTCGAGAGCCGCGAGCGCAAATGGCCGGCGAGGCTCGCGAGTCCCTCGAGCGTCGTGCGCTGCTCCTGCTCCGTTCCCATCACGCTCACGAAGACTTTCGCGTGTCTGAGATCGTGCGTCACCTCGACACCGGTGACGGTGACGAAGCCGACGATGCGCGGATCCTTCGCGCCTTCGGTGAGAAAGGTTGCTACCTCGATGCGAATGGCTTCCGCCACGCGCTCCGAACGTCTGTTATCGTGAGCCATCTGAACCTCGGCGAGAGTCCGGCGACGCGCACGGGCAGCTGATCACCCGTGCGTATCGTTCCGGCTACGCTCTAGAGGGTGCGTGCGATCTGGTCGGTGCGATAGCACTCGATCACATCGCCGACCTTGAGGTCGTTGAAGTTCTCGATGCCGATACCGCACTCGAAGCCTTCGCGGACCTCCTTCACGTCATCCTTGAAGCGACGCAACGATCCGATCGTCCCCCCATACACCTCGACCCCATCGCGTATGACACGAACCTTGCCGGCGCGGTTGATCACGCCACTGCGTACGTTGCATCCGGCGATGACGCCGATGCGCGGCACCTTGAACAGCTCGCGAACCTCCGCCTCGCCGAGGACCACTTCCTTCTCGTCCGGACGGAGCAGCCCTTCGAGTGCGGCGCGAACTTCCGCGACTGCCTCGTAGATGATCCGGTAGAGCTTGATCTCGACGCCATCCCGCTCGGCCGCCGCGCGCGCGTTGTTGTCCGGTCGCACCTGGAAGCCGATGATGATCGCGCCGGACGCCTTGGCAAGCTGAATGTCGCTTTCCGTGATCGCGCCGACCCCGCGGTGGATGATCTCGACGCGCACTTCGCTCGTGGAGAGCTGTCCGAGCGAATCGGCGAGTGCTTCCGCCGGTCCGCCCTGATCCGCCTTGATGACGAGGCGCAGCGACTGCACCTGCCCCGCGGCCGCCTGTGACATGAAGTCTTCGAGCGACACCGCCGCGCGCGACGTGCGGCGCGACTTCGCCTCGCGATCGAGACGCTGGCGCCGCTGCGCAATCTCGCGCGACGACGTGGCATCCTCGACGACGCGGAGCTGATCGCCCGCCATCGGCACTCCATCCATGCCGAGCACCTGTACCGGAATCGCCGGTCCGGCGCTCTTCACCGGCTTGCCGCGCTCGTCGAACAGATTTCGTACGCGGCCCGAGAACATGCCGCAGATGAAATCTTCGCCGACGCGGATCGTGCCGTTCTCGATGAGCACCGTCGCCACCGGACCCTTCCCCGGATCGAGCTGGGCCTCGACGACGACGCCGCTCGCACGGCGATTCGGATTTGCGCGCAGGTCGAGGATTTCCGCCTGCAGGAGAATCTGTTCGAGCAGCTCGGAGACCCCGGTTCCCTTCTTTGCGGAGATCGACGTGTCGAGCGTGGTACCACCGAACTCCTCGAGCACGACGCCGTGCTGCAGAAGCTCCTGCTTCACCTTCGACACGTTCGCCGACGGCAGATCGATCTTGTTGATCGCGATGACCATCGGCACGCCGGCATTCTTGGCGTGCGAGATCGCCTCGATCGTCTGCGGCATGACCTGATCATCCGCGGCGACGACGAGCACGACGATGTCCGTCACCTGTGCGCCGCGTGCACGCATGGCGGTGAACGCCTCGTGGCCCGGCGTGTCGAGGAAGGTGATCGTCTTCCCGCTCGCGAGCGTGACGTGATACGCGCCGATGTGCTGCGTGATGCCACCGGCCTCGCCCGCGACGACGTTCGCCTTGCGGATGTAATCGAGCAGCGACGTCTTGCCATGGTCGACGTGCCCCATGATCGTGACGACCGGCGGACGCGGCACGAGATCGGCGCGCTCGTCGGCGATTTCATCCGCCGAGTCGGCGACGGCGTAGTCGGCTTCGCGCACGGCCTGGAAACCGAACTCCGACGCGATCAGCTCGATCTGGTCGAAGTCGAGGCGCTGATTGATCGTGACCATCAGCCCGAGGTTCTTCAGCGTGAACGTCACGATCTGCGTGGGCGGGACCTTGAGGATCGCCCCGAGCTCGCTCACCGTGATGAACTCGTTCACGCGGACGATGGTCTTCTCGCGCTCGACCTCGGCCGCGCGCTGCGCTTCGACTTCCTCGCGGTACGACGGCTCGTCGGAGCGACGCGAGCCGCGACGCGCGGGCGCGCCGCGCATGGCGGTCATCGTCTTCGAGATGTTCGCCGTCACTGCTTCCTGATCGACCGACCCGCGCTTCCCCTTCTTGCGCTTGCCTGCCCCGCCGCGCTTGTCATCACGACGCGGTGCGAGACCGGAGCCAGATGCTCCCGCACCGCCCGGCGCTGCGGAAGCGATCGGGCGAGGGGGATAGCCGCCCGCGGACGCGGGCTTCGGACGCGGTGGTCCGGGAACGACGGGACGCGGGCGCTGCCAGTCGCCGCCGGCGGCGGAACGTGGCGTCTGCGTCGGACCTGCGGTGGTCGAGTCGCCGGAGCGGCTGTAGCTGTTCGCCTCGGGGGGACGCGGCGCGGAGGGACGTGCGGGCGTCGGCGGCGAGGAGTAGGCGGTGATGCGCGACTCTTCGATCGGCTGACGCGCGGGCGCGTCCGGCACGGGATCCGCGACGAGCAGCTCCTCTTCGAGGCGCGAGACGGCCGGCTCGATGCCGGCCTGCGTCGCGGCGGTGGCGGCGACCTCGGCATCGTGTGCGGCGGTGACCTCCGCGGCCGCGGCGATGTCCGAGGCCTTGCGACGGCGACGTGCGGGGGCGGCTGCGGCTTCGGTCGCCACTTCGGGGGCAGGTGCGGCGACGACCGGCGCTGCTGCTGCGGCTGCAGCCGTTCCGCGACGACGACGTGCAGGCGCCGCTGCAGGCTTCTCCTGACGCGCGCGTTTCTCGCGCTCCCACCGTGCTCGGAGGCGCGCGATCTGTTCGTCACTCAGCTGACTGAGATGACTGCGTACCGGCACGTCCATCGAGCGGAGCATCGTCATGAGCTCCTCGCTGGTAATGCCGAACTCCCCTGCCAACTCATTCACTCGAAGCTTGATCAAACACTCCTCCTCTGGAGCCTGCTCATCTCACCCACCTGTCGCGATTCCCGAAATTCCTTTCGCGAGATCGCGATCGATCACTCCTACCGCCGCCGTGGTCTCTCGACCCGCGGCCGCCCCCAGCGCTGCGGCCGAGGGGCCTTCGATCACCTGCACGCCCCTGGCTGCCAGGAGCGGCAGCACCTTTTCACGACTGTGGCGCGATGCATCCGGCGCCACCACCGCGAGCACGAGCGTTCCCTTCTTTGCCGCCGCACGCACCATCTCGACCCCAACGACGACCCTGCGACTTCGCACGCCGAGCCCGACGAGCCCGAGGATCCGGGCCGCGGTCACGTCGTCCACTACGCGGGCGGCAACGCGGCAGAACCTCCGGCGTCGCTCCCTTCTCCACTGCTGTCTTCCGTCAGCTCATCGATCATCGCCATGATGCGATCCGCCTCTTCCGGCGCGATCCCGGGAAGACGGAGGAAATCGTCACGGTCGAGATCGATGATGTCGTTCAACGTGCGATAGCCGGCGTCCTCGAGCACGGCCACCGTGGCCGGTCCGAGCGCGCCGATGTCCGCGAGGCGAACGTCGGCGGCAACGCTGACTTCTTCGGGAAGCGGCGCGAACAGCGGCGTCTCTCCGCCGCGCTCCAGCCACTCGCGACTCGAGTAGAGATCGATCTTCCACCCCGTGAGCTCACTCGCGAGGCGCACGTTCTGTCCATTGCGGCCGATGGCGAGTGAGAGCTGATCTTCGTCGACGACCGCCTGAATGGTCTTGGCCACGCCATCACTGAACACGCGAGCGACGCGCGCCGGCGCGAGGGCGAGCTTCGCGAAGCGTTCGGGATCCGCGGACCAGGGCACGATGTCGATGCGCTCGCCACCGAGCTCGTTGACCACGGCCTGCACGCGCGAGCCCTTGAGGCCGACGCACGCGCCCACCGGATCGATCGAATCGTCGCGCG
Source organism: Gemmatimonadales bacterium (assembly GCA_038237245.1). Lineage (GTDB taxonomy): Bacteria > Gemmatimonadota > Gemmatimonadetes > Gemmatimonadales > Gemmatimonadaceae > FEN-1250. Next base: position 61,097 of record JBBRYY010000003.1, on the reverse strand, counting down.
AAAAGACCGCGATCTTCGTGCGGCTGCCGACTTCGCGCGCCGATGCGCGAATCTCCACGATCCCCTGCTGGATCTCCGGGACCTCGAGCTTGAAGAGCGCCTTCACGAACAGGCCATCGGCGCGACTGAGAATGAGCCGCGGACCCTTGGGCGTCTCCTCGATGCGCTTGAGCACCGCGCGGATCGGCTCGCCCTGGTGATAGTGCTCGCGGTGATTCTGCTCGCGGTACGGAATGATCGCTTCCGCTTCGCGGAACTTGTTGAGCATGACGACGAGCTTGCCGCGCTCGATCTGCTGCACTTCGCCGGAGAGGAGATCGCCGACGCGGGTCGCGAACTCGTCGCGAATGCGCGTGCGCTCACGTTCGCGAACGCGCTGAATGATGCGCTGCTTCGCCGCTTGAATGGCGGTGCGCCCGAATTCGCCGAAGTCGACGGGCTCCTCGAGCATGTCCCCGACCTCGAACCCTTCGTCATAGATCTGCGCATCCTCGACCGAGATCTCGCGGCTCGCGTCCGCGACTTCCGCGACGACGCTCCGGAGCCGCGTGATCTTGATCGCCCCGCGCCCCTCATCGATCTCGACTTCCGCCTGCACGGTCGGCCCATAGCGCTTGGCCATGGCCGCGAGAAAACCGTCCTGCAGCAGCAGATGCAGCTCGGTTCGATCGAGTTGCTTGGTATTCGTCAGTTCTTTGATCGCGCTCAACATGTCTACGGAGCTGACCATCGGAAACTCCCTTCGCTACCAAGTGAATGCCAGCCGGGCGTCCTTGACGTCGGCCAACGCGATACGCTCTTCGATTCCCTGTGCGGTGCGGACAACGACGCTCTCCGCTCCGTCCGAACCTTCGACGCCGAGGATCTCGACTTCGGCGCGGCCCTGGAGCGCGGGGCTCAAAATGCTCGCCCGTTGACCCACGAACCGACGCCAGTCAGCCGCCCGATGGAGCGGCCGCTCGATTCCCGGCGAAGACACTTCGAGCACGTACTCCGGACCAACCTTCTGTTCCGCTTCGAGCCGTGTTTCGACCGCGCGCGAAACGATCGCGCAATCGCTGACGGTGATCGCCGCGCCATCACGCCGGTCGATTCTGAGCTGCAGGGTGGGACGCGCGCGGCTCCCCGCGGTGCGCAATTCCACCAAATCGTAGCCCAATCCGTCAAGCTCTTCGGTTACAACCACTTCCAGCGCTTCGTTCACGTCGATTCGCAGACGACAAAAAATAAAAAATGTGGGGTAACCTCCCCCACATCCGGCCCCGCCGCAACTACGACTGGGCAACCGATATGCAATCTAGGCTTGAAGTTAGAGCGAGTCAACCCGCGCGGGCTCGCGCGCGACCATCACCGCGAGCTGTCGCCCCGCATCGCCGGCGCGATGCGAAAAGAAGCGCGCATTATCGCAGCGCGTGCACCATGGGCTCGTCGTGATTTGCGTGACACCGCTCTCGCGCGCATGCGAGGCGATGAGATTCCTCAAGTCGACCGTGCGAGGGCCCGATGCCGCTTTCCCCGTGAGCGCCTGTGCCACCTCTGCGCTCACCTCATAGCACTTCCCGCAGATCGCCGGCCCGAGATGCACGCGCAGGTCGTGCGCCCCGAGTCCCTGCCGACTGAAGGCGGCGAGCGCGCGGTCGATGATCCGTGCGGCCGTCCCGCGCCACCCCGCGTGCAGCAGCGCGATCGCGCCATCCGGATGTGCGAGGAACACCGGCACGCAATCGGCGATCGTCACCGCCATCGCCGTTCCGCTGCGTAGTGCGAAGTGCCCGTCGGCGTCGAGCACGCGAAGCCATCCCTCCCACGCGCCATCATGCTCGACCACGCGCGTTCCGTGCACCTGCGACGCGGTCGCGAAGCGCGGCGCGTAGTCGTGCAGATGCGCGCGCAGTCCATACCATCGCCCCATGACCGCGCGCGCGGGCTCGTCCGATTCCGTAGCGAAGCTTCCTGCATCCCTCGTCGTGGTGAAGGCGATGATGCCAAGCTTCTCGAAATCCGGAATGCTCTCGCGCGCCGGCTCGGGCGAAGCGCCGTCCTCGGCCGTGGTCAGCTGCGCCGGTCCTCGACGCGCGTGATCTGCGCGCCAAGCGCCCGCAGACGCTCGTCGATGCGCTCGTACCCGCGCTCGATCTGTCCGACGTTGTTGATCGTGCTCTGCCCCTCCGCGCACAGCGCGGCGAGGAGCATCGCCATCCCCGCGCGAATGTCGGGCGATTCGAGCGTGCTCCCGCGCAGCGGCGAGGGCCCAGCCACGAGCGCGCGGTGCGGATCGCACAGCACGATGCGCGCACCCATCCCGATCAGCTTGTCCACGAAGAACATGCGCGACTCGAACATCTTCTCGTGCATGAGAATGAGACCCTCGCACTGCGTCGCCGTCACGATCGCGATGGACATGAGATCGGCCGGGAACGCGGGCCACGGCTGATCCTCGAGCTTCGGGACGTGCCCGCCGAGATCGCTGACGATCTTGCGATTCTGCTTCGCGGCGACGAGGAGATCGCCGCCGACCACGGTGCACTCGATGCCGAGGCGCTCGAAGCCCAGGCGCGTGGAGCGGAGATGCTCGACACCCGCGCTCACGATGCGAAGCTCCGAGCGCGTGACGGCCGCGAGCCCGATGAACGAGCCCACCTCGATGTGATCGGGGCCGATGCGGTGCGTGGCGCCGTGCAGCGATTTCGCGCCGGCAATAGCGACGGTGTTCGTACCGATTCCCTCGATCGTGGCGCCCATCGCGACCAGAAAGTGCGCGAGATCCTGGACGTGCGGCTCGCCGGCGGCGTTGCGGAGCGTCGTAGTTCCGTGCGCGAGACTCGCGGCCATCAGCGCGTTCTCCGTGCCGGTGACGCTCGGCTCGTCGAGGAAGACATCCGCGCCGCGCAGCCCCTTGGTGGTGAGCACGTAACTTTCGGCGATCTCGACCTTCGCGCCCAACTGCTCGAGCGCCAGGAAGTGGGTGTCGAGGCGTCGGCGGCCGATGACGTCGCCGCCGGGCGGCGGAAGCGTGACCCCGCCACAGCGCGCGAGAAGCGGACCGGCGAGGAGGATCGAAGCGCGGATCTTCGCGCAGAGCACCGGGTCGAGCGCGCTCGGCTGCACGAGCTTTGCCTCGATCTCGAGCGTATTCCGCGCGGTCCACTCGGCCGAGACGCCGAGCGACATGATCAGCTCGACGAGTGTTTCGCAGTCGCGGATGCGCGGCACGTTCTCGAGCGTCACCTTCTGCTCGGTGAGCAGCGCGGCGGCGATGATCGGCAGCGCGGCGTTCTTGTTGCCCGACGGCGTGATGGAGCCGGCGAGCGTGTGTCCACCTTCGACGATATAACGCAGCGGGGATGCCAATGGGATCGGAGTAGGGTCGGGAGGCGCAGGCGGGATGCCGCTACGCGCTCGCAATCGTGCGAAGATTCGGAAGGATGCCCCGCGTTGCCACTTCAAGTCAAGGAATGCGCTTGACAACGTCGCGACGCCCATCCAATTGAAGGATGTTGGCACCACCATTGCACTTATCTTGCGCACGAGCCGCGGAAGCTGCGCGCGGGGCGCAAGAACCTTGATCTCTCCGAACTTCGCGGACGGATGACCCTGATCGCTCAGATGGGCCTCCTGCTCTTGCAGGGTGCGACGGCACTCGCCGAAACGACCTACACGAAGTCCGTCACGGCGGGCCCCGCGTGGTACACGACTCTCAATCAGATCATCGGCGCTGCGTCGGTGATCGTGTTTCTGGTGTTGATGATCATCCTGATTCCGGCGGTGGTGAAATTCCGGAGAACGGCGACCAAGTTCGAGTCGGTGCTCGAACACATCGAGCGCAGCATCGATCCCGTCACGAAGCACGCGTCGAATATCGCGAACAACATTGATTACATCTCGACATCGATTCGCGCGGACGTGCAGGCGATCCGGAAGACGCTGCTGACGGCGAACGAGGGGATCCGCGACGTGGTCGACGCGTCCGAGCGGCGGCTGCATGAGCTGGGAGCGGTGCTGCGCCTGGTGCAGGAAGAGGCGGAGAATGCGTTCGTGTCGACGGCGTCGACGGTGCGCGGTGTGAGGGCGGGTGCGGCGGCGTTCCGCGAGGACGGGGCGCGGCGCGAGGCCGAGGCGGGTGCAGGCGAAGACTTCGAAGCACTCGAGGATGACCTCGATGACGACGGTCTGGAATCGATCGACGACATCGATGATTTCGATGATGCAAGTGACCTTGATGCGGCAGTCGATGCCGCGGAGGATGTGAGTGATGGTTACGACAACGGGCCCGCGTACGGGCGGGCGGAGCCGCGCATCAAACGGCCGAGACGCGGCGGACCAGGGTGAGCAGCAGTACGATCTGTTGACGGCGGCGGTTCTGGGACTCGTGGCGGGCGCGGGGATCGCAATGCTCCTGCACGTGCGACGCAAGCGGACGCCGCGCACGCTGGCGCGCGAGGCCGGTGCGATGGCGGGAGCGGCAGCGGGGCGCGCGGGGCGCCGCGGCGCGAAGTGGGCTGCCGAGCGCGGCGAGGAGATGTGGGACAAGATCCCCTTCGACGAGATCCAGGAGTCGATCGGCGATTACGTGCAGAATGCACGCGAGGTGATCGACGACACGGTGTCGCACGAGATCAACGACCTGCGTAAGGCCGTTCGTCGACACCGGAAGCATCTCGGCATCTGACGTTGTTGTAACTTCGGGGATGCCCGCACGCGGTAGAACAACATCCCGGCACTCGACGAGTAAGAAGTGGGGCCGGCCGACCAGGCGCATGGCGATTCCAATCGCTCTTGCGCTGGTCGCCCTGTGCGTCATTCCCTCCACGGCGTGGGCGTGGACACCGGGAACGCACATTTTCCTGGGCGAGGCGGTCCTCGGCGCGCTCGCCCAGCTACCGAGAGCAATTGGCGAGCTACTCGGGAACTATCCCGTCGAGTTTCTCTACGGCTCGATTGCGGCGGATACGAGCATCGCGAAGAAGTACGCGCCCGTGGGCCGGCACTGTCACTCGTGGGCGGTCGGGCTCGAGATCTACGACCAGGCGCGCGACGAGGCGATCAAGAGTTTTGCGCTGGGCTACCTCGCGCACCTCGCGGCGGACACCGTAGCGCACAACTACTTCGTTCCGCGCTACCTCATCATTGCGTCGCGCACGACGGGCGTAGGCCACAGCTACTGGGAGAGCCGCTTCGAGACGCATCTGGGCCAGGGATACAGCCGGCGCGCGCGCGAAGTGATCCTGCGTGACCACTCCCGATCGGACGAGCATCTCGATCGGATTTTGAGCCCGACCATCTTCAGCACGCAAACGAATCGCCGGCTCTTCCGCAGCATGGTGTACGTCACCGATACGGAGTCGTGGCAGCGGATCTTCCAGCTCGCTGCGGAGAACAGCCGGTGGGATCTCACCGATCCGAACGTCGCGCGCTATATGGAGCGATCGTTCGACTTCATCATCGACTTCCTGCGGCGAGTCGACTCGTCGGAGCCGTACGCGCTCGATCCCGCCGGCGAGGACGCGCTCCGCCACGCGAAGGAAGTGCGCCGCGATTCGCGAAAGGCGGGGATGGAGTTCCGTATGGCAGAGGAAGCCACGCGACAGTTCGCGATGCCGGAATCGCAGCTGCGATTCGCGGCGGAGCTCAAGGCGCCGCTCTACTTGCCATCGGCGGCGCGCGCCGACAAGAGCTGATTGATCGCCCTGGGGTCCGCACGCCCCTTCGATGCCTTCATCACGAGCCCGACCAGCACTCCGAGCAGCTTCCTGTCTCCGCCTCGAAAGCGCGTGGCGACATCGGGATTCTCGGCAAGCACCTGATCGACCCAGCCGACCAACGCGTCCTCGTTGCGCTCCTGGAGCAACCCTTCGCGCTTCGCGATGTCCGAGGGAAGCTCGCGCGTTTTTGCCGCGATGACGAAGATCGACTTCGCGGCAGCGCTGCTCACCGTGTTGTCGGTGACCATGCCGATGAGCTGCGCGAGCGATGAGGGCTCGACGGGAAACGCCGAGATCGACGCGCCGCCCTTCACTTCCTGCAGCACATCGCGGATCACCCAGTTCGCCGCGGCCTTCGGCTCCGCGCCCGCCTTGACGACGCTTTCGAAGTACGCCGCCGTGGGCTGACTCGCGACGAGCACCTCGACGTCCGTTGGCGGCAGCTTGTAGTCGGCGATGAAGCGCGCAACCTTCGCCGCTGGCAGCTCGGGGAGTGCGAGCTCTGCCGCATCGATCCACGCGCGCGCGAGCCGGAGTGGCGGGAGGTCCGGCTCGGGGAAATACCGGTAGTCGTGACTCCCTTCCTTGCTGCGCGCGGGGCGCACCTCTCCCCGGTTCGCGTCCCAGAGCATCGTCTGCTGCGTGACGACGCCGCCGCTCGCGAGCACCTCGCACTGGCGCGCAAACTCGATCTCGAGCGCGCGCTCGACACCGGAGAACGAGTTGAGGTTTTTCACCTCGGTCTTCGTCCCGAGCGTCGTCTCGCCGCGGAGCCGCGCGCTCACGTTCGCATCGACGCGGAGACTTCCCTCCTCCATGTTCGCGTCGCTGACGGCGGTGTACTCGATCACCTGCTTGAGCGCGCGCAGATACGCGCCGGCCTCGCGCGCAGAGCGCATGTCGGGCTCGCTCACGATCTCGATGAGCGGCACGCCGCTTCGATTGAGATCGATCGCGGTGACACCCGGATAGCGATCGTGCACGGACTTCCCCGCGTCCTCTTCCATGTGGACGCGTGTGATCCCGATGGTGATTGGCGTGCCATCCGCATTCACGCCGATGTCGAGCTTTCCATGCTCGGCCAGCGGCTTGTCGAACTGCGAGATCTGGTAGCCCTTGGGAAGATCGGGATAGAAGTAGTTCTTGCGCGCGAAGATCGACGTCTCGTTCACCGTGCAGTGCAGCGCGTGCGCCGCGCGCACCGCGAGGCGCACGGCTTCCTCGTTGAGCACGGGGAGCGCGCCCGGCAAGGCGAGACACACGGGGCAGGTATTCGCGTTCGGCGGCGCACCGTACGCGGTACTGCAGCTGCAGAACGCCTTGGTGCGCGTGAGCAGCTGCACATGTACCTCGAGTCCGACGACCATCTCGTAGGCGTCGCTCACGCTGGGTGCCTGCTTCGACACGTCGCTCATTCCGCCCCCACGTGCGCGGCCTCGAGCGCGAAGGCACCCCGGAACATCATCTGCTCGTCGAAGTGGCGCGCGATGAGCTGGCCGCCCACCGGAAGCCCATCGATGTCGCCGATCGGCACCGAGATCGCCGGCACCCCCGCCAGATTCGCGGTCGCCGTGAAGATGTCGTTCAGGTACATCTCGTACGGGTCGGACTTCGCGCCGAACGCGAATGCGGGGCTCGGCGTCGTCGGCGTGAAGAGCAGATGCACGCCGCTCTCGAAGACCTCACGGAAGTCCTGCGCGATGAGCGTGCGGACTTCCTGCGCCTTTTTGTAGTACGCGTCGTAGTAGCCGGCCGAAAGCACGTAGGTGCCGAGCAGAATGCGGCGGGTAACCTCGGCGCCGAAGCCACGCGTGCGCGTGGACTCGTACATCTCGCGAAGCCCGTCGGAAGCCCCGCGTGGCCCATATCGCACCCCATCAAAGCGCGCGAGGTTCGACGACGCCTCGGCCGGTGCAATGATATAGTAGACGGGGATCGCGAGATCGGTGTGCGGGAGCGAGACCTCCCGGATTTCGGCTCCCCGAGCGCGCAGCGACTCGAGCGCATCGTCGCAGCGCTTCGCAATGCGCGGGTCGAGCGACTTCGGGAAGTACTCGCGCGGACGACCGATGACGACGTCGGCGAGATCAGCGGTCGCGGCGGCGGTGTAGCGGTCGATGGGACAGTCCGCGCTCGTCGCATCGCGTGTATCCCGGCCCGCGATGACCTCGAGCCCCGCAGCGGCGTCGGCAACCGTGGCGCCGAAGACGCCCACCTGATCGAGCGACGACGCGAAGGCGACGAGGCCGTAGCGGCTGACGCGCCCGTACGTCGGCTTCACTCCCACGATGCCGCAGTACGACGCGGGTTGGCGCACGGAGCCGCCGGTTTCGGAGCCGAGTGCGATGCGCACGATGCCGGCGGCGACGGCGGCGGCGGAGCCACCAGAGGAGCCGCCGGGCACGCGTGTGCGGTCGACCGGATTGAGCACCGGGCCCCACGCGCTATGCTCGTTCGAGCTCCCCATCGCGAATTCATCCATGTTCGACTTGCCGACGAGCACTGCGCCTGCGTCGCGCAGGCGCGTGATCACCGTCGCCTCGTACGGGCTGACGTAGCCCTCGAGGATGCGCGAGCCGCATGTCGTCTGGAGGTGCGTCGTCGCGATGTTGTCCTTTGCCACGAAGGGGACGCCCGCGAGCGCGCCCTTGGCCGCGAGCGCATCGACGGCGGCGGCATCCTGGAGTGCGCGCGCCTCGTCGGTCCACAGGATGCAGTTGAGTCCCGCAGGCCCCGCATCGACCTCCGCCATGCGCGCGAACGCATCGCGGACAGCGCTCTCCGCCGAGCCGTTCACTCGTCCGACTCGTCGTCGCCGGCGCTCTCGTGGGTCGCGAGGCGCGGCACGAGGAGGAATCCGTCGCGCGACTGCGGCGCGAAGGACTCGAGCGGGCGCGCGAGCGGAATCGGCGGACCAATGTCAGCGCGCAGCGGCATGGCCGCATCGCCAACGCCAGCCGCGGGCATCACACCCACCGTCTTGACCTTCGCGAGCGCATCCATGTGCGACAAAATCCCGTTGAGCTGCGACACGAGCGCGGGGAGCTGGCTCTCCGGTACCGCGAGTCGCGCGAGCGCCGCGACGTGGCGCACATCGTCTGCACCGATGGCCATTACTCGAACCCTCGCTCGAAGTGCGCATGGGCGAGCACGAAGCGCTTGCGTCCGATCTCGGCGTCGTCGAAGTCGACGGTGAGCTTCGCATCGCGCGCGCTCCCCGAGAGCTCGGCCACCGTTCCCGATCCGAAGCGCGCATGCCGAATGCGCTCGCCCTTGAAGAAGCTCGGCGCGTCCTGCGACTCGTCCGCCGCGTCGACCCACGACGCGCGCGCGACGGGCTGTCCGGGCCGGCGAAGCGACGGCGACTGCGAGAACGATGGAACCGCGCGCGTACTCCCGCGCAGCTTGAACGATCCGCGCTGCGTGACGAGCGCCGGTGGAATCGGCTTGAGGAAGCTGGACGGGATGCTCTGCAGCGTCTCTCCGTTGCGGCGGCGGCTGCGCGCGTGCGAGAGGTAAAGCGTGCGCATCGCGCGCGTGATGCCGACATAGAAGAGGCGACGCTCCTCTTCCATCATCTCCGGCTCGTCCTGTGCGCGCCGCAGCGGGAAGAGACCATCTTCGAGCCCGGTGATGAACACTGCCGGAAACTCGAGTCCCTTCGCGTTGTGCAGCGTCATCATGGAAACGGAGTCGGAGCCCGCCTTCTGCTGCTCCTCACTATTGAGTGCGGCGCCCTGCAGAAAGTGCGCGAGCGGCGTCAGCCCGACCTCGCCGCCTTCATCCTCCACCGCGTTCGCCGCGGCATCGATGAGCGAGCCGACGTTCTCGAGCCTGTCTCTCCCCTCCGGACCCTCGGCGTTCAGGTGATCGGCGAAGCGGATCTCGGTCACCAGATTCCGCAGGAGTTCATCGACGGCGGTGTCCGCGGCCGATGCCTGATGGCGTTGAATGAGGGCGGAGAAGTCGGCGAGTGCCTGACGCGCGGCCGCCCGAAGTGCGCCGAGTCGCGAGGGATCGCTCGCGACCTCGAGCAGGGGGCGTCCGAGCTCGCGCGCGATGTGCTGGAGCTGTTCGAGCGTCGTGTCGCCGAGCCCGCGCCTCGGCACCGAGACGGCGCGAAGGAAGGCCTCGTTGTCCGCCGGATTCCCGATGAGCTTGAGGTAGCTCATGAGGTCGCGGATCTCGCGACGATCATAGAAGCGCACCGCCCCGATCAGCTTGTACGGAATCGCGCGCTTGCGCATCGACTCTTCGAGCGCGCGACTCTGCGAGTTCGTGCGGTAGAGGATCGCGATGTCGCGATAGTCGAGCGCGCGCGTGCCGCTGCCGAGCACCACGATCTCATCGGCGACGAACTCCGCCTCGTCGCGCTCATCGAGTGTCGCGACCTGCGTCACCGCATCGCCCGAGGGGAGTGTGGCTCGCAAGGTCTTCCCACGACGACCTGTGTTCTCGCTGATCACCGCATTCGCGAGATCGAGCACCTGCGGCGTCGACCGGTAGTTGTCCTCGAGGCGCACGACGGCCGCCGAGGGGAAGTCGCGCTCGAAGTCGAGGATGTTCCGAATATCGGCGCCGCGCCAGCCGTAGATGCTCTGATCGTCATCGCCGACGACGAGGACGTTGCCGTCGCCGCCCGCGAGGAGCTTCACGAATTCGTACTGCGCGCGATTCGTGTCCTGATACTCATCGACGAGCAGAAAGCGGAAGCGCGCGCGATACGCGGCGACGCGTTCGGGATGCTGCTGCAGCACGCGCACCGGCAGCACGAGCAGATCATCGAAGTCGACCGCGTTCGAGTCGCGGAGCGTCGGCTCGAGCTGGTCGTACACGAGCGAGGCAGCCTTGCTGAGCGGATCCATCGCGAGCTTCGCGTACTCCGCCGGTGCGACGAGCGCGTTCTTCGCTCCGGAGATCGCGCTGCGCAACGCCTTTGGCGTCCACTCCTTGGGCGAGATCCGCAGGCGCTCCATGATGCGCCGCACCACCGCGAGCGAATCATCTTCATCGTAGATCGTAAAGCCGGAGGTGCGCCCCACCAGCTGCGCTTCGCGCCGCAGCATCCGCGCGCCGATCGCGTGGAAGGTGCCCACCCACATCCCGCTCGGCGTCTCGCCGATGAGTCGTGCGATGCGCTCCTTCATCTCACCGGCAGCCTTGTTCGTGAAGGTCACCGCGAGAATGCTCGACGGGGCGATTTCGTGATGCTGAATCAGCCGGGCAATGCGTGTCGTGAGCACGCGGGTCTTTCCAGACCCCGCCCCGGCGAGCACGAGGATGGGCCCCTCGAAGTGGAGCACGGCCTCGCGTTGGGCGGGATTCAGCTTCGCGAGTGCATCGTCGGACACATCGGTGATCGGGGGGCTGCTCATCCCTGAAGTATAATGTCGAAGGTCGCGCCTTTCTCTGACGGGGAAAGAATCAGTCGCCCACGATGATTTTCCTCGGCAATGCGCTTCGCGAGCGAGAGTCCGATCCCCCACCCCGATTCCTTCGTGGAGAATCCGGCTTCGAAGATGCGCGCGCGCATCTCGCGTGGAATGCCGGGGCCGTCGTCGGCTACGCGGAGCCGCACGCGATCGGGATCGAGGCGCTTGGTCGTGATGTACATCCGACCGCCGCGCCCCGCGAGCGCGTCGAGCCCGTTCTTCACGAGCACTTCGAGCGCCCACTCGAGCAACACCTCGTCGCCCTCGATCGTGAGCGGCTCGTTGCCACCAGAGGCCACGATCGTGACGCGATGGGCGAGCGTGGGCACGCGCGCCTGGAAGTAATTCCCCACGCGCACGACCAGCGCACCCAGATCGACGATGTCGCGGCGTGGCGGGCGGCCGATGCGCTCAAAGCGGTGCGACACGCGCTGCAGCCGCTCGAGGTCCGCCTCCATGTGCGCGATCGCCGACGACGATACGGAGCCCTCGCCCTCGCTCTGGTCGCGCAGCAGCTCGATCCATCCGCTGAGGCTCGACAGCGGCGTCGCGAGCTGGTGCGCCGATTCGCGCGCCATCCCCGCCCACACGCGCTCGCGATCCGCGCGATTGCGCGTGCGCAGCGTGTAGAGCCCCGCGAGAAAGACGAAGGCGAGCAGCGACGCCAGCACCACCGGAATGAAGCGCAGGCTCGTGATCAGCTGGCTGTCGCCGAAGTGCACCATCCCGATGTTCCGCTCGACCACGGGCGGATTGAGACGGTCGAGGTACGGGATGTAGTCGAGCACGCGCGGGTCGTCGATGTCCGCCTGGAAGGGGAGATTCGCCTGCGCCGTCGGCTTGCCCTTCGCGTCGGTCACGATCACCGGCACGCCGAGCGCATCGATGCTGCGCGAGAGATCGAGCAGCGCATCGTTTGCCGCGTCAGGGCGCGGATCGGCGAGCGCGCGAAAAACGCGCGCGTGCATCTGACCCGAGCGACCGGCGTCGCGGCGCAGCTCGAGCACGACGCGCCGCGAAAAGAGGATGTACGCGCCGAGCAAGAGCGCGAGGAGCACCCCGAGGATGATGACCGGCGCGCGACCGCGCATCGGCTATGTAAGGAGGTCGCCGCCGAAATACGGGCGGAGCGCGTCCGGTATCCTGACGGTGCCATCCGGATTCTGGTAGTGCTCCAGAATGGCGATGATCGTGCGCGGAAAGGCGAGCGCCGAGCCGTTGAGGGTGTGCACGAAGCGCGGCTTCTCACCGGCGGCCGGGCGATATCTGATATTCGCGCGACGCGCCTGAAAGTCTCCGAACGAGCTGCATGATGATACCTCGAGCCACTTCCCTACGCCTGGCGCCCAGAGCTCGAGGTCGTACGTCTTCGCCGACGAAAAGCCCATGTCGCCAGCAGCGAGCAGCAGAACGCGATACGGAAGCCCCAATAGCTGCAGCACCCGCTCGGCGTGGCCAGTCAGCGTCTCGAGCTCCTGCACCGAGCTTTCGGGAGTCGTGACGCGCACGAGCTCCACCTTGTCGAACTGGTGGACGCGAATGAGGCCGCGCGTGTCCTTCCCCGCGGCGCCGGCCTCGCGCCGGAAGCACGGCGTGTACGCGGTGAGCGCGCGCGGCAGCGAGCCCGCCTCGAGAATCTCTTCGCGCAGCAGATTCGTCAGCGGCACCTCGGCCGTGGGGATGAGGAAGAGATCATCGTCGGTGCGATAGGCGTCGTCCTCGAACTTGGGGAGCTGCCCCGTCCCGGTCATCGCGTCGCGCGTGACGAGGAAGGGCACCCACGCTTCGTCGTACCCGTGCTCGCGCGTGTGCAGATCGAGCATGAACGACATCAGCGCGCGCACGAGCCGCGCGCCGCCGCGCCGCAGTACGACGAAGCCGGAACCCGTGATCTTCGCACCCGCGGCGAGGTCGAGGATGCCGAGCTGCTCGCCGATCTCCCAGTGCGGGCGAACGCCATCGGATGTGCGAGGCTCGCCCCAGGAGCGCACCACACGGTTGCGTTCCTCGCCACCTTCGGGCACGTCGGGCGACGGAATGTTCGGGAGCTGCATGAGGATGTCGCCGAGCTCGCGCTCGACGCTCGCGAGCTCCAGCTCCGCCGCGGAGATGTCAGCGCCGAGTGCGCGCGTCTGCGCGATGAGGTCGTCGGCATTCTCCTTGGACTTCTTGCGGCGCGCGACCTCCTGCGTCGCCGCATTGCGCGTCGCCTTGAGCTCCTCACCTCGCTGGATCAGCGTGCGGCGCTCGCGGTCGAGCGCGTCGGCGCGGTCGATGCGCGGGGCCAATGCGTCGAGCTGGAGGCGGCGCCGCATCCCCTCGCGGAGCTGCTCCAGATTATCGCGCAGCGTCCTCAGGTCGTGCACGGTCAGCTCTTCGGAATGCCGTCAGCGAACGAGATGAAGCCGCAATTGGGATCGTTGCGGAGGCGATACCAGAGCGTGCGCGGGATGTGTGGCGGCGCGGCATGGTCGTAGAAAATGCTGTCGATCACGATCTTCGCGTAGATGTACGTGCGTGCAGCCACCGACTGCGTCGCGCACTGCGACGACGTCGACCGCACGAGCAGCACATCTCCCGCGTGGATGAAGACCGGCAGCGTGTCGTTGTAGCCGGTGGTCGGCGCCTGGGTGATCGCGCCGAACGGCTGCGATGCGAGCTGCAAGCCGGCGATCAACGTGGCGCCAATGACGTGCGGAGGATACGCAAAGGCGGAGTCGTTCCGGATGTCGAAGACGACGTCATAGTGCTCCGACGGCGTCGCGATCACCGCGCGCGGGAAAGTCACGTTGATGGCCGTGGGCGCGCTTTCCGGCGCGCCCGAGAGCGCGTACACCGCAGCGGTATCGTCGATCGTCGCCAGCGTTGCCTTCGTAGCGAACGGATTTGCGCAGGCGGCGGCAGCAATGCCGGCGCCAGCGATGAGCACCAAGAATCTGACCTTCATGTGCCTGCGCGCCGGAGGGGGTAAAACACGTCTGCAGAGGGAAAGGATAGGGCGCCGCTACAACGAGTTCAAGCTGTTATCCTCGCTTGACTTCCGAGGCGCGCGGCCAGTAGTTTCGCACGACCCACCAGGAGCGTGCATGGCCACCATTCGAGATCTCGTGGGCGCCCTTCGCCAACGCGAAGGCGTCGATGCGGCCGTCGTGCTCGGCCGCGACGGACTGCTGATCGATAGCCAGACGACTGGCTCCGTAAACGCGGAGAGCGTGGCGGCACTCGTCCCGTCCATCGTCGCGGCCGCCGAAGAATTCGGAGCCACCGATTCGCGCGGACAGCTGACGACCGCCATCCTCGAATACGAACAGGGGTTCGCCATCGTTGCCCTGCTCTCCGCCGATGCGCTTCTGCTCGTGCTCGCGCAGCCGTCCGCGAACGTCGGGCGCCTGCTGTTCGAGCTGCGCCGCAATCGCGAGAACATTTCGTCGCTGGTTTGAGCATGCTCGAGCAGCAGCGGATCCATGTGCTGGTGGCCGACGACGAGCCGCACATCGGGCGGATCATCAAGATGAAGCTCGAGCAGGGCCCCTTCGATGTGACGCTCGTCTACGACGGACGCGAGGCGCTCGCGCAGATGGAGAGCGATCCGGACATTGCGCTCGTAGTACTCGATGTCATGATGCCGTACATGAGCGGGCTGGACGTGCTCGCGAAAGTTCGCGAAGACACCCGCTGGCGCTCCGTGCCGTGCATCGTGCTCACGGCTGCCGGCCAGGAACAGCATCACCGGCAGGCGATGGCGCTCGGCGCGAACGACTATCTCACGAAGCCGTTCAGCCCGAAGAAGCTGTACGCGCGTGCCGCCGAGCTGACAGGCGTGCCGTCCGAGGAGATGGGAGCGACGGAGCGTTGAGTCGCTGGGCCGTGATTCTCGCCGGGGGCGTGGGGTCGCGCTTCTGGCCGCTCAGCACGCCGAAGCGCCCGAAGCAGCTGCTCCCGCTCATCACCGATGCGCCGTTGCTCGCCGACACCGTTGCGAGGCTTGCGGAGCTCGTGCCCGCGGAGCGCACGCTCATCGTCACGAATGCGTCGCTCGCGGACGCGGTGCGCGCGCTGCTCCCACAGCTTCCACCGGACAACGTGATGGCCGAGCCGCGTGCCGCCGGAACCGCGCCGGCGCTCACCTGGGCGGCGTCGACGATCGCGCGGCGCGGCGGCGCGAACGACGTGATGATCTGCGTGCATGCGGACTGGGCGATCGGCGATGATGCGGAGTTTCGCGCGACGCTCGCGCGCGCGGCCGCGGTGGCCGAGCGTGAACAGAGTCTTGTGACGGTCGGGATCGTCCCGACTCGTCCCGATCCCGGCTTCGGCTACATCGAGCCAGGGGAGCGCGTCGCTGGCGGCGAGGAAGGTGCGCGTCGCGTCGCGCGCTTCGCGGAAAAGCCGAATCGCGAAATCGCGGCGCGCATGGTCGCAGACGGCTATCTCTGGAACTCGGGAATCTTCGTCTGGCGCGCGAGTGACTTCCTCGCGGAGCTGCGCGCGCACTCGCCGGAGGTCGCACCGTCGCTCGCGCTCGTGGAGAGCGGCGATGTCCCGGGCTTCTTTGCGGCGGTCAAGTCGATATCCGTGGACGAGGGGGTGCTCGAGCGCAGCGGCCGCGTGCTGGTGATCCCGGGCGACTTCGGCTGGGACGACGTGGGGACGTGGGCGGCGCTCCACCGCGTGCGGCGGCGCGACGATGCGGGGAATGCGACGTTCGGCGACGTGCACTGCGTGCATGCGGCGAACAACGTCGTGCACGCGGAGGCGGGATCGGTGGTGCTCTACGGTGTCGACGATCTCGTCGTCGTCACGCGTGACGGGCTCACGCTCGTGACGACGAAGGACCGCGCGGCAGAGCTCAAGCTGCTGCTCGACGCGCTGCCGGCCGGCGTGCGGGATCGCGCGTGACCGAGCTCCACCTCTACGACGACGCGGTCGCGCGCACCTTTGAGCCGTTCGCGCTCACGCGCCCCTTTGGCGAGATGCGCGCCGGCATCGCGCTCGGTCGCGCGCGATGGGAGCGCGCGCTCGACGCGACGGCGGCCGGCTTCATCGGCGCGGAGCATTTGCGCGACTTCGAGGAGGCGGGTGCGCCACCGGCGTCGGGCGGGATTCGCGCCGGCGCGATCATCGCGAACAGCCGCTGCATCGTCCCACTCGGCTGGAGCGCGCCGGATGCGGACGTCTGGACGTGCGACGGCACCGTCGCGGCGGTGCGCGTGGGGAACGCGATTGCCGCATCCGAGCTCGCGGACGGAACGCGCTCGCTCGATGCGCTCCGTGGCGCCGGCACACGCGTGGTCGACATTCCGGGACGCTGGGTGAACGCAGTGTGGGAGCTCATAACGCAGCTTCTCGCGCAGCTCCACGACGATATCGAGGCGCTTGGCCCGCATCTCACGTGCGAGACGCCCGAGCACGCGATCGTGATCGGGAGCGGTCGCGTATGCGTCGAAAAAGGCGCGACGGTCGAGCCCCAGGTGGTGTTCGACGTGACGAATGGGCCGGTCATGGTACGGCGCGGCGCTACCGTGCGTGCGTTCACGCGGCTCGTGGGGCCGTGTGCGGTGCTCGAGCACGCGAGTGTGCTCGGCGACCGCATACACGGCTGCTCCATCGGTGAGCACAGCGTGATTCGCGGCGAGATCTCGGAGACGGTCGTCCTCGGCCACGCGAACAAGGGGCACGATGGCTTCGTCGGCCATTCGTATCTCGGGCGCTGGGTGAACCTCGGCGCCGGCACGATCACGAGCAATCTCAAGAACACGTACGGCCCGGTGCAGCTGTGGACGCCCGCCGGGATGCGCGACACCGGCGCGAGCAAGCTCGGCTCCATGCTCGGCGATCACGTGAAGACGGGGATCGGCACGCGGCTGACGACCGGGAGCGTGATCGGCGCGGGGTCGAATGTGTTCGGATCGCGGATGCCGCCGAAGTACGTGCCACCGTTCTCGTGGGTCGACGGCGAGGAGATCAGCGACTTCCGTCTCGCGAAGTTTCTGGACATCGCTGCGCGCGCGATGTCGCGGCGGTCCGTCGCGCTGGGCGAGCGCGGGCGCAGGCAGCTGAGCGCGTCGCATGCGAAGAGCCGGAGCGCGTAGAATGCGGGTGTGGATGCTCGGGAGCGGAAGCGCGGGCAACGCGGTGCTGGTGGAGAGTGGCGGCACGCGCATTCTCATCGACGCGGGGTTCCCGGTGCGCGAGCTCGCGAAGCGGCTGGCGTCGATCGGCGTGGAGGGCGAGTCGATCGAGAGCGTGATCGTGACGCACGAGCACAATGATCACGTGCGTGGCGTGTGCGCGGCCGCGAAGCGATGGAAGTGGGCGGTGTATGCGAGCGCGGGGACGATCGCCGGCCATCCGCTGTTGAAGGAGGGCCGTGCGCGTCCATTCGCTGCAGGCGCGACGCTGGAGCTGGGCGACATCAGCGTACAGACCGTGCGCACGCCGCACGACGGGACGGAGCCCGTGGCCGTCGTTGCCACCGCACGATCGACGGGCGCGCGCGCGGGAGTCGTCTACGATCTCGGCCACGTCCCCGCGTCGTACCGTCGCACGTTCGAGCGCCTCGACATCCTCGTGCTCGAGTCGAACCACGACGAGGGGATGCTGCGCGCGGGACCCTATCCGCCGTCGGTGCAGTCGCGCATCGGCGGCGCGTATGGGCACTTGAGCAACCGTCGCGCGGGAGTGTTCGCGCGCGACTGCGTGCACGCAGGGCTCGCCCACCTCGTGCTCGCGCATCTGAGCGAACGGTGCAACGATCCGGAGACCGCGCTCAGATCGATGCGCGACGCCATATCGCGATCGAGCTTTCGGGGGGCGATGCACGCTGCGTCGCAGAGCGCGGTATGCGGGCCGTTCACCGCGGGGAGAAATGCTCGCGCCGTGATCGCGGCAAGTCAGCTTACGCTGGAGCTGTAAATAGAAGAGCCGTTCGTCCAGGGTTTGGAAGGTGAGCTCACGGGGCAAGGAGGAACAACCCCTCAACTGTGAAGCACACACCCTGAACGGACGGCCCTTTCTCTTTTTCTTCGATCGACACGTGTGGACGTCGTGCGCACGGGTTCCGGGCCCGCATTTTTAATACGCTTGCTCCCCGGAAAAAGTTGCAGGCGCTCAGTGCGCTCGCGACACGGGCGGCGGCGTCTGCAGTAGCGCGGTATACGCCCGCACCCGCTCGAGGTAATCCGCCGCCTCCGCCTGCCCTCCCGTGAGCTCGGGGAGGTGGGAAACCCAACCTGCACCGTAGTTGTCGACGAGCGCTTTGACCTCGATGTAACCTCTGTTGTAGCTGACGGTTACGAGGTCGAACATCTGGTGTTGGGTGAGGGGCTTCCCCGCGTTCAGCCGCGCCCGCGCCGAGGGGCCGTAGCCACCGGGCCAGAAATCCGAGATCCACTTGTTCTCGAGCAACCGGATCCAGAAGACGGCGGCGCGCGCGCTCGTGACGGGGTCGAAGAGATATTCGTTGCGCGCGCTCACGGCTCCGCTCGCGAGTATCGAGTCGACTGCCGCGGCGGTAGTCGACGGCATCCGCATGGTGGCGTCGCGCGGCCAGCGACCGACTTCGGGCGCCATCCACTGGAAGTGATACTCCGTCACCATGAGACGCATGTCAGAGTCGGCGGAGGCGGTGAGCTGCGCGAGGCCGAGCGCCGGCGCGGCGCTCACGGCGAGCGAATCGCCACCGCTCTCCTTGAGTATCAACGCAGTGACGTACGCGGGATCGATGGCGAGCCGGTCGTCGCGCGCCCATCGCTCGAGCAGCGGCACGATGCGCTTTCGCACCATGAGATACTGATCGTCGCGCAGACGGGGGCTGCCGTTCGCGTTGCGGAACGCGGACGCGGGAAGCTCGGCGACGCGCCCGCCACTCGCGCCCGCGACCTCGATGTGCGGCTCGGGCGCCTGCGCGCGCGATGCGCGTGCGGAGACGGCGATCGCGCCCGCGAGGAGCAGCGCGCGCGTCAGAGGCATCGCGACACCAAAATCGAAGGGCTCGGGATCATCGTGCACGTAGGAGACGAATGCAAAGCGGGGGCCCGGAACAATTCCGGACCCCCGCCTCGAACACGCCGTGTTGCGAGCGTGCGTTTAGTACATGCCACCCATGCCGCCGCCGGGGCCGCCGGCCGGAGCGCCCGACTTGTCTTCCTTCTTCTCGACGATGATCGCTTCCGTCGTCAGGAGAAGGCCGGCGATCGACGCCGCGTTCTGCAACGCGGTGCGGGTCACCTTGGTCGGATCGATCACGCCCGAGGCAACCAGATCCTCGTACGTGTCCGTGAGTGCGTTGTAGCCGTACTTGTCATCCTTCGAGTTGCGAACCTTCTCGAGGACGATCGAGCCTTCGCCGCCCGCGTTCTGCACGATCATGCGGAGGGGCTCCTCGATCGCCTTGCGGATGATGTCGACGCCGATCTGCTCCTCGGCATCGTCGAGCTTCAGGGCCTTGAGGACCTTCTGCGCGCGAATCAGAGCGACACCGCCGCCGGGGACGATTCCTTCCTCGACCGCCGCGCGCGTGGCGTGCAGCGCATCTTCGACGCGGGCCTTCTTCTCCTTCATCTCGGCCTCGGTCGCAGCGCCGACGTTGATCACGGCAACACCGCCGGAGATCTTCGCGAGACGCTCCTGGAGCTTCTCCTTGTCGTAGTCCGACGTCGCCTTGTCGATCGCGGCGCGGATCTCGGCAATGCGGCCCTTGATCTTGTCCTCTTCACCGGCGCCATCGATAAGCGTGGTGTTGTCCTTGTCGACGACGATGCGCTTCGCCTTGCCGAGGTCGGTGACCTGGGCGTTCTCGAGCTTGAAGCCGACTTCGTCGGAGATGACCTGGCCGCCGGTGATGACCGCGATATCCTGCAGCATCGCCTTGCGACGATCGCCAAAGCCAGGCGCCTTCACGGCCGACACGCGAAGCGTGCCGCGGAGCTTGTTCACGACCAGCGTCGCGAGCGCCTCACCTTCGACGTCCTCGGCGATGATCAGGAGGGGCTTGCCGAGTTGCGCAACCTTCTCGAGCACCGGGAGGAGATCCTTCATCGACGAGATCTTCTTGTCGTGAATCAGGATCAGACCGTCTTCGAGCACGGACTCCATCTTCTCCGGATCCGTGACGAAGTACGGGGAGAGATAGCCGCGGTCGAACTGCATGCCGTCGACCGTCTCGAGCGTCGTCTCGAGGCCGCGCGCTTCCTCGACCGTGATGACGCCATCCTTGCCGACTTTCTCCATCGCCTCGGCGATCAGATCACCGATCTCCTTGTCGTTGTTCGCGGAGATGGAGCCGACCTGCGCGATCTCCTTCTTGCCAGCCGTCGGGACGCTGATGCGCTTGAGCTCTTCGACGACTGCGGCAACGGCGCGATCAATGCCGCGCTTGAGCGCCATCGGGTTGGAGCCGGCGGTGACGTTCTTGAGGCCTTCACGGAAAATCGCCTGGGCGAGAACCGTGGCGGTGGTGGTGCCGTCGCCGGCGATGTCGGACGTCTTCGTCGCGACTTCCTTCACCATCTGGGCGCCCATGTTCTCGAGCGGATCAGAGAGCTCGATCTCCTTCGCGACCGTGACGCCGTCCTTCGTGACCGTCGGCGCGCCGAACTTCTTGTCGATGACGACGTTCCGTCCCTTCGGGCCCAGCGTGACCTTGACGGCCTCCGCGAGCTGGTCGACGCCGCGCTTGAGCGCTGCGCGAGCCTCGGTATTGAAATGCAGTTCCTTGCTAGCCATAGGATTATTGATCGAATGTGAAAATTGATATGCGATTCAGTCGCGAGCGGGCCAGCCCGCCGCGCAGTACACGGTCTTAGATGATCGCCAGGACGTCGGACTCGCGCAGGATCAGGTACTGGTCGCCCTCGATGGTGACCTCGGTGCCGCTGTACTTGCCGTAGAGCACCTTGTCGCCAACCTTCACTTCCATCGGTACGCGCTTGTCCTTCTCGAAGCGGCCCGGTCCAACGGCGACAAT
Source organism: Gemmatimonadales bacterium (assembly GCA_038237245.1). Lineage (GTDB taxonomy): Bacteria > Gemmatimonadota > Gemmatimonadetes > Gemmatimonadales > Gemmatimonadaceae > FEN-1250. The sequence continues at coordinate 39,996 of JBBRYY010000003.1, read as the reverse complement.
CTCACCCTGTTGCGGCTTTTCCTTGGCGGTGTCGGGGATGTACAATCCACCACGCATCGACTCCGTCTCTTCCAACGCCTTTACAACAACACGGTCGGCGAGCGGACTGACCTTCAGCGCTGCCGCGCTCTTAGTAGCCATGAGTCGCGTTTCTCCTACGATATGGGTTCAGACTTTCTGTGAAACGAAAGCAGTTGGCACTCAACGAGTGAGAGTGCTAACACCTCAAAGCTAGCCGCGCGGGGGTCGCGAGTCAACCTCTTGCACGGCATGAAGGGTTCGGAGCTAAGTTGTTCAAAATGAACGTGTTACAATGCTGTTACACCCCGGGTTGGCCGACTCTAATGTGACGCGCTGCGGGACTGGCAGCGACGCGCTAGCCCAATTGATTCGCGGTTAGGAGCACCGCGAGGTCCGTAATCGCCCATGCGGCAAGCGCCGCGTACATCCCGCGCTTGTGCGCCGCGGACGCCAGTCGCGGCGCGCGGAGGATCCAGGGAATCAGCACGGCCATCCAGGCCGCGAACGCGCCCGCGAGAATCACGTACGCCGTGGAGTTTCCGCCCCGGACAGCCGACGACGGCAGCATTGCCCGCGCGAAGCACAGAAAGGCCACTATCGTGGCGACTATCGAAACCGCGAGACTCGCGCGCACACCCAGCACCAGCGCGAGCGTGCGATCGCCGCGCGCGCGATCCTCCTCGAGCTGATAGAGCTGCGTGAGCGGATAGAGCGCTGCAAAAAGCGGCGCGAAGCCGGCCAACGCCCACGCGCCGGATCGCGTGAGTGGTAGCAGCGTGAGCGCCCATCCCGCGTACGGCGTGAGCGTCCCGAAGCCGACCATGTTGATGAGCCAGTCGGCGCCCGCGACCGCCTTGAGCCGCACCGGCGGCACGCTGTAGAGGAGCGACATTGCGAAGCACATCGCGTACACACTCGCGAAACCACGCGGCAGCACGAGCGCGATCGCCTGCCCCGCCACCATCAGCAGGAAGCCATAGAGCGCGAGGTGCTTCGGCGGCGGAGGCGGCGCATCGAGATAGCCGATGTCGCCTTCGTCGCGGTCGAACGCGCTGTTGATCGCGAGAGTGCCGCCGTTGAGAAAGAGCACCCACACCGCCAGTCCGATCACGAGCGAGCCGAATCGAACGCCGCGCACGCTGTTGCTGATCCCCTGCGCGAGTACGAATCCCAGCGTGGTGTGCGCGATCATGATCGGCCACTCGCGCGGCCGCATGTGGAGCACGTAGCTGAAGCCGTCGCCCGGCAGGAGACGATAGCCGAGCCGGCGCAGCGACCCCCGCTCCGCCACGGGCGGCGCCGAGCCCGTCACGCCGTGGCGGAGTGCTCGAGGAACGCGAAGGCGATCTGCAGCCCGTACAACGTGAGATAGGGCTCGACGAGATCGATCTCCCTGCAGATCGACGTCACGAGCGGCGCGAGGCCGCCCGTCGCCACGATCTTTGGCACGCGTCCGTTCGGCCATTCGTCCTTGATCCGTCGCACGAGTCCATCGATCGCGTCCGCTGCGCCGAAGAGCACCCCCGCGCGAATGCACTCCTCCGTGCGCGTGCCGATCGCGCGTGCAGGCGGAACGAGCTCCGTCGCCGGAAGCTTCGACGTGCGACGAATGAGGGTGTCCGCCGACGTGCGCAGCCCCGGCGCGATGATCCCGCCGAAGAAGACGCCCGCGGCGGTGATGCAGTCGTAGGTGGTCGCGGTGCCGAGATCGACGACGACCGTGTCGACGGCGTAGATGCGGCTCGCGGCGAGCGTGTTGAGGATCCGATCGGCCCCGACGGTGAGCGGCTCATCGACCTGGAGCACGATCGGCAGCCCCGCGCGCGCATCGATCACGCGCGCCTTCACGCCGAGCCAGCGATCGCATGCCTCGACGAGCGGCGCGGTGACCGCCGGCACCACGGAGCCGATCGCGGCGCCGGTCACCTGCGCGCGCTCGAGATTGCCGGCGCGCAGCAGGTCGTGCAGCAGAAGCCCAAGCTCGTCCGGCGTGCGCTCGACCGCGGTCGTCAGCCGCCAATGCGAGTGCAACGTATCGCCGTCGAAGACGCCGACGGTCGTCTCCGTGTTGCCGATGTCGAATACGAGAATCACAGTGCCTCCTCGAGTTCCAGAGAGCCGCTGCGCGCGGTGAGATCTCCACCATTGGTGCGCACAAGCAGTCCGCCACGCGCGTCGATGCCGCGCACGACGCCCGCGACGGGCGCAGAGCATCGCTTCCCGCGCGCCCAGTCGCGGCGCTCGAAGTCGTGCAGCTCGGCGTCGCCGAGCGCGCCCGTGCGCGACGCAGCGGCCCGTATCGCAGGCACGAGCTCCGCGAGCACATCGATGCGACTCACTCCCTCGCGCAACGCGCGCGCGTGCGGGATCTCCCGCGGCACGCGGCAGTTGATGCCGACGCCGATCGCGACCCAGTCCACGCGCTCGTCGCGCCACCGGCTCTCAATGAGGATTCCGCCGAGCTTCCCATCATCGAGCATCAGATCGTTCGGCCACTTCACACGCAGCTCGCCGCTGGTGAACGCCTCGAGCGCGCGGGCCGCCGCGAGCCCGACGCGCAGCGAGAGTACCTCGAGCGCGGCATCGTCGCGCGGGCGCTCGATGAGCGTCATCCAGATCCCTGCCCCTTCTTCCGATGCCCACGTGCGCCCGCTCCGTCCCCGCCCCGCGGTCTGCCGCTCCGCGAGAACCAGCGTCCCTTCCGGCGCGCCCTGGCGCGCGAGCGGGTGGGCGATGTCGAGCGTCGACGTCACGTCGTCGTACAGCTCTGCGAGCGGGACTCCGCAGCGCGCGGCAATCGTCACCGCGCTCGCGCCGGCATACGTCTCTGCCGCAACCACGCTAACCACGCGCGCGCACGTAGACGAGCGCGAGCACTGCGAGACCGACCACCACGCGATACACCGCGAAGACGCCGTAGCTGTGCGAGCGCACGTAGCGCATTACGATCGCGATCGCGAGCCATCCGCTGATCGCCGACGCGACCACGCCGACGAGCAGCGGCGTCGATGCACCGTCCTCGCGCAGCATATGCGGCACCTTGAAGACCGCCGCAGCCGCGATGATCGGCATGCTCATGAGGAAGCTGAAGGTCGCCGCGCTCGCGCGATCGAGGGCGAGCGAGCGGCCCGCGGTGATCGTCGCACCGGAGCGTGAGACGCCGGGAAGGAGCGCGCACCCCTGCGCGAGGCCGATCAGGATCGCATCGGACCAGCGGATCGAATCGAGCGGACGGTTCGCCGGACGTATGCGGTCGACGAACCAGAGGACGACGCCCATCACCGCGAGCGCGCTCGCGATCAGTGCCGGCGAGCGGAAGGTCGACTCGGCGTAATCGTTGAGCAGGAGCCCCGCGATCGCGCCCGGAATCGTGGCGACGATCAGATAGATCACGCGCCGCTGCTCGGCGGTCTGGATCCGCTGTGAGCGCACGATCTCGATCGCCGCCATGATCAGCTTCCCCCACTCTTCGCGAAAGTACACGAGCACGGCGACCAGCGTGCCGACGTGGAGTGCGACGTCGACAGCGAGCCCCGGCTCGGGCCACCCGAAGACCCATGGCGCAAGCGCGAGGTGCGCCGAGCTCGAAATCGGAAGGAATTCGGCGAGCCCCTGCAGGATGCCGAGCACCAGCGCCTGAAAGACGGTCATTGCGAGTGAGTGAGGGTGAGATTCATGCGCGTGCGACGATGAGCGCGGCCATCGCGCAGAGCATGCCGAGCTTGAAGAATGCGGGGCTGCCCGGCCGGCCGCGCAACGCGAGCACGGTCGCGAGGAGCATGGCCGAGAGCGCGGGGACGAGCGCAGCGAGGAGGAGCGCGGGCGACTTCACGAGCGGAACGATGCCGAGCGCCAGCGCGACGCCGGCCGCGAGGAGCGCCGCGACGACGAGTGCGCGGGCGACGTGCGCGCCCGCGATGATCGGAAGCGTGCGGCGCGTTCCGCGGTCCGCAGCACGATCATCGAGATCCTTCGCGAGCTCGCGCGCGAGGTGGAGCGGGATCGCGATCAGTACGAGCGGCACGCCGAGCTCCCAGCGGCCAGCGGCGTAGCTGCCGTACAGGAACGGCAGCGATGCGAGGAGCGATACGATTGCGTTGCCCGCGAGTCCCGCGCGCTTGAGCCATGGACTGTACAATCGCATCAGGAGGAGCACGCCAACCGTGCAGACGCCGAGCGTGACGCTGACGGCGGATGCGCACAGCACGGCGCCCGTTGCGGCAGTCATCGCGATCCTCTCGGCCGCGTCCGCGCGCATCGCGCCGGAGGGAAGTGGGCGCATCGGATGCGCGATGCGGTCGATGTCTTCGTCGGCGAGATCGTTCCAGGCGTTCGCGGCGGCCGTGAGCGCGACGGCGGAGAGCGCGGCGAGCGCGATCGCGGCGGAATCGCCCCACCCCGCCCACCACGCACCGACGATCACGCCCGCCGCAGCGATGAGCGCATTCGCCCAGCGCACGAGGCGGAGCGCCGCACTAGCCGCGCGCAGCGAGGGTGCGCGCATAGAAGCTTTCGTACTCGGCGACGATGTTGTCGAGCGCGAAACGCGAATGCGCATCCGCGGCGGCCGCATCGCTCATCGCCTTCCACGTGTCCTCATCGCGAAGGATCGCGATCCCTGCGTCCGCCATTCCCTCTACATCGCCGACCGGGCGGAGGGCGCCGGTGACGCCATCGCGAATCACCTCGGGGAGCCCGCCTACATCGGTGGCGACGACGGGCACGCCGCACGCGAGCGCCTCGAGTGCGCTCAGGCCGAACGACTCGTTGGTACTCGGAAGGAGAAAGAGCTCGGCGCTCGCGAGCAGCGGCGCGACGGAGTCCAGCTTCCCGAGGAAGAACACCGATCGCTCGACGCCGAGCAGCCGTGCCTCTTCCTCGGCCGCCGTGCGATCGGGACCATCGCCGATCATGAAGAGCACGCTCGGCACCTCGCGCTCGATGCCGGCGAAGATGCGCACGACGTCGCGCACGCGCTTGATCGGGCGAAAGTTCGAGACGTGGAGGATGATCCGCTTTCCCTCCCCCGTCTGCTCGCGAAGCACCGGCTTGTAGCGCGAGCGCTTGTAGACGGTGGGGTCGACGAAGTTGTGGATCACCTCGACCTTGCACTGGTTGCAGCCGAAGGTCGAGATGGTCTCACGCCGCAGATACTCCGACACTGCCGTGAGGCCGTTGGAGCGCTCGATCGAAAATTTCGTGATCGTGCGGAACGAGGGGTCCTGGCCGATGAGCGTGATGTCGGTGCCGTGCAGCGTCGTGATGATCTGCACCGAGCTTCCGGAATCCTCGAGCATCTCGCGCGCGATCCAGGCGCTCGTGGCGTGCGGGATCGCGTAATGCGCGTGGACCAGCTCGAGGTCGTGGTCGCGCACGACCTCGTGAATGCGCACCGCGAGCGCGAGATCGTACGGCGGATATTCGAAGAGCGGATAGCGGACGACATCCACCTCGTGGTAGAAGATCCCCGGGGTGAAGCCGCGCAGCCGGAAGGGCTGCTGATACGTGATGAAGTGGACCTCGTGCCCGCGAGCGGCCAGTGCGATGCCGAGCTCTGTCGCGACGGCGCCGGATCCGCCGTACGTGGGATAGCAGGTGATGCCGATCTTCACGCCAGCACTCCTCCGTCATCGGTCGCATTCCACCAGCGCATCGCCTGCTCGAGCGCGTCCGGCGCGCCCGGGTCGATCCTCGTCACGCGTGCGGCGGGCAGCTGATGCCGAAACCAGGTGCGCTGCCGCTTGGCGTACTGGCGTGTGTCGATGCGCACCTTGGCCAGCGCGTCCTGCCTCGAGACTTCATCGAGCACCGCCGCGCGAATCCACTTGTAGCCGGTGCCGTTCCATGCCGGTGCATCCGCCGGAACCGTGCGCATGAGCCGCACGACCTCGCCCTCCCACCCCGCCTCGAGCATCGAGGCGAAGCGCTCGTCGAGCTTCCGCGAGAGCCCGGTGCCCGGATCCACCACAAGATACCGCGCCGACACCGCCGCCGCGCGGGGCTCGTGCGCATGCCACTCGGAGATCCGCGTCCCCGAGAGGAGCGCGACGGTGATCGCCCGCAGCAGCTGCGTGCGACCCAGATGCGCGCGTGCGGGGTCGAGGCGCTCGCACCACCGTTTGAGCTCGGCGACGCTCAACGTGGCAAGCTCGGCCTCGAGCGCATCGCGCTTCGCGGGATCGAGTGGTGGCTCGTCAAAGAGTGGATCGGTGAGCGCGCGCAGATAAAGTCCCGCGCCGCCGACGACGAGCGGCGTGCGTCGCGCGGCGACCGACTCGGCGATCCACTCGCGCGCGCCCTCGGCCCATCGCGCTGCCGAGTACCGATCAGTTGGCTCGACGACATCGATACCGCGATGCGGCTGCTGCTTCTGCTCGCGCTTCGACGGCTTCGCGGTGCCGATGTCGAAACCCCGGTAGATCTGGCGCGAGTCGGCGCTGATGATCGTTGCGGGATGTGCGCGCGCGAGGGCGAACGCGAGCGCCGACTTTCCGGCGCCCGTCGGGCCGCAGATGATGCGCAGCGACTCAGCTTCGTCCAAACCGCCGCTCGATCTCTGGCCACGGAAGCTGCACGATCGTGCTCCGGCCATGCACATCGTGCGCAGGGAGCGTCGTCGCTGCGAGCGCGAGGAAGAGCGCGCGCATCTCGCCCGGGGAAAGTATCTCGCCGGCCTTGATCGCCGCCTTGCACGCGAGCGTTGCCGCGAGGCGCTCGTGCCGCGTCGCGACGCCGGCATCGCGATTGCCGCTGAGCGCATCGAGCGTCTCGCGTAGGCAGCGGGGTGCATCGAAGCGCGGATGCGGCATCGGGACGCTGCTCACGATGAGCGTGTGCCCGCCGAACCCCTCGATCTCGAAGCCGAGCTTCGCGAAGAGCTCCTGGTGCTGCTCGAACGCCTCGCCCTCCGCGGGGCCGAGATGGAGGGTGATGGGGAAGAGCAGCCGCTGCGATGGCGTCTCGCCCTGCTCGAGCGTGCGCATGAAGCGCTCGTAGAGAATGCGTTCGTGCGCGGAGTGCTGATCGATGAGCACGACGCCGCCTTCGCCCTCGAACATGATGTACATGCGCGCAAGCTGTACGAGCGGCGGCACCTCGGGAGTCGGCGCGACGAACGACGTATCCGCAGCCGTGACGAAGTCGCTCGACTGCGGTGCGAGCAGCCCTTCTTCAGCTGGCGCCGGAGGGGAGAGGATCTCCACGTCCACCGCTGTCGGCGCGGCGAACGATGTGGGGTACGCCCACGTGCGCGGACCGACGTTCGCAGCGCTCGCGGTGCCGCCGAGCGCATGGCGCACGGAGTGCTCGACTGCGCGCTCGACGATCCAGCGATCGCGAAAGCGAACCTCGGCCTTCATCGGATGCACGTTGACGTCGACGAGATTCGCGGGGACGACGACATCGAGACAGAGCGTGGGGCGTGCACCGGCGGGGATCGTGGAGCGGTACGCCTGCTCCGCGGCGCGCACGATGCCGTGATCGCGCACGGCGCGGCCATTCACGGTGAGGAAGAGACGGCGCCCCGCGGTGCCGACGTCGGCGGGGCGCTCGATGAGTCCCGACACGTGGATGGCGCCCTGCACGTCGTCCACCGGCACGAGGCGCTCGGCGAACGGCGCACCCCACAGCCCGGCGAGACGGCTCTGTAGCGAGCTCGCGGGCGGAAGGGAGACCACCTGCTTTCCGTCGTGCACGACCGAGAGACGCACGTCGCGGCGCGTGAGCGCGAGCGCGGTGACGACCTCGCTGATGCCTCGCCATTCGGAGCGCGCGGAGCGGAGGAAGGGCTGGCGCGATGGCGCATTGAAGAAGAGACGCGAGACGGTGATCGTGGTGCCGCGGCGGCGCGCGGCGTCGCGCACGTCACCCATCTCGCCGCCGGTCACGCGGAGGAGGGTGCCGGCGCCGTCGGCCGGCGCGGTCTCGACTTCGAGCTCGGAGACCGACGCAATGGCGGGGAGCGCCTCACCGCGAAAGCCGAAGGAGCCGACGCCGACGAGATCATCGGTGACGTGGATCTTGGAGGTGGCGTGGCGGGCGAGCGCGAGCACGGCGTCCGCGCGCTCCATCCCGGTGCCGTCATCGGCGACGCGGATGCGCACGCGGCCGCCATCGTCGACGACGATGTCGATCGTCGTCGCACCGGCATCGAGCGAATTTTCGACGAGCTCCTTCACTACCGACGCGGGGCGCTCGACCACCTCACCGGCGGCGATCTGGTCGATGACGGTGCGTGCGAGGACTGCTATCCGGGACATCCCGGAAAGTTATCGGGAGCGGAGGAGCGGCGTCAGTCGTGCGGAATACGCGCGAGCGCCGATGCGTCCATCCACCCCTGGCGGCCGCCGTCGGCAGAGACGCGGGCCCAGGCGCCCTCGGACTCGAGGATGCGGGCGATGTCTCCCGTCCGTAGCGTCGCGCCGCGATCGGAGGCGAGGGCGGGAAGGACGTGCAGCGGGGCATCCTTCGCGATGACGGCGAGATCGGTGGCGTTGATGCGGCGGTCGAGCGCGACCGTGGCGGCGGCGAAGAAGATCGCCGCGCACATCGCAAGCGCGGGGGTTGCCACACGAAGCCGCTGCGCGGCCGCACCCCGCTTGCGCGCCTGCCATGCGAGTGACAGCCACGCCGCGAGCCAGAGGGCGACCGCGAGCACTGCGAGTGGGAGCGGCGGCATTGCGGGGACGAAGCCCGGCGAAGATGGCGCGGTCGGCGAGATGAGATCGAGGCGGTCGCGCACGTCGACGGCGAGCGGTTCGAGGCGAAGTGCGCGCTGCCACCCGACGAGCGCGCGCGCGGTGTCGCCCGCGGAAAAGGCGGCGGTGCCCATGTTGGCCCACACGTCGGGCGCACGCGGCTCGTGCGCGGCGAGATCGGCGAAGTCGCTCGCGGCGGCGGCATACCGTCCGTGCGCGTACGCATCGTAGCCGCGCGCGAAGAGCGCGTCCGCGCCGTTCGCGGCGTGGGCGGCAGCGGCGATCGCGAGCACGCCGAGCACCAGTGCGAGGGCGGCTGGCACGCGCGGCGCGCGGCGCGGGCGCGCTTCGCGATCGATCGCGCGATAGAGATCGTAGGCGCGCTGCACGCCGTCGCCGCTCCACTCCCCCGCCACATCGTACGATGCGGCATTCAGCTCGGCGATGAGTGCCTGCGCGCGATCTGCCGTTGCCGGCGTCACCCCCGCGCGCAGCGCGAGCTGCCTGATCGCCGCGGGCTCGGCGAGCACCGTGGCGGATGCGCCGAGTCGGTCGGCGGTGGCGCTCAGGAAGGTCCGACGTACCGTGCTGACTTCGCGCGCGGTGGACTCCGTGCGCGCGAGCGCGCGCAGTGTCGACGCGGGCGAGACGGTGCGCTCGCGCTTGCGCTTGCGCGGACGGCGCGTGCCCGCGAGCACGAGCACGGGAATCGGAAGCGCGAGAAGAGCGAAGAGCAGCGTCTGCGAGCGGTAGAGCGGAGGCGCGAGCGGGCCGCGATACTCCGGGCGGAGCATCCAGCGCGGCGCCGAGCTCGCGGTGCTCGTGTCCGACGATGCGAGATTCCCCGCAGCGATGTAGATCGCCACCGGCGCGCTCTCGGCCACCTCGTACTGCCTCGCATACGGATCGAAATACGGATAGCGCAGTGCGGGCACTTCCACGCGCCCGGCGACGCGTGGAGTGATCAGCCAATCGAATTCCTTCGTGCCGCCGATGTGCATCGAGTCGGCAGACATCGTCACGCGCTCGCCCTCGGCGGTGGACGTCGCCCAGGTGAGAGAGAGCGCGGGGCGTGGAAAGAGCTTCACGTTCCCCTGCCCGCTCACGCGCACGACGAGCCGCATCGCGTCGCCGACGCGCGCCGCCGCGCTGTCGACCGCGGTACTCAGGCGCAGCTCGCCCACGGCGCCGGGCCAGTCCGCGGGACGACCTGCCTGCGGTGGCTCGAGCGCAACGATGACTGCGCTGTCGCTGCGCAGCTCGAAGCTTTCCTCGCGGCTGAAGAAGGAATACGAGAGCGGCATCGCGTAGAGCAGCCGCGCAGGCGGAATCGCAACGCGTCCCGCGCTCAACGGAAAGATCGGGCGCTGGTAGACGTGCGCCTCGTAGCGATGCCCGGACGCGTTGCGAAGCGGAAAGCCGGCCAGCGGTGCTGGTGGCTCGTACGCCATCATCGAGCGCATCTCGGGGGCGAGCGCCTCCATGCTGCGCATGCGATCGCGCACCGTCTCGTCGAGGAAGACGCCGAGCTGGTAGTTCGCCTGCTGACCGACGTAGACCGTCTCCGGCTGCACGAGCACCCGAAAGTTGACGAGCGCGCTCGTGTCGAGCACGGCGCGGGAGACGATCGCCGGGGCATCGCGCGCGACGATATCCCGCACGCGCTGCTGCGCCGCGCGTTGCGGCGCGTGCAGCTGTGCGAGGATCGCTACGAGTGCGACGATCACCAGTCCTTCCCCCCCGGAGGACGCTCGGGCTGATTCTCTCGCTGCTTCTTCGCTTGCACGTCGCGCTCCTCGCGCTGCGCGCTGCTCAGCAGCTGCTCGGCCTGGCGCTTGTCGAGCGACCCGCTCTGCTTTTGCGGCTCCTGCTTCTGCTGCTTGTCGTTCTGCTGTTGGCTCGAGCCGCCGCCGGACGACTTCGACTTCTCCTGCGATGCGAGCTCGTAGTTCCACTTCGCCGCGATCTCGCCCGGACGAAGCTGCAGCGCGCGCTTGTAGGCTTCAGCCGACGACGCGAAGGCACCGGACGCTTCGCTCGATTTCGCGTCTCGCGCCTGGCGCAGATAAGCGAGGCCAAGGTTGTAGAGCGCGTTGTAGCGAAGTTCCTCGGAGGCAGTGCTGGTAGCCGCGCGCTCGAGGGCGGCGATCGCCTCGTCGAGCTGCCCCGCCTGCATCAGCGATGTGCCGAGATTGAATTCGAGACGCGGCGAATCCGCATGCTCCTGGATCTCGCGTTGATAGGCGGCGGCGGCTTCCGGATAGCGCGCTGCCTTGTAGAGCTGATCGGCGTCGTCGCCCGTCTCGGCGCGAAGGCGTGCAGGGACGACGAGGAGGCAGAGCGCGAGGGCGGTCGCGGTTGCGGCGGCGGGCGCTTTGCGGCTGCGGCCGCGACGGGTGCTCAACACGCTGTCGAGGAGGACGAGCAGGATCGCGGGGATGAGAAAGAGCTGGAAGCGCGCGCGGCGCGACGTCTCGCTCTCCGTGGCGCGCGCCTGCCGGCGCAGCAGCGAGAGCGCGCCGCGGATGCGCACGGCCTTGTCCGTCGCCGCGGCATCGATGAAGACTCCATGCGCCGCCGTCGCCGCGTCCTGAAGCAGCTCCGGATTGTAGCGGGTCGTCACGATCTGCCCATTGTCATCACGCTTCATCTGGGTGCCTTGTGCGGTGCGCACGGGTATCGTCGAGCCCTTCTCGGTACCGAAGCCCACGGCGATCACCGTTACCCCCGCCTCGGCCGCGTGGGCCGCTGCCGCCGTGATTTCATCCGCGCTCTCGAATGCCTCGCCGTCGCTCATGATGATCAGCGCGCGATCGCTCGTCGTCTGTGTGGCGGCGAGGAGATCGGTGCCCTGACGGATCGCGCGCGAGAGCGAGCTTCCTGCCTGTCCGACCACCGACGGATCGAGATTGTCGAGAAAGAGCTCGAGCGCTCCGCGATCGACGGTGAGCGGGGTGAGGATGTAGCTGCGTCCGGCGAACGCGATCAGCCCAACGCGGTCTCCGGTGGAGAGCGCGAGCATCCGCCGCGCCTCCTCCTTCATACGTTCAAGACGATTCGGGCGCGCATCGGTCGCGAGCATCGAGAGCGAGGCGTCGAGCGCCAGCACCATATCGACGCCGCTGCCGCGCTCGAGCGTCTGTTCGGTGCCCCAGCGCGGGCCCGCGAAGGCGACTCCGGCGCAGAGGACAGCCGCGAACTGGAGGAGTGCGCGCACGTACGGGGCGCGCGTCGCCGTCGGCGGCACGAGGCGCGCGAGCAGCTCCGAGGAGGCGAGCTTCCGCAGTCGGCGCGCTCGGCGGCGATACGACCAGAGCACGAGCAGCGCGACGACGAGCGCCAGTCCCGGCGCAGCCCAGAGCGCCCACGGCACGTCCAGATACGGAATCACGGGAGCGGCCCCCGCCACACGCTCAACAGCGCCTCGAGCGCGATCGCGATGAGGGCTACCGCGAGCGGCCACCGGTATTCCTCGGTGTAGCGCACGTACTGATGCGCGCGCACCGGCTCCTGCTCGAGCTGATCGATCTGCTGGTAGATGCGCTGCAATGCGGCCGCATCGACGGCGCGGAAGTATCGTCCGCCGGTGGTCGTTGCCACATCGCGGAGCAAGCCCTCATCGATCTCGACCGGACGGTATTCGTAGCGCATCCCCATGAGCCCGCGTCCGACGGGAACCGGCGCCATTCCGATCGTGCCGGCGCCGATCGTATAGATCTTCACACCAACCGCGGCTGCCGCCTGCGCAGCCGTACGCGGATCGATGGCGCCGCGATTGTTCTCGCCATCGGTCAACAGAATCAACACGCGCGAGTGTCCCGGAGCGCCGCGCAGCCGATTCGCTGCGGTCGCGATCGCCGTGCCGATCGCCGTGCCATCCTCGAGCTGCCCCGCCTGCAGATTGTCGACGGCCGCGATCAGCACCGGATAGTCGACAGTGAGGGGCACCTGCGTGAGTGCTTCGCCCGCGAAGGCCACGAGGCCAATGCGGTCGCTGTGGCGGCCGAGGATGAACTGCTTGACCTTTTCCTTCGCCACCTCGAGGCGGTTCTGCGGCTGGAAGTCTTCGGAAAGCATCGAGCTCGAAAGATCGATCGCCACGACGATGTTGATCCCCTCGCTGTCGACGTTCTCCGTGTGTGCGCCGGAGCGCGGGCGTGCGAGCGCGACGATGAGTCCGGTGAGAAGCAGGATGCGGAGGATGCCGAGCATGCGGCGCGTGAAGGCGCCTCCGCGGCGGCCGCGCGCGAGCACATCTGCTCGTGAAAAAACGATCGCCGGCGCGCGACGACCGCGGCGCCAGAGCCACCAGAACGGAATGAGCAGCAGGAGGAGCAGCACGTACGGCAACGCGAAGTCGATTGCCGGGATGTCGATGGGGTCCACTACGCCGCCTTCCCGGGCTTGGTCGCCGTTTCCGCGCGATGCAGCACGGCCTCTTCCACCGAGTCGACGATCCCGCGCGTCTCCGCTGCAAGCTCGCGCGCGCTCTCAGCGGTGACGGGGCGGTCCCCGTACTTGATCAGATCGGCGGCGGCGAGCACGGGGACGAGGCGCGGGAGTGGCACGGGCGCATCCGCGCGCAGCGCCGCAAGCAGCTCCGTCGAGGTAAGCGAGCGTGCGGCATCGGGGATGCGCGCGGCGAGATACTCGCGCAGCACGTCGACGTGGAGCGCGACGTAGCGGCCGCGCTCACCCGCGTCGATGAGTGCGAGCTCATCGATGCGCGCGAAGTCGCGCTGCGCGTCGGCGAGCGCGCCCGCGTGCACCGCGCGCGGCCGCCGGCGCAGTCGACGCCGGATCAGCCAGAGGAGAATCGCAACGAGCAGCAGCGCGCCAGCGATCCACGGCCAGAGCACGCGCGGCGCGAGCATCACGTCGCGCGCGGGTCGGGGAACGTGTCCCGTCGAATCCGCGGGGCGCACACTCTTCACGACGAGTGCGATTGGGGGAACCTCGTAGCGGCGATCGACGCCCCCCGCGGAGACGACGAGACTGCCGAGCACGACGCGCTGTGCGCCGGTGGTCCAGGCGACGAGGCGGTAGGTGGCGGTGCGCTCGACGGCCGTGCTGTCGGAGCTCACTTGCTCGCGGCGCGGATCGACGGCCTCGACCGCGACCCCGCTGTCCGGCCCGACGGGAAATCCGATCTCGGCACCCTTCGGCGCACGTACCCGGACGCGCACGAGGAAGTGCTCGCCGACGGTGACGGTGTCGGGGGAGACGCTGACGCCCATCTGTACGGGGTTCACATTCTGCGGCGCACCGACCGAATCGGACGCGCGCGATGTCGGCTGCGCGCTCTGCATCATTGCAAGCGCCGCGATGATTCGCAGCGCACTCATCGACGCCGCCGGATGCTGCGCCGCCGGAAGAATCGCAGGAGCGGCTCGATGTAGCTCCGATCGGTGCGCACCGCGATCTCGTCGATCGCGAGACGGCGCAGCAGCTGCGTGCGCGCGGCGCGCTCGAGGCGGAGCGCCTCGTCGTATCCCGCGCGGACGCGCGCATCGCTCGTGTTCACCTCGACCGTCGCCCCCGTCTCCGGGTTCGAGAAGCGCGCGAGCCCGATGTCCGGCAGCGAGAGCTCGCGCGGATCCTCCACCGTCACCGCCACCAGATCGTGCCGCTGCGACAGGAGCTTCAGTGGACGCTCGGCGCCCGGATCCACGAAGTCCGACAGCAGGAAGACTATCGCGCGATTCGGCAGCATCTTCATCAGATAGTCGATCGCGCCGCCGATGTCGGTCCCCGTCCCCGTCGGCTCGAGGAGCAGCAGGTCGCGGATGACGCGCATCGCATGCCGGCGTCCCTTTCGCGGCGGCACGACGTGCTCGATGCGATCGGTGAACATCAGCGTACCGACGCGATCGTTGTTCCGGATCGCGGACATCGCGAGCACCGCCGAGAGCTCCGTGGTGAGCTCACTCTTGAATCGCGACACCGTCCCGAAGCGCTGCGACCCCGAGAGATCCGCGGCGAGCATCACCGTCAGCTCGCGCTCCTCGATGTAGCGCTTCACATACGGGTGCCGCATGCGCGCGGTGACGTTCCAGTCGATCGAGCGCACCTCGTCGCCCGCCTGGTACTCGCGCACCTCGGAGAACTCCATTCCCTGCCCCTTGAACACGGAATGGTACTCGCCGCTGAACACCGTGTTGACGAGTCCGCGCGTGCGCAACTCGAGCAGGCGGACCTGCCTCAGCATCTCGGGCGAGACCACCGCCCCCATCAGGGTGCCTCGATCGCCGCCAGCACGCGCGTCACGATCGCGTCGCTCGTGACCTCTTCCGCCTCCGCCTCGTACGTCGTGAGCACGCGATGCCGCAGCACGTCGGGGGCGATCGCCTTCACGTCATCCGGCGTGACGAAGGCGCGGCCGCGCAGAAACGCATGCGCGCGCGAGGCCTGCGCGAGGAAGATCGTCGCGCGCGGGCTCGCGCCGTACTCGATGAGGGGCGCGAGCTCCTTGAGCCCCGCGTCGGCCGGCGAGCGCGTCGCGTGCACGATGTCGACGATGTAGTCCACGATGCGGTCATCGAGGTAGAGCTCCGTGATGCGCTTGCGCGCCTCCAGGATCGCGTGCGGCGACGCTGCATGCGCGATCGGAATCGCCTGCCCGCCCGCCATGCGCCGCATGATCTCCTTCTCTTCCGCGCGCGTCGGATAGCCCACGTGCAGCTTGAGCATGAAGCGGTCGACCTGCGCCTCGGGGAGCGCGTACGTTCCCTCCTGCTCGATCGGGTTCTGCGTCGCGAGCACGAGGAACGGCTCCTCGAGCACGTACGTCGTGCTGCCGATCGTCACCTGCTTCTCCTGCATCGCCTCGAGGAGCGCAGCCTGCACCTTCGCCGGCGCGCGATTGATCTCATCCGCGAGAATGATGTTCGCGAAGATCGGCCCCTTCTTCGCGCGGAACTCCCCCGTTTGCTGATCGAAGATCTGTGTGCCGAGGACGTCGGCGGGAAGGAGATCGGGGGTGAACTGAATGCGCTGGAAGGACGTGTCGATCGTCTCGGCGAGCGTCTTCACCGTCAGCGTCTTCGCGAGACCGGGCACTCCCTCGAGGAGCACGTGGCCGCCAGTGAGCAGCCCAATGAGGAGCCGCTCGACCATGTAGTCCTGGCCGACGACGCGTCGAGCGACCTGTTCGAGGATCGCCTGCACCATGAGCGTATCGGCCGATGCCACCGCGCGCGCCGGAGCGCCTTCGGATCCAGTTGTCATGTTCTAAGTATGGCTAGCGCGCAGATTCCGTGAGCGCGGTGATGATCTCGTGCTCCCGATTGGACAGCGGACGCGACTCTCCGCTGGGGAGCGAGCCGAGCTTCACCGGACCATAGCGCACGCGAACGAGTCGCTGCACGAAGAGGTCGAGCGCCTGGCAGAAGCGGCGCACCTCGTGATTCTTTCCCTCGGCGATCGTGATCTCGAGCTCCCAGTGTCCGCGCCCGATCGACGTCGCGTTGATGTCGTTCGGGATCACGACGCCATCCTCGAGCTGCACGCCGAGCCGGGCGCTGCGAACGGCGGCGGCCGCGTCGCCGCGGACGGTCGCGATGTACGTGCGCTCGATCTCGCCGCTCGGATGCGTCAGCGCATTGGCGCCGATGCCGTCGGTCGTGAAGAGGAGCACGCCCTCGGTGAGATAGTCAAGACGCCCCACGTAGGTGAGCCCCGGAATCTTCGGGAGTAGATCGAATACCGTCTCGCGCCCTTCAGGATCCGTCTTCGTCGTGAGCACGCCCGGGGGCTTGTTGAGCACGAGCCACTGCTCGATGCGCGGCGGCTTCACGATCGTGCCATCGACCGCGATCTTGTCGCGATTCGGATCGACGACCTGGCCAAGCTGCGCGAGCGCGCCGTTGACGGTGACGCGGCCGGCGGAAACGAGGTCCTCCGACTTCCGGCGCGATGCGACTCCGGCGCGGGCCAGCGCGCGCTGGATGCGCATGGTGGTGTCGGCCATCAGAGTGCGCGAGGCTGCGCGCGCAGCGCCACCGCGAGTTCGTCGGCGCGAGGAAGCTCGCCGAGGTGCCGCAGCGCGAACTGCTCGAGGAACACCGGCGTCGTCCCGTAGAGCAGCGGACGCCCAAGCCCCTCGGCGCGGCCAACGACATCGATGAGCCCGCGCTCGAGCAGCGTGCGCAACATCCCGCCGACCGCGACGCCGCGGATCTCCTCGATCTCCGCGCGGCCGATGGGCTGGCGATAGGCGACGATCGCGAGCGTCTCGAGCGCTGCGGCGGAGAGCCGCGCGGGACGCGTCGCGAGCTGCGCACGCTCGATCGTTTCGGTGTATTCGGGACGCGTCAGGATCTGCCAGCCGCCGCCCAGCTCGACGAGCTCGATGCCATGCCCTTCGGTATCGTAGCGCTCGCGCATCTCGGTGAGCGCACCGCTCAGCTCATCCGGAGACGCCGTCGGGTCGAGCGCTGCGAGCTCGCTCGCGGGGAGAGGACGTCCGCTCGCGAAGAGCGCGGCCTCAAGCAGCTTCGCTAGCGGCGTCACGCAGGATCTCCACATTCGCAAAGGGACGCAACTGTACGAGCCGGAGCTCGCTGCGGCGGGCAAGCTCGAGCAGTGCGAGCAGCGCGGACAGGACCTGCCACGGCGCCGCGTCGGCAGCGACGACATCGCGCCACCACGCATGGCCGCGGCGCGCGAGCACGGAGAGGATGGTCGCGATTGCGCCGTCGACGTCGAGCGCGCGCGAGATGACCTCGTGCATGAGCGGCTCGCGCGAAATGCGAAGGACGCGGTCGACGGCGGCGAGCAGCTCGGGGAGCGAGAGCACCAGCGGTGCGAGCGGCGCAGCGACCGGCGTGGGGAGATAGCCGCGCGCGAATCTGTCGCGGCGGTCGTCGCCGCGATGTTGCAGGATGTCGACGACCTCGCGCATCTGCTGATACTCGAGCAGCCGGCGCACGAGCTCTGCGCGGGGATCGTCCCACTCCTCATCGTCGCCGCGGCGCGGGAGCAGCATCTGCACCTTGATGCGGAGCAGCGACGCGGCCATCTCGAGATACTCTGCGGCCTCGCCGAGTCCGAGCGAGTGGATGCGACGCAGGAATTGCTGGCAGATGCGCGCGATGGGGATATCGGCGATCTCGACCTGTTCCTCGCGGATGAGCGTGAGCAGGAGATCGAGCGGCCCCGAGAAGTGCTCGAGCTCGACGACGAATGGTGCGGCGCCGGAATCGAGCGGCGCGAGTGTCGCGCTCAATTGATCCCGAGCGCGAACGGGAGCACGGGGTGCATGAGCACGTCGAACAGGATGCGCACGGGCGAGAGGAGAACGGTCATCACGTTGCCCCCAAAATAGAGCAGTCCCACGAGAATCAGGATTCCGAAGCGACCGAGGTTGCGGTACGGCACCGCGAGCGACGGGGGAAGGAAATGCACGAGGACGTGCGAGCCATCGAGCGGCGGAATCGGAAGCAGATTGAAGAATACGAGAAGCGAGTTGTAGAACGCACTGATGCGAAGCATCGTCTGCAGCACGCCGAACACCGACGCCGCGCCCTCGGGGAGCGCGTGCCCCACGATGCCGGCGAGCAAGAACAGCACCGCCGACGCGACGGCCAGCAGGAGGTTCATCGTGACGCCGGCAAGCGACACGATGATGTCACCGCGCTTGTAGTTGCGAAAGTTCGACGGATTCACGGGACACGGCTTGGCGCCACCCAACGCGATCCCGCCGTGCGAACCCACGAGCATGACGACCGGCAGGATGATCGTCATGAAGGGGTCGATGTGCTTGATCGGGTTGAAGGTCAGCCGGCCCAGATCGTAAGCGGTGGAGTCCCCCTGCTTGAGCGCCGCATACGCGTGCGCCCACTCGTGCGCGACGAGCGCGAAGAGCAGCACCGGGAGGGTGAGCAGGATGTTCGTCAGCGTGCTTTGATCCAAGGCGACGCGAGGGGTCCGGAGTGGGAGAGCGGAGGGGCGTCGGCGCGTAAGGTAGCAGGGCCGTCCAAGCGTGTCAAAGTTGTGTGGCGCCTTGACATAAGCGCTCGCCCGCGCCTAATTTTCGGGTTCCAATCGAGCCCACTGTTCATACGCATCTGGAGAGTTCTGTGCCGAATATCGCCTCCGCGAAAAAGAACATGCGGAAGTCCCGCGCCGCTGCCATTCGCAACCGCGCCCAGCGCTCTGCGCTTCGGACCGCGCTCAAGAATGCCGTCGCGACAGATGCGACTCCCGAAGTGAAGACGCTGGCCGTCGTGCTGCTCGACCGTGCCGCGCGAAAGGGGCTCATTCACAAGAATGCGGCTGCGCGTCGCAAGAGCCGCCTCGCCAAGCCGATCGTCGCTGCGTAATCGCGAGCGTCGGTAGAAAAAACGAGGGCCGGGATCATCTCCCGGCCCTCTGTGCATCCGTGCGCGTGCGTGACAGCTACAGCGCCGCGAGCTACAGCGCTGCGAGCTCGGCGCCGCATCGCTCGCAATACCACTCGGTGGGATAGTTGAGCGTTCCGCACTCCTGGCACTTGAGCGTCTTCACCTGCTCCGGCGGCGCTTCCTTGAGATAGCTCGGCACGCTCTCGCGCGACCCGGCCTGCGGAAAGCGCGGCTCCGCGCGCGGAGGTGCGGGCGCGTCCGGCATGATGAGCGGCAGCCCGCTCGCGACTACTGGCGCGACCTGCGAAGGACGCTGCCTGACCGGAGGCGACATCGGCATCGTCACCATCGGCTCGGGTGCGGGAGGCGGCGGCGGTGCTGCCGGCTCTGGCGGACGCTCACGCGTCGGGTTCACGACGGTGTGCTCGCCCGTGTTGCGATCGACCATCGTCTTGAGAAACTCGAGATCGTCGAACGGATTCGGCTCGCTCACCTTCTCCGCGGCACGCGGACCCGAGAGACGCGACGGCAGCGGTGGTTGATTGCCGCCAATGGCGTTCTCGAAAGAAAGCTCCCAGTCGGCGGGGGTCGGCGCGGGTGGCGCATCGCTCGGCTCCGGCGCCGGCGCGCCCGAGTCGACGAGGCGCAGGCGTGTCGCGTCCGACGCCGAGGTCTCTGCGCGCGCGGGCTCGGGCGCGGCCGTGACGGGAAGCGGCGCCGTCCCGACATCGAGCAGATGACGGAGCTGCGAGAGCTCGGCCTGCACGCGACCGCGCTCCTCACTCAATCCGGCGATCGCCCCGCTCGTGCGCTCGGTGACCTCGGTGAAGTGCTCCGACGCCAGCTCGCCGACCGTCGCACGCAGCTCCGCCTCGGCCGCCTCATCGCGATGCCTGGCTTCTTCGCTGTCGAGCGCAGTGAGCCTGTCGATGAGCGTGCTCTCGAGCTCCTGCAGCGCCGTGCGATGGGTGCGCAGCTCTTCCACCACGCGCTGCAGACGCGCGCCATAGTCGGCGTGCACACGCGTGTAAATGTGCACGGGCGTCGTCGCGCGCTTCGCCTCCAACGCGGCCAGCCACGCCTCGAAGCGTTGCCGCTCCTCGTAGAGCGCGGTGACCTGCTCGAATTGCGTTTGCGTTGCCGCTTTCGCCATGCCTCGCTCCATGCGTTCCAGCACAATGGCAGCCGCCGCGCCTGTTTCCCCATCGCCGTTTTTCACAACGCGGCAGCAAGGTGACCGATCGCGCCAGCCAAGTGTAATATTCCTTTAACCTTGACCGCTACCTCGGACGCGCGGTAACGGTCCCCGTTTGCTCCTGGGCCCGATGCCTCACATTAGCGCGATTGCGCCTCGATTGCGCGATGCACCACGGCTCCCCCTACTACAGTGTAGCGCGCACGCCCCCGCAGCGTTTTCCCCGTGTAGGGTGTGTTACGCCCCTTCGAGAGAAAGGTGGCGGGATCGACCTGCCATGCAAAGTTGGGATCGAACACAGTGACGTCGCCGATGGATCCCGAAGCGAGCGTGCCGCCCGGCAATCCGAAGAGCCGCGCGGGGCGTGTCGACATGCGGTCGACCAGCGTTTTGAAGTCGATCATTCCGCTGTCGACCAGCTCCGTCACCACCAGTGCGAGCGCGGTTTCCAGTCCAACGATGCCGAACGGCGCATCCGCGAACTCGCGGTCCTTCGCGTCGTAGTGGTGCGGCGCGTGATCCGTCGCGACGAGATCTATGGTGCCGTCACGCAGCGCCGCCTGCAATACCGCGACATCCTCCGCGGTGCGCAGCGGAGGATTCATCTTCGCCGCCGTGCAATACCCCTCGACCGCGCTCTCGGTGAGCGTGAGATGATGCGGCGTGACCTCCGCCGTCACGTTGATCCCGCGATCCTTCCCCCACCGAATGAGCTCCACGCTCCCCTTCGTGCTCATGTGCGCGAGATGCACATGACCGCCAGTGCGGCGCGCGAGGAGAATATCGCGGATCACCATGATCTCCTCGGCCTCCGACGGAATTCCCTTGAGGCCGAGTCGCGCGCTGACGATCCCCTCGTTCATCGAGCCACCGTGCGCGAGCGTGAGCTCCTCACAATGATCGATGACGGGAATTCCGAACGTCTGCGCATACTCGAGCGCAGTGCGCATCAGGTGCGCGCTCACCACCGGGCGCCCGTCGTCGCTCACGGCGACCGCGCCGGCCGCGACCATCTCGCCGAACTCCGCGAGCGAGTCGCCCTTCTGCCCGACGGAGATCGCGCCGATCGGATGCACGCGCGCCGCGGAAACGCGGCTCGCCTGCCGAATGATGAAGCCGACCGCCGCCTGGTTGTCCGTCACCGGCTCCGTGTTCGGCATGGCGCAGATCGCGGTGAAGCCGCCCGCCGCCGCCGCGCGCGCGCCGGTCGCGATCGTCTCCACGTCCTCGCGGCCGGGCTCACGCAGATGACAATGCACATCGATGAACCCGGGCGCGACGTACGCTCCGGTGCAATCGAGGCGCTCGGCGCCGTCGGGGTGCCCGAGGTTGCGGCCGATCGCCTCGACCTTCCCGCTGCGCAGCAGCACGTCGGCAACCTCATCGCGCCCCGTTGCCGGATCGATGACGTGCCCGCCCTCGAGGAGCACATCTCGAATGGATTGTGGCATCAGCGCTCGCCTCCGCCCTTCGCGGCTTCCGCCAGCTCGGGATTCCCGCCGGCGAGCAGGTAGAGCACAGCCATGCGCACGGCCACTCCGTTCGTCACCTGATTGAGAATCACGCTGTGCGGCCCGTCGGCCACATCGGAATCGATTTCGACGCCGCGGTTCATCGGGCCCGGATGCATGATCAATACCTCATGCTTCGCGCGCTCCAGCCGTTCGCGCGTGACGCCGAACACGCGATTGTACTCACGCAATGACGGGATGTAGCCGCTCGTCATCCGCTCGAGCTGCAGCCGGAGGATGTTGAGCGCCTGCGCCCACTCGATCGCCTCCTCCACGCGGGGGAAGACCTGCACCCCCAGCTCCGCGATCGCATGCGGCAGCAGCGACTTCGGCCCGCACACCGCCACCTCCGCGCCCATCTTCCTCAGCCCCCAGATGTTCGATCGCGCGACGCGCGAGTGCAGCACGTCGCCGACGATGCAGACGCGCAGCCCCTCGAGCGATCCGAAGTGATCGCGCAGCGTGAGGAGATCGAGCAGCCCCTGCGTCGGGTGCTCGTGCGTGCCGTCGCCTGCATTGATGACGTTGCTCTCGATCCTCTCCGCCAGAAAGGCCGCCGCCCCCGATGCGCCGTGGCGGATCACCACCATGTCGATCCGCATCGCCTCGAGATTGCGCGCCGTGTCGACGAGCGTCTCGCCCTTGCTCACACTCGACCCCGACGACGCCACCGACACCGTGTCCGCCGACAGTCGCTTCTCGGCGAACTCGAACGAGATGCGGGTGCGCGTGGACGCCTCGAAGAAGAGATTGACGATGGTCTGCCCGCGCAGCGCCGGCACCTTCTTGATCGCGCGCTCGCTGATCTCCTTGAACGGGACCGCGGTGTCGAGCACGAGGCTGATCTGCTCGGGGGTGAGCGACTCGAGATCGAGGAGATCCTTGCCGAGTGCGCTGGTCACGAGCGCTCCGCGCGCACGACGACGACGGCATCGCGCCCGTCGAGCTCATCGACGAGGACGTCGACGCGATCCTTCGCATCGATCGAGAACTTCTTGCCGACGATGTCCGCGTGAATCGGCAGCTCGCGCCCGCCGCGGTCGACCAGCACGGCGAGCGACACGCGCGACGGACGGCCGAAATCCGCCAGCTCGTCGAGCGCCGCACGCACCGTGCGCCCGGTGTAGAGCACATCGTCGACGATCACCACGCGCTTCCCATCCAGATTCCAGGGAAGATCGGTGGGGCCGACGACCGGCCGGGGGCCGACCGTCTGCAGGTCGTCGCGGTAGAGCGTGATATCGAGTGCGCCGCGCGGGACCGACACGTGCTCGCGCTCCTGAATCGTGCGGACGATGCGGTCAGCGAGCTGAACGCCGCGGCGCTGGATGCCGACGACGATCAGGTCGGCGGTTCCGTCGTTCAGCTCGACGATCTCTTCGGCCATCCGGCGGAGGGTCCGGTCGACCGCGCGTGCATCGAGCAGGGTAGAATTGTCAGTTGTCATCGCCCGGCAATATGGCGCCGGCGCGACCCAGATTGAAGGGTGCGGGTATTGCCAAGGGCGATGGCATGGGACATTTGCTGAAGCATCTGGTCGACCAGTACGGGTACGCGCTCGTGGTCACGCTGGTGTTCGCGGAGGGTGTGGGGCTCCCCCTCCCCGGCGAGACGGCACTCGTCACGGCGGCCGCCTTTTCCGCGCAGAGTCACCGGCTGTCGATCGTCTGGGTCATCGTCGCGTCGGTCGTCGGCGCCACCGCGGGCGGCTGCGGCGGCTATTGGATCGGAAGTGTCGGCGGCCTCCCCTTTCTCGAGCGGCACGGCCATCACATCAGGATCACGACGAAGCGCATCGCGAGCGCGCGTACCTTCTTCACCGAACACGGTCCGAAGGCCGTCTTCGCCGCCCGCTTCATCGCGATTCTCCGCACCTTCGCCGGCATTCTGGCGGGGGTCACGAAAATGCGCTTCTGGGTATTCTTCCTGTGGAATGCGCTCGGCGCCATCGTCTGGTCGGCATTGTTCGGAACTCTCGGCTACGAGTTCGGCAATAACCTGCCGTGGCTCGAGCACATGATCGGCCGCACGAGCCTGATAGCGCTTGGCGTGGTCGTTGTGATCGGCGTGATCGTCTGGCACCGCCACAGAAGCAAAAAGGGCGGTTCGAAAAAGAAGTAGCGTCCCCCACTTTCCCGCGACCTCCATGCTGCGCTTTGTGTACGCGTTCATACGCTCGATCGGAGCATGCCTCGCGTTCGGGACGATGCGCGCACCCGAGGCGCGTGCGCGGCGATGTCCATGATCGGAGTGCTCCGCGGGCGCGCCGTGCGACTGCTCATCGCGCTCGTGATCGCGAACATCGCCGTCTGGATCTGGGCGCTCGGCGCCTTTCACACATACCCGCTCCTGCTCGGCGCCGCGCTGCTCGCCTACGGACTCGGGCTTCGCCACGCGATCGACGCCGATCACATTGCGGCCATCGACAACGTCACGCGCAAGCTGATGGCCGAGGGAAAGCGCCCGCTCGGTGTCGGCTTCTACTTCTCGCTCGGACATTCGACGGTCGTGGTCCTCGCGACCGTCGCCATCGCGGTGACGGCGAACGCCCTCACGCGACAGTTCGCGGCGTTTCACGCGATCGGGAGCATGATCGGCACACTGGTGTCGGCGCTCTTCCTGCTCGTCATCGCGATCATGAACGTGTTCATTCTCGTCTCCGTGTATCGCACCTTTCATCGCGTGCGCGCGGGCGGGCGGTACGTGGGGGAAGACCTCGACGTGTTGCTCAGCGGCGGTGGGCTGCTCGCTCGCATCTTCCGGCCGCTCTTCGGCATGATTCGCGAGAGCTGGCACATGTATCCGCTCGGCTTTCTCTTCGGACTCGGCTTCGACACCGCAACGGAGATCGGGCTGCTCGGCATCTCGGCGGCGGAGGCGTCGAAAGGGATGCCGATCTGGTCGATCATGGTGTTCGCCGCCCTCTTCACCGTGGGGATGTCGCTGGTGGATACGCTCGACAGCGTGATGATGTCCAGCGCGTACGGATGGGCCTTCGTGAAGCCGATCCGGAAGCTGTACTACAACATGACCATCACCTTCGTATCGGTGCTCGTGGCGCTCCTGGTGGGCGGGATCGAGGCGCTCGGGCTGGTGGGCGACCGGTTGCATGCGGGCGGCGCATTCTGGAATGCGATCGCCGCGCTCAACCGGAATTTCGGGAGCATCGGCTATCTCATCATCGCGGTGTTCGTCGCGAGCTGGATCTTCGCCGCGGCGTTCTATCGGCTGAAGAACTACGACTCGCTCGAGGTCGGCGAGCCGGCGGCGTAGTGGCTAAGACGGACGCCGAATTCGATCGCAAGAAACGGGAAGTCCTCGCTCTCGGTGCGCGGTAGACTCGTTGGTGCGACCCGACGAGCCATCAGCCATGGCTCGATTCAATCACCCCGGCCATCGACATCCGTGCCCAACACCGAGAACAATCACGTTACGATCGATCCAGCGATTCTCTACTTCGGCACTCCGGTCGTGCTCGTGAGCACGAGCAATCCTGACGGCACCGCGAATCTCGCCCCGATGTCCAGCGCCTGGTGGCTCGGCCGCAGCTGCATGCTCGGCTTCGGCTCTCGGTCGCAGACACCAGCAAACATTCTGCGCACCGGCGAATGCGTCCTGAATCTTCCGTCCGTCCACCAGGTCACGGCGGTGAATCGGCTCGCCCGTACGACGGGGAGCGATCCCGTCCCTCCGCACAAGGCCGCAATGGGATACCGGCACGAGGCGAACAAGTTCGCCCACGCGGAGCTCACGGCAATGGAGAGTGACTGTGTCGCCGCGCCCCGTGTGCGCGAATGCCCGGTGCATCTCGAAGCCGTGCTGGAGTCGGTGCATCCGCTCGCCGTGCGTGATGCCGATCGACGCGGAGCGCTCGTGGCCCTCGAGCTACGTATCGTGCGCGTGCACGTGAGCGAGTCGATTCGCATGGCAGGACACGCCGACCGCGTCGATCCGGAGCTCTGGCGCCCGCTGATCATGAGCTTCCAGCAATTCTTCGGGCTCGGCGAGAAGGTGCACGACTCGACGCTCGCGCGCATCCCGGAGTCAGCCTACCGCCCGAAGCACGCGGCGCCGCCGCCCTCTGTCCGCACGCGCGAGATGGTCGGAGCGGCGTCATGACGCGCGTCGCCGAGGATCGGCGCTGGGCCGCTGTCGTCGCGCGGGATGCCAGCCGCAATGGGAAATTCGTCTACGCCGTCGCGACGACGGGGGTGTACTGCAAGCCGAGCTGCGCGTCGCGTCGTGCGCTGCGCAAGAACGTTTCCTTCTTTACGGACGCCGATGCCGCGGAGCACGCGGGCTTCCGCGCCTGCCGTCGCTGCGAGCCGCGCGCCTCCGAGACTGGAGCGGAGCGCGTCATCGCGAAGGCGCGTGCGTACATTGAGGCGCATCTCGACGAGCCGCATACCCTCGCGGCCATCGCGCGCGCAGCAGCGATGAGTCCGACGCATCTCCAGCGCACCTTCAAGCGCATCGTCGGCGTGTCGCCGCGCCAGTACGCGGCCGCGTTGCGCGGCGATAGACTCAAGTCGAGCCTCCGCACCGGTGCGACCGTGAGCCGCGCGACGTACGACGCCGGCTACGGCGCCAGCAGCCGTGCGTACGATGCGGCCGCGAGCCAGCTCGGGATGACGCCGGGCGCCTACCGCCGCGGCGGCGAAGGGGTGCACATCCGCTACACGACGGCCGCAACCGCGGTCGGACGACTCCTCGTCGCCGCCACCGATCGCGGCGTCTGCGCCATCACCCTCGGCGACGACGACGTCACACTCGAAAATGCCTTGAATTCAGAATATCCTCGCGCCGCGCGCACGCGCGTGCGCGGCGGCAAGGGCAACGACGATCTCCGCGGGTGGGTGGCTGCGGTCACCGCGCATCTCGAGGGGAGCGACATCGAGCTCGCGATTCCGCTCGACGTCGCCGGCACGCCCTTTCAGCAGCGCGTGTGGGGCGCGCTGCAGCGCATCCCCTACGGCGAGACGCGCTCGTACACCCAAGTCGCCGCGTCGATCAAGGCGCCAGCGGCCGTGCGCGCCGTCGCGAGCGCGTGCGCGACCAATCGCGTCTCCATCGTGATCCCCTGCCACCGCGTCGTGCGCCAGGGCGGCGCCCTCGGCGGCTACCGGTGGGGGCTCGACCGAAAGGAGCGGCTGCTCACCCGCGAGCACGCCTTTGCGGCGAAGCGCGTGCGCTGAGCGAGCCGCGCGCACCGGTCATCGTCCCGGCGCCCACGACGAGAGCGTGCGCGCTTCCTGCACGCGCCTCGCCGCATCGATGCGCGGGCCGTGCGCTGAGAGGAGATCGCTGCGCGAGAGGATTCCGACGAGCCGGTACGGGGCCTCGCGCTCCACCACTGGTAGCCGTCCCACTTTCTCGTTCACCATCTGATCGGCGGCGTCGCGCAGCGTGTTGTCCTCGAAGACGACGATCGGCGCGCGCCGGATCATCTGCAGCACTGGCTCCGTCGCGTCGCGCGCCGGATCGAACAGCTCCTTTCGCATCAACATGCCGAGCACTCGCCCGCTGTCGCTGAGCACGGGGAACCCCTGGTGCGTTGCGTTCGCCGGCACATTCGAGATCGAAGTGCGCGCCTCGGCGATCGTGTCCGTCGCGCGCACCGTCACGACGCCGCGCGTCGCCACGTCGCGCACCAGAACCTGGCTGAGGAAATCGACGGCGTAGTCAGTACGCAGACTCGCGCCGCGCCGTGCCAGCTTCTCCGTCATGATCGAGTGTCGATTGAGGAGCAGCGCGACGAGATATGACGCGGTGCATCCGGCGAGGAGCGGCAGGAGCCCGAGCGGCTGTCGCGTGGTCTCGAAGGCGAACACCACGGACGTCAGCAGCGCGTGCGAGGTGCCCGCGAAGATGGCCGCCATCCCGACAAGTCCTGCCACGTGCGCGTCGACGCCAAGCCACGGAGCGAGCCCGGCGCATTGCTCGCCGAGCCAGGCGCCGAGCCCCGCGCCAATCGTGAACAGCGGTGCGAGCGTGCCGCCCGACGTGCCGCTGCCGAGGTAGACCGACCACGAGATGAACTTGAGCGCGACGAGCACGAGCAGCGCGGGCCCGACGATCGCGCCCGAAAGGAGATCGGTGATGTTCTCGTAGCCGACGCCGAGCGTGCGCGGCGAGAAGATGCCGACGACGCCGACGACGACGGCGCCGAAGGCGGGAAACCACATCCAGTGAATGTGCAGATGCTCGCCCGCCTTCTCGAAGAAATCCTCGATCCCGTAGCAGAACTTGGTGATGCCGGCGGCGCACACGCCGATGAACAATCCGAGCACGGCGTAGGCGGCGAGCGCCATCCCGCTCGGCTGCGCGAGCGGCGCGATGGCAAAGATCGGCGCAGTTCCGGTGAAGGCAGCGCGGATCGCGGTCGCGACTGCGGCGGCGAGAGCGACCGGAATGAGCGAGCGCGGTCGATATTCGAAAAGCAGCAGCTCGACGGCGAGGAGGACCGCACTCACCGGGCTCCCGAAGGTCGCCGCCATTCCAGCGGCTGCGCCGGCGGAGAGAAGCGTCTTTCGCTCGTCGGCCGTGATCTGGACGACCTGACCCACGAGCGAGCCGAGCGCTCCGCCCGTCGCGATGATCGGACCTTCGGCGCCGAACGGACCGCCGGTACCGATCGCGATTGCGGCGGAGATCGGCTTGAGGAAGAGAACACGCAGCGGGATGCGGCTCTCTCCGTAAAGCACGCGCTCCATCACTTCCGGAATTCCGTGTCCGCGGATCGCCGCCGATCCGTAGCGCGCCATCAGTCCGACGATGATCGCGCCGCCGACGGGGATCGCGACGATGAGCAGCGGGTTGTGCGTGCCGAAGCGCGGCGCAGTGAATGCCGTGGACAGGCGACCGTAGAAGGTAGCGTTCGTGACGAGCCCGATCAGGTGTATGAGCAGTTGTGCGGCGAGTCCAGCGCCGATCGCCACCATGATCGCCGCGGCGCAGATGCCGATCGTGCGCCGGTCGACGACCGAATACTCGGGCGGCGCACGGAAGGCGGTGGGAAGCTCGGCCGTGTTCTGCATCACATCCTCGAGCCCCGGCGCTACCGCAACCGCTCCGGGCTCGATGGGTAGCTGTCTATCGGTTGGGTTAGTCACGCGGCAGGCTCCTGGCCGCGACGTGCGTGCAATTCTGCGGATCGTTCATTGTCATTGCTGGAAGTCAAATTGAGTGAAGTGCGAACCGGTCCGTTCGCGCCGTCGTGTCCTAAATCGTCCCCTGTCGGGGCCCAACCCTGAATATTATCATTGGGCACTCGATGATCGCCTGGAGTGCACATTTGCTCGGCGTTCGCGTACCCTCACGTTCCGACAAACCCCGCGCCTCATGAGCGTACGGCCACTCGTTTCGGAACCCCCAAGCGCCACTGCGCGGCCGATCCCGGTTGCGCCCCGTGCGAAAGCTGCGCGACGAGCCGAGGGGATGCGCGTGTATCGTGCACTGCGCGATGCGATCAACGAGGGGCGTCTCGCACCGGACACGAGGCTGATCGAAGACCAGCTGGCCGTGCAGTTCCGCGTGAGCCGGACGCCGATTCGAGATGCGATTCAGCGACTGCAGCAGGAAGGATACGTCGTCACGCCCGATGGCTTTCGCCACGCGCGACCGGTCGTGGCGCCGCTGGTCGACAGCGATGCGGACGAGCTCTGCTCGCTGGTCGCGCTGCACGAGGGGCACGCGGCCGCTGCGGCGGCGCAGCTCGCCACCCACCGGCGCCTCGAGCTCGTGGCCGAGCTGATGGCGCTCAACGAGGCGATGCGCCGGGAGGGGGCATCGGCATCGCCGTCGCACGATCGACTCCGCGATCTCGATGCCGCGTTCCATCACGCGTGCACGCACGCTGCGGCGGGTCCGCGTCTGCTCGCGCTGCTCGATGTCATCAAGCCGCAGGCCGAGCGATACAATCGCGTGTACGCGACGCTGCTGCTGCCGAAGCGCATAACGGATGCGGCGGCCGAGCACGACGCGATCGTGCGCGCGTTGCGCGCAGGCGATCCCGAGGCGGCTCGTCGCGCGGTGGAGACGAACTACGGTCACGGCGCGGCCGAGCTGACGCACGCAATCGACGCACCAGCGGCGCTCGACGACGCCGCTGGCGAGCGACGCCCCGCAGCGCTGACGCTCGCGAAAAAGCGGAGCGACGGTCAGTAACAGCCGCTCCGCACTGTCGACGGTCTCAGATGTCGGCCGTCGGCAGCTCCATCGGACGCGCACGGTGGAGCAGCAGCCAGTCCCCATGCTCGGCCAGCGCCTCACAGCCCAGGTCGAAGAGTACGCGCTTGCCATCTTCGGCGTCGGGACTGTGCGCCGTGCGGTCGAGCGCTTCGTCCGCGGTGCGGAAGAGCTCCTCCATTCGGCGATACTGTTTCTCGTGCTCGCCGAAGGCGCGCACGTTCGCGTATGCATGCGCGAAGGTGCCAATGAGCGCGCTGATGCCGATCGCCGCGAGCATCCACTCGAATGACGAAGGATTCATCGCGAGCCCGGGCTCGTACGCGCTGATTCGAGGGCCTTGCTCGACGAGCAGCCAGTAGAACGACGCGGCGACCGCAATGCTGAGGAGGCCGAGCGACAGCATCTCGCGAAGCGACTGCCGCGTGGGAGACTCGGCTTCGCTCGTCGCGTGGTTAATCTCGTACAGCGTGTGCACGAGCAGCACGAGCCCGGCGAGCGCGGCGATCACCAGATAGATCGCCGGCCCGGCGCCGCGCTGCCACAGCCACGCGACCGTCGCACCAAGGCTGAGGAGGACGAGCGCGCTGCCAATGGAGCGCTGTCGCCGGCGACGCAGGCCGTCGCGATGTCCCGCGCGATCGAAGTACGCTCGCTGGTCCTTCACCCAGAGCCGCTGCACGGCGGCGAAGTCGCCGGTCGCCGGCCACGGCGTTCGAAGGGCGCAGACGCGAAGCAGGTCCCTGATCCATCGGAGCTCGCTACGCTGCTTGCGGAGGTAATAGTCGGACACAGCGCTGGCCGATCCGCCGAGGCGCCAATAGAACTGCACACGTAGCCCTTCGGCGACGGCGCGATAATCCTGAAAGTGATCCTGACTGTGCTTCCACCGCGTGCGCAGGTAGAAGAGATCGGCGAGGGTGAGCAGGAGCAGGTACACCGCGAGGTACACCCGTCGCACTTCTTCGTCCGCGAGATTGCGCAGGATCAGTGCGATCGTCGCGACGGCGATCATCCCGAAGAGGATGATCATCGTGCGATAGATGCTCCGCTGATGCCTGATCGCGAGTGCGTCGGCGATCGCGAAGGTCGCGCGAAGCCCCGCGAGCGCCGAGAACGCAGTTGCCTCGTTCGCCGCAGGAGTGGGCTCTCCGCTCGTCAGCATTGCGTCGGATGCCGCTATCTCGCCGCCGCCGCGCGCGCGATACGCGGCGCCTTCGCGATTGAGCTCATCGCGGTGCCGCAGCGTCGCGAGGCTCACGCGCACGAACTTCTCGCGCATCTTTGGCGAGCCATCGTACTGCCCGGGGACGAGCCAGCTGGCGCTCGCTGGCTCGGTCGCGGGTGCGTCATCCGGGCGACGGACCGGAATGTGGTAGACGAGTCCCGACTGCGGTGCATCGAGCGGCGCGTTGGAGAGGTGAAACGAGTCGGATGCGAGAGCGACGACGGTGCGAATCCAGTCGGTCGCCTCGAGACGGCCCGTTCGCCGAAAGTCCACGATCTGCGCGCTGCCGCCCGTGCCGCGCGTCGGCTGTCCATCCCAGAGCGCAATGAGTACATCGCTGTTTCGCGCAACGAAAAGTCCCGCAAGCAGATATTGATGATCGCGAGCCGTTCCCGGCGCGTCGGCGCTCGGATCCAGACGCGGCGCGACGATCACGCGCTCGGTTCGCGCGTCGAGCAACAACGCCCGGAATTCGTCGCGCGACTTCGCGTCGGGAAAATCGACCTCGTAGTTCGCCTGCGGCATCGGGAGCACGGCGATCAGTCCGATCCCTTCGCTGAGCGCAGTGCGTGCGACGAGCCGGTCCGCGCCTTCGGCCAACGCAGTGAGAAGAATGATCGGCGAGCTCGGCGCCTCTTGCCGGATCCGCTGGAACAGAGACCGCAGCTGCGCCCCGATCGCCTCCTCATCGCCGCGCACCAGCGAGCGATGCCCGGTGACGCCGATCGTCACGGGGACGCGGCCGTCCGGATCGGAAGAGATGGAACGGGATGTTGCAGACGGTGCGAACATGATCCGGCGCGTTCTCGGCGAGTCGAAGGGCGCGTCATGATGCCGCTGCCGGGCCCGCAGCGCCAGTGCCGTCTGGTGCGCGCTGTGAGCCCGCTTGCGGCAATGTTGCGCTCTTCCTAGCATAGCATCGGGCTTCGGAACGTCGAAAGCTCCACAAATCGGGCGCCGTACCTCGAGGGTGAATGCCGGACGCATCTGCTTCCGCTCCCATGATCTTCATTAGCTATCGACGCGATGACAGCAGCGGTCACGTCGGCCGCTTGTATGATGCGTTGAGCGCGCACTTCGGGCGCAAGCGGCTCTTCTTCGACATCGATCACATCGCGCCCGGTCAGGATTTCGTGCAGGTGCTCGACGATTCGCTGAACCGGTCGTCGGTGATGATCGTGGTAATGGGAAAGCGCTGGGCGGGCACGGGAAAGATCGGCATGCGGCGCATCGACGATCCCGGCGATTTCGTGCGGCTCGAGGTGGCGTCGGGACTTCACCGCGGCGCAGGACTTCGACTCATTCCCGCGCTCATCCAGGGCGCGAAGATGCCGGCGCCGACATCGCTCCCGGATGACCTCAAGGATCTCTCGCGCCGCAACGCCATTGAGATGAGCGATCTGCGCTGGCGCGAGGATGTCGAGCGGCTGATTGCAAGCCTCGAAGCGGACATGGCGATACCGGTGTCGCACCATGGCGCGGCTGATCTCGTGCGCAGGGCGCGCGAGGTCACGCACGCGCCAGCGCTCGCGGGGAATCCGGTGGTGAAGTGGGGGCTCGCGGCGGTCGCGGCAATCGCGATCATCTTCGCGGGCCGCGCGATGTTCGGCCACCGCGGTCAAGCCGTGGCCGTCACCCCCGTCCCCGAGGTGACGGTGTCGACGAAGTCCGCGGGGATGATCAGCGGCATTCCGACGGACGATCCGCACGCGATGCCTTCGCATCTCACGCAGGCAGCGCGGAGCGCGATTGCATCGGGACAGAAGTGGCGCACCGATGCGGTGCTGACGCAGATCGTTGCCGCACCCGATTCCACGGGCGATGCATCGGAGTTTCGCGTGCAGTTCGGCTTCCGCTCGCCCACCGACGGCGCCGGGCTTACCTTCAGCACCGCGGGCTCAGGCGAGCAGAAGTCGGAGCGGCTCGACGCCGTCCCGATGTCCACCATCCGCGCGCTCCCCGATTCGTTCATCGATCTTCCCGCCGCCGTCGACTCGGCCCGCCGCTTCGGAATGTTCGGCGCGCTCAAGGACGCGCGGCTCGCGACGATCACGAGCCGCGGTGCGCCGCGCGTCGCGTGGCGGCTGCGCAGCGCGAGTGCTGCCGCACGCGTCTACTTCGTCGACGCGACGACTGGCACGAATATCCCTTCGGCCCAGGCGCCACCCGCTCCGGCTCCGGCTCCGACGCTGACGCTGACGCAGACGCAGAAGCCAAAGCTAAAAGCAAAACTTGTGGACAAGGTCAAGGGACTCTTCCACCACTAGTTACTAGTGGTTCGCTTCCAGCTGTCTCCGCAGCAGCGAAGCGAGTCTGATCTGCGCGCCCGCCGTCGGCGGATCGAAGAACCGCTCACCCGCGAAGCTCTGCGACGCAAAGGAGAGCTGGGTGTACGCCGCATCGACACCGGCCTTCGCCGGGAATGTCGACGAGTGTGCCGCCTGGATCACCGCAGTGAGGCACGTTGCACTCTGCGCCGTCGCGATGATCGGATTGACGAGCCCCGCGATCGGAGTGGCGCACGCGCTCCCAGTGGAGATGAGCGAGGCGAGTCCACTGTTCGCACTCGCCACCACGACGACCGTATCGTTCACGAGTAGTCTGCCGCCGAGCGAAGCACCGTTCCCGCGCACGCCCGTGAGGAGCGCCGTGCGGACGAGCGAATCACGATACGCGATCATGATGTACCCCGAGTCCGACGGGACGCCGCCGGTGTTGAGCACTTCTTCGAAGACGAATGCCTTCCACGACTCGGTGCCGGCCGAGGTCGTAACGGTAACCGCGGTGGGCGCAGCGCCAAACGCCGCAGCGAGCTCGAGATCCGAGAGCAGCTCAACACGCGCGTTGTAGTTCGCGTCGGAGTTGCTTGACGCCTTGGCCTGCGCGTACAGCGTGTCGAAGTGCTGGGCGAGGGTGCCAGGCGTGGCCGGCGGCCCCGTTGGCGGACGGCTGTTGTCGCTGCTGCACGCGGCCGTGGTCGCGATGACTGCGATTGCCGCGGCGAGGGAAAGGCGGGTGGTCAGGCGCATGTGCGATGCACTCCAGGACATGAGTAAAGGCGCCGCCACGGCGGTGCACTCGGTTGGTCGAGCACGAGTACACTGCATGACGTGCGCCTCGTCGTCAGAAGTCTAGCGCGCCCCGCTCACCGAAGGACACTGCGAACGATGAGCGGGGAAATCCGGTGACCAGCGTCACCAACGGCGCTGCGAGGGCGCCGGGAGCACTACATCCACTTCCGGACACTGTGCGCCGCGATCAGTGCGCGCAGGCGTCTCGAGCTACTGTTTGGGGAGTCGACGACACGCAGACCGTTGATCGTCGCCGGCGTGGGAGAAAACGTGACGCTGGTCAACCCGGCGTCGATGTTCCCCGAGGGAAATTCGAGGGCGAGCGCGGTGTGAAACTTCGCGAGCGTGCACGACGTGAATAGCGGAGAATCGAACTGCGGGTTGCTCAGGGATCCGGGCGGGTTGAGGCACGCAGACGAGGCCGAGACGAAGGAGGTCGCAGCGCTTCCGGAGGTCGGTGCGACGCTGATCGTGTCTCCGGTGATCAACGCGCCCAGTTGGGGCGCGCCGGACGCGTCGAAAAACACCACGATGACCGAGTGCGCATCCGCCTCGCGGTAGGCGACGAGCACGAAGGCGGAATCGGTGCTGCTCGGGTTGAGCTCCACCAATTCATACCCTTTCCATTGTTCCGGCTGCAACGCCGTCGTGACCTTAATGGGCGACGGAAGCGCGCCGAAGGCGGCGGGGATCTCGAGGAGCGATGCGATCAGCGTGCGCCCTTCGTACGCGGAAGCGCCGCTGTCGTTGCGCGCCTTCGCATCGACGTAGATCGAATCGAAGTGGGCGGCGAGGGCAGCGGACTGGCTCTGGACGCTTGGACCAGAGCTGTCGCTACAGGCTGCCGTAAGGAGAAGGCCGGCGATCGTTCCCGCGAAAGCAATGCGTGTACGTAGACGCATGCGACTGTTGCTCCGATGAATGGTGAGCGAAGGGTTACAGTCTATGACGGGCGTCGCTCGACGATCGTCACGCCCTTCGCATTACTGTCGCACCGTTCGCATGCGGAGGCTGTAAGCCGTGCTAGAGGTAGCTCAGCCACCAGTCGGTGCGCCGTTGCTTCACTGCCGCAAACCAGCGGCACAGCGGATACGTGGCGATGACTACCAGCGCCCAGACGAGGTAGACCACGGGAAGTGAATACCCCCAGTCGGGTGGCGCGCTGAAGGGATAATGCCCCAGATCCGGCGACTCCGTCATCCAGTGGGCCGAGCCGTAGCGCACGAGGCAGGTGGCGACGGCGAGCAGGTGGATGAGTGTAAAATGCAGAACGTAGTAGAACATCGGCACCTTGCCGATGATGAGCGCGGGCTGCCACACGCGCGGCGTGCGCCGGTCCGCGAGCCGGAGCATGATCAGCGCGGGGCCGAGCGTCATCAGCAGGAAGAGCAGCGACGGCGGATACTTCACTACGTTCAGAAACGACAGCACCGTGAAGAGCGTGGACGTCTGTGTCGTCCAACGCGCGGGATCGCCGTAAACGTTGATGTAGCGCAGGACGAGGAACGCAGCGGTGAGCGCGATGCCTGCGCGCAGCAGCCAGCTACGCCGGCGATCCGCATCCCACGCATATAACTGGCCCAGCGAAAATCCCACCGCGGTCACGCCAACCCATGGAATGAGGGGATACGCCGCGAACACGACGTGCGCGGGCATCTGGAGCACGAAGCCCGGTGCATGCAGGATGACCCAGAGCGGATTCCTGGTTTGCACGCCATTGAGCAGGTCGTGCATGGCGATCAGTACAATGCCGAACACCGTGGCGACGATCGTCGGGAAACGCACGAGCAGCGCGAGCACGATCATCGACCAGCCGAGCGCCCAGAGGACGAGCAGGATGGTGACGTGGTAGTCGAAGTTGAACTGATAGGAGAGGCAGCGCATCACGACGACGTCGACGAAGATCAGCCAGAGCCCGCGCGTGAGGAGAAAGCGCGAGAGCTCGGCGCGCGATCTGCGGCGGAGCGCGAGATACGCACCGGTGCCCGTGAGGAGGAAGAAGACCGGCGCGCAGATGTTGGTGATCCAGCGCGTGAGGAAGAGCGCGGCGGACGCCTTCGAAAGATCGACCGGATTCTGCCCGGGGATGCCGAAATAGTCGCGCGTGTGATCGAGCGCCATCACGATCATGATGATCCCGCGCACGACATCGACGGACTCGATGCGTTTGCGGACGGACGCTGCGACGGGCGGCGATGTGGCTGGCATGGGCCGCAATATTCCTCACGGACGATCGACATCGCAATGCATGTCAGCGACTGCTGACAAAACGTTCACCCGCCCGCGATCACCTCACGCCGGTGGCGGCGGCAGCTGCGCTCCCGGAGTCGACAGCGAGATCTTGCGTTCCTCCTCCGTCATGTCGACCGGCACATCCGCGAAGAGCGCCGTGCTCAGATAGCGCTCGCCCGTGTCGGGGAGCATGCACAGCACCGTCGCGCCCCGCTTCGCATCCCGCGCCACTTGCAATGCACCAGCAAACGTGCCGCCCGATGTCGTGCCGCAGAAAATCCCCTCCTTCTGCGCGAGCTCCCTGCTCCAGTGCATCGCATCGGCGTTGGAGACCGTGACGACGCGGCTCACGACGCCGGCATCGACCGCATCGCCCGCGAGCTTCGGGATGAAGTCGGGGCTCCATCCCTGCAGCGGATGCGGCTTCCACGACGGATGACTCCCCACCGCCGAACCGTCGGGCATGCGCTCCTGCTTCGTGCCGCTCGTGAGTATCGGAGCATCTTCCGGCTCGCACACCACGACCTTCGTATCCGGGCGCTCCTTCGCGAGGACGCGCGACACACCCTTCAGTGTGCCGCCGGTGCCGAAGCCCGTCACCCAGTAGTCGAGCGGCTCGCCCTCGAACGCATCGACGATCTCGCGCGCGGTCGTGCGCGAGTGTACGTCCGCGTTCGCCTCGTTCGTGAACTGGCGCGTGAAGTACCATCCATGCGCCTCCGCGAGTTCGAGGGTCTTCTTCACCATCCCGATTCCCCGCTCCGCCGCCGGCGTGATGATGACCTTCGCGCCGAGAAAGCGCATGAGCTTCCGCCGCTCCACGCTGAAGCTCTCGGCCATGGTCACGACCAGCGGATAGCCCTTCACCGCACACACCATCGCGAGCCCGATCCCGGTGTTTCCGCTGGTCGCCTCCACCACCGTCTGTCCCGGCCTGAGCTGGCCGGATTTCTCCGCTGCCTCGATGACCCCCAGTGCAAGGCGATCCTTGACGGAACCGAGCGGATTCCGCGCCTCGATCTTCACGAAGAGCTTCACCCCTGCGGGGCCGAGCTTATTGATCCGAACTACGGGTGTGTTGCCGATGGTCTCGAGCACGTTCTCGAAGATGCGTTGCATTCGGCGGTTCTCCTGAAGAATGTGCGGTGACGGCAATGGCGTGTCTGAGATAGTCTAATCACTCGTGGCGATTCAGACCTCCTCGGCGACGCCATTCCCCCAGTCGTCGCCTTGCGCCTCGTACACCGAGATCGTGGCGCTGAAGATCGATGCGCGGTACGCCCCGCTGCTGCGCCGGCGATGGGCGAGGTGACATCATGATTCCTCCGATGACCGCAGCCGCCTACCAGCAATGAATTCGAATGGGATCTGCGGCTGCCGGAACCCTCGAGAGCCCAGAAGGAAACACGCGAGATTCTTCCAAAACCCTGATTTCGTCCAATCCCCTCGGCTGCGGCGCCGGTACTCTGAGTCACGCTGATACGATGTGACTCCTTTTCTTGCCCAATACTCCGAGGCCCCATGTTCGCTTTGCGATCACGATCGGCGACCCGTAACTACGTCGCCTCCCGAATGCTCCTTGCCCTGGTGCTGTCCTCGCCTCTGACGGGATGCATGGTCTCAGGCCAGGCTCCGAGGACTCTCGACTACTCGCACACTCGCTCGAGCGAATCCGGAGTCTATCGAGCCACCATTGCTACACCCGGCGACTCGATTCCCACCGGGAAGCTGCAGAGCTGGACGCTGCATCTCGAGACCGCAGATGGTGCTCCCGTCGATGTTGCGAGCGTGAGCGTCGATGGCGGAATGCCGCAGCACGGACATGGTCTGCCCACCAAGCCCCAGGTTACACGCGCTCTCGGCAACGGCAATCATCTCGTCGAGGGCGTGAAGTTCAACATGGGCGGTTGGTGGGTGGTGAAGTTCCGCGTCAGCTCAGCCGCTGGCATCGACTCGCTCGTGTTCAACCTCAAACTGTAGGAGCGCAAATGTATATCTTTGCGCTCATGCGGATGCGCCCGTGGCAGCGTCTCGCGTTCCTCGGCATCCTCGTCGCATCGACACTCATCGCTGCGGCGGTGCTTCACGCGGGCGAGACGAAGTCCGCCCGGTGGACCGCGAAAGAGCGGACGGTACTGCGTTCCCTCTCGCTCGCGAGCCTCGGTCCCCTGCCCGCGGATCCCTCCAATCGCTACGCGGACGACAGCGCCGCGTCCGAGCTCGGACATACGATTTTCTTCGACCCACGCTTCAGCCGCACGGGCACGGTGTCCTGTGCAACGTGTCACGTTGCCGAGAAGGACTTTCAGGACGATCGACCACTCGGCCAGGGCGTCAGCGCCGGCTCGCGTCGCACGATGCCAATCGCCGGCACCGCCAATAGTCCCTGGTACTTCTGGGATGGACGCGCAACCAGCCAATGGGAGCAGGCGCTCGGTCCGCTGGAGAATCCCGTCGAACACGGAGGCGATCGCACGCAGTACCTGCATCTCGTCGCCAAGGAGTACCGTACGCGCTACGAATCGATCTTTGGCGCATTGCCCAATGTCGACCGACTTCCGCCGCACGCTGGCCCAGCCGCGGATGCACCAGGCATCGCGGCGTGGACACGCCTGCCGC
Organism: Gemmatimonadales bacterium; assembly: GCA_038237245.1. Classification (GTDB taxonomy): domain Bacteria; phylum Gemmatimonadota; class Gemmatimonadetes; order Gemmatimonadales; family Gemmatimonadaceae; genus FEN-1250. The sequence goes on along the minus strand of JBBRYY010000003.1, from coordinate 893 downwards.
GCACGAGCCGCAATGAGATTTCGCGCGTGTATGCAAACCTCGGAAAAGCAATCGCTGCGTACGAGCGCCGCATCGCGTTCGCTCCCACGCGCTTCGATCGCTATGTAGACGCGGAGCTCACCGGAATGATGCAGTTACCGGAGATCGACCTCACGTCCGACGAGGAAGCAGGACTTCGACTGTTCATCGGCAGGGCGAGTTGCGTCAACTGTCACAATGGACCGCTGTTTACCGACAATCACTTTCACAATACCGGCGTGCCTCGTCCTTCGGCGGCGCTTCCGTTCGACAGCGGACGCACCGCGGGCATTCGCAAAGCGCTCGGCGGCGAATTCAGCTGCACGAGCGGCTACAGCGACGCGACGCGTGATGACTGCGCCGAGCTCCGGTTTGCCGTCACCGAAGGACCGGAGCTGCTTCGCGCATTCAAGCCGCCCTCCCTGCGAAATGCGGCCTCGCGCGCACCATACATGCACGCCGGACAGTTTGCGTCGCTCGCCGAGGTCGTGCAGCACTACAACGATGCTCCCATAGCGCCTTTAGGATACAGCGAGCTGAAAGCTCTTCACCTCTCTGCTACGGAGCGCCGACAGATCATCGCCTTTCTCGGTACGCTAAGCGGATCGCTCTCCGCGCCCACAGGCTACCTCGCGGCTCCCCCGATGCCGCGCGCAACGGAGCTCTCACAACATGACTAACGCACATCGAGCGACGACAATCACGGTTGGCATGGTGCTATTCGATGCCATGACGCAACTCGACCTCACCGGCCCATACGAGGTCTTCGCCCGGATGCCGGAAACGCGAGTCATTCTCATCGCGTCGACGCACTCGCCGGTACGAACCGAGTGGGGGCTTACGATTACGCCGGACTTCACCTTCGATGACGCGCC
>JBBRYY010000002.1:0-82682 GCA_038237245.1 Gemmatimonadales bacterium | reverse complement strand
CGCAAGTAAACTCAGCGTCGACTGCTGCTCGCATTGACGACAATGTCTGATTCACACGCCGCCACCGCCTCCGCGCGAAACGCTTGGCCGAGGCGGCGTGCGGTCGTCTTGCTCGCGATGCTCGCATGCATCATCGCCTATACGGACCGCGTGAGCATCTCAGTGGCCGCCGTCGCGATGAAAGAACAGTTCGGCTGGTCGCAGACCGAAAAAGGATTCGTTCTCTCCGCGTTCTTTGCGGGATATCTGCTGTTCATGTATGTCGCGGGAATTCTGTCGACGAGATACGGCGGGAAGCGGGTGCTCGGAGTTTCGGTGCTCGCGTGGTCGATCTTCACGCTCCTCACTCCGCTCGCGGCGAAAACCTCCCTCCCGCTGCTGATCGCGGCGCGCATCGGAATGGGGATCGGCGAGGCCGGGATGTTTCCTGCGGCCTACGAGCTGTTCGGGCGGTGGGTCCCTGCGGCGGAGCGCGCGCGGGCGATCGCGCGGCTCCTGAGCGGCGTTCCGGTGGGAACGGTCGTCGGCCTCCTCGGCTCCGCGTGGCTCGTCGCGCGTTATGGGTGGCCCGCAGCCTTCTACGTGTTCGGGAGCGTCGGTCTCCTCTGGACGGCGTACTGGTTCCACGACATCGAGAATGACCCGGCATCCGATGCACGGGTCGATGCCGCGGAGCGCGCGCTTCTCGCCGCCGCTCCTGGCGGCGATGCGACGCAGACTCGTGTCGAGGGATCGCACCGGTGGATGCTGCGTGCGTCCGTTGTCGCGATCGTGATTGGACAGTTCGCGACGATGTGGGATCTGTACGTGCTCCTATCGTGGCTGCCGAGCTATTTCCGCGATGTGCAAAAACTCGGCATTGCGAGTGCCGGAGTGTTCTCGGCGGCACCATGGATCGCGATGTTCTTCACGATGAATGTGGCAGCGTGGCTTTCCGACGTCATGATCGCGCGCGGTGCGAGCACGACGTTCGTACGGCGTCTGATGCAGTGCTCGGGTCTCGTGGCATGCGCGACGTTCCTGCTGCTGACGCGCCTCTCTCACTCACCGGCGTCGGCGCTCGCGCTCCTGTGTGCCGCTACCGGCGCTCTCGGATGCACGTGGTGCGGGTACTCACCGGCGATTCTCGACGTCGCGCCGCGACGCAGCGCGCTGCTCGTGGGGCTGAGCAACAGCATCGGCACGGTGCCGGGGATTATCGGCGTGGCGGTAACCGGATGGCTGGTGGATATCACCGGGACGTACGCGGCGGCCTTCGCGCTCGCCGCGGCGCTGAGTGTTGTCGGTGCGATCGTGTTTGGTGCCTTTTTCGATGCGCGCCCGGTGGTCGATTAGCCAGGCCCAGAGAGCGGCTGCAGATTCGACGCGCGTGCGAGAAAGCCGCCGCCCGGGTTGTTCGTCGTGAGGCGCAGGAGCGTGAGATAGCCGTACTGGTCGTCGTATTCGAGCGAAACCGAGTAGTTGCCATTCCGCACCGCGAAGTCGGCTTCGTTGAACAGCCCGTCGATCGTGGGCCACGTGCGTGGAACGGCAGGCGGCTGCCCGGTCTGCGTATCGATGACGGTCGTCACCGTGTCGTTTACGACGGTGATGCGCACGTTGTAGCTCGTTGAGAGTTGCGTCTCGGAGTAATCGTAGACATAGCTGTGGAACGTGCGCGCGGCCCACTGCGCCTCGTGCTCCGCGAGGCCGGCCTTGTCGGCGCTCGTGACGGCACGAGTGCCCTCGCATGCGCCGAGCGCTGCGATCACAACGAGTCCCACGATGACTGATCGCATGCGCCCTCCGGTGTGCGCTACGCGACCAATGCAAATTCGCGGAACACGCGCACGCAACCAAGTTGCGTGCGAAAGTGTCGCAGCCGGGCGCTCCTCAGCATCGATGCCTATGCTGTTGGATGCAGATTAGACACCGTGGCATCGAATCCGCCGCCGGGATTGTTGTTGAATGCGGAGACGCGTGTCGGATAGCCGAGCTGCGAGTCGAACTCGAGAGTCACGGTCGCGCCTTTCTCGCCGAGAATCACGTGCGCATAGAGAAAGAGCCCATCGATCGTCGGAACGATGACGCCGTTCTGTGGCGGCATGCCCGTGACTACGTCCAACGCACTCGAGACGGTATCGGCAGTCACGGTGACGTGCACGTTGGCGTTCCCGAGCGGCGCGCTGTTGTGATAGTCGTACGTGTACGAATGGAAGCTTCGATGCTCCCACTGCACTTGATGCTGTGCGAGCTGCAGCGGACTCGCGTTGCTGTTTGCGGTCGTCGAATCGCATGCCGCCAGTGAGCCCAGGACTGCAAGTCCAACAACGAAGGATCGCATGCGCCCTCCACAACTACGGTTGGAAGCAACCCACTCATTCGTTGACAATTGCGACATCTCCTGGTTCCCGCAAGAGACGAATCAGGACATCCGGGTTTGCGACCAGTGTGGACTGGCCAACCATCCGCGAGCACCGATCGCCGGCTGCGATTCAGCCGGCGCGATACGCTCGACGGTGATCGCAACAGTCACCAGAGCCATCGTCCGCAAGTCCATCGCGCCAAAGAGGAGAAGTAACGCCATCACGGGCCCACAGTCGCAAACGCAGTGGGCGCCGAGTCGCACGCCGAGCAGCAACGCTGCACCGGCGCGCGCCGCCGAGCCGCGTGCGCACGAGACCGCTCTGGAGCAGGCGAGATGATGCGCCTTCGACGTGGAGAGTTGATGAAGGGCGACCATGATCGCGAGGCCTCCGATCGCCATCGGTGCCGCACGCCGGAGCGCCGGCAACTGCAGTTCCACAGCTCCAAACGCGATGCCGAGCAGACAGAGCACCATCCCGAAGGTGGTCCATACTACGAAGTATCCGCAGGCGACCAGCGCGGTCAGCACGTTGCGTCGCGTCTCACCCGTGTCGCGGGCAGCCCTCCGAAACCGCCACAACACCGGGAGCAACGATGGCAGCATCATCGCTGCCATCATCACGTCCCACATGCTGAGGAACGACGATGCGCTGTGGAGCCACGACTGTCCCGGCATCGGCATCACGTCTCACTCAGCGCTTCGAGTATTCGTCGTGACGCTTCCACCAGACGCCGTGCTCGTTCCGTCCCTGGGGCGCGCGGTCGAGCCACGGATACATGCCCCAGATCGCGTCCACGCCGCGACCATATGTGGAGTAGGTATGGTAGACGACGCCATCCTGGAGGGCGAACGCGCTCATCCCAGGCCTCTGTCGCGTATACGCGGCCGCGTTCGTTCCGGCCATCGCAGCGAACTCGGCCACCGGCCCCGAGATAACGGTCGTGTCGTCCATCGCGTGGCCACCGCGCTGGTAGTTGTATTCGATGGTGCCCTTGCTCTGCTGCTCCTTCGTAAACGACACGTTGTAGTCGAAATTGAAATCGCTGCTCACCGATGAGGCCCAGGGGAAGGTCCATCCCATGCGGCGCTCGTACTCCTTTAGCTTCGCGAGCGGGGCCAGCGACACCGCGGTGAATGACACATCATGGTGCTGCAGATGTACGAAGACTGCGTTGAAGCCATCCGCAATCGCCGAGCACGATGGGCAGCCCGCCGTGTACTCCGGCCCGAACATGAAGTGGTAGACGACCAGCTGTGAATTCCCCTTGAACAGCTCCGCAAGGGCGACGTTGCCTTCCTCGGTCTCGAATCTGTAGTCGGCATCCACCCGTACCCACGGCAGCGCCTGGCGCCGCTGTGAGATCTCGTCGCCACGCCGTGTGAGCTCTTTCTCCGCCTCCAGCAGCTCCAGTCGTGCCGCCAGCCATTCCTCTCGTGTGCCAGTCTTGTGAGTGGTCATCGCGCATCTCTCCGTCGAGTACAAGTCAGGTGAATCCGCTGCCCGAGGTGACAACCTGGTCAGCGGTCGTGAGGTAGATTGTGGCCGGGCGACGAGGAGGTGTGAGTGACAACTGTGGCGCGATTTAAGTGGACTCGATAATCACCGCCGCCGCGCGTGCGCTCGCGGCCGGCGACCCGCTTGGCGCACTGAAGCGCGTCGCGCTGCGCGAGGATGCGCCGGCGCTCGCGCTGCGCGGCATCGCGATGGCGCAGTTGGGCGATCTCGTGCGAGCGAAGACGCTGGTGCGCCGCGCGGCGCGCGCGTTCGGCACGAGGGAAGCGGTGGCTCGCGCGCGGTGCGTGGTGGCCGAGGCCGAGATCGCGCTCGTGTCGCGCGAGCTGGGGTGGCCCGCGAAGGCGCTCGACGATGCACGCGCGACGCTCGAGGCGCACGGTGATCTGGTGAACGCCGCGTACGCGCGCTATCTCGAGGCTCGCAGACTGCTCCTCATCGGACGGCTCGACGACGCGCAGCACATTCTCGCGGAGCTCGATGCCACCGTGCTGCGGCCTGCGTCGAGGGCGGGCTACGAGCTCGTGGTCTCGGGGATCGCCATGCGGCGGCTGCGGACGCGCGCTGCGCGTGAGGCGATCGCCCGGGCGGAGCGCGCCGCGCGCGACGCAGGGATCCCGGCGTTGACCGCCGAGGTCGCACATGCATCCGCCGTGCTGAACACGCCTGCGGCGCGCCTCATCGCCCGTGGAGCAGAGCGGCTTCTCCTTCTCGAGGATGTGGAGGCCTTGTACGTGTCTGACGTGCTGGTCGTCGACGCGTGTCGATACGTGGTTCGCGACGCACGGTCCGTGGTGTCACTCACGTCGCGCCCGGTGCTGTTTGCGCTCGTGCGCGCGCTGGCGGAGGCGTGGCCAGCAGACGTACCGCGCGATGTGCTGCTCGCGCGGGCCTTCGGCGCGAGGTTCGTCGATGACTCGCATCGCGCTCGGCTGCGCGTCGAGATCGGGCGCCTGCGCGCAGTGTTGAAGCCGCTCGCAGGAGTCAACGCAACGAAGCACGGCTTCGCTCTTGCGCAGGTGGGCGCGAGTAACGTTGTCGTGCTGGCGCAGCCCGTCGACGAACAGCACGCAACTGTGCTCGCATTGATCACCGATGGCGAGGCCTGGTCGAGCTCCGCACTCGCGCTGGCACTTGGCACGAGCCAGCGCACCGTGCAGCGTGCCCTCGACACTCTGGCCGACGCCGGCAAGGTGCAGTGGTTCGGACGTGGACGCGCGCGTCGCTGGACTGCCGCCCCCGCTGCGGGATTCACGACAACCTTGTTACTCCCGTCTCCGCTGCCGATCGACTAGCATGTGAGCATGAAACAATCATCTGCAGAGATCATACGTGAATACGGCCCCTTTCCGGGCGTCGAACAGGTGGGTGGCGTCACGCACGACGGCGAGCGTACCTGGTTCGCCTCCGGAGACAAGCTGAACGCGATGGATGCCGCGAGCGGCACTGTCGTACGCTCGATCGACGTGCCGGCGCATGCTGGTTCCGCCTTCGATGGCGAACATTTCTGGCAGATCGCCGAGAAGCGTATTCAGAAGATCGATCCTGCGAGCGGCCTCGTGCTCGCTACGATTCCGGCTCCGGGCGAGGGCGGAGACTCAGGGCTCGCGTGGGCCGAAGGGACGCTGTGGGTCGGGCAATATCGCGAGAAGAAGATCCATCAGATCGATCCCGACACGGGAAAGATCCTCCGCACCATCGAGTCCAACCGCTTCGTCACGGGGGTGACGTGGGTGGACGGCGAGCTGTGGCACGGCACCTGGGAAGGCGACGAAAGCGATGTGCGACGGATCGACCCTAAAACAGGCGAGGTGCTGGAGCTGCTCGAGATGCCAACAAAAACAGGAGTGTCGGGGCTCGAGTCCGACGGTGGCGATCAGTTCTTCGTGGGTGGGGGAAAGACGGGGATGGTGCGAGCGGTGCGCCGGCCCAGGGGTGGAGCGAAAGGAGAGCGGCCGGGAAAGAAGTAGCTCACTCCCACTCGATCGTCGCCGGCGGCTTCGAGCTCACGTCGTACACCACGCGATTCACCCCGCGCACCTCGTTGATGATCCGGTTCGAGATGCGGCCCAGCACGTCGGGCGGGAATGGAAACCAGTCGGCGGTCATGCCGTCGAGGCTCGTGACTGCACGCAGGGCGACGACGTTCTCATACGTGCGATAGTCGCCCATGACGCCGACGCTGCGTACCGGCAGTAGCACCGCAAATGCCTGCCAGATGTCGTCGTACAGCCCCGCCTCGCGAATCCCCTCGAGATAGATCGCGTCGGCGCGCTGCAGCACATCGATCTTCTCGCGCGTGATGTCGCTGAGAATGCGGATCGCGAGCCCCGGACCCGGGAATGGATGCCGCCCCACGATGAGCTCGGGGAGTCCGAGCTCGCGGCCAACCTTGCGCACCTCGTCCTTGAACAGCTCGCGCAGCGGCTCGATCAGCGCGAACTTCATGTCAGGCTTGAGCCCGCCCACGTTGTGGTGCGTCTTGATCGTCACCGACGGTCCGCCATGCGGCGCCGCCGACTCGATCACATCGGGATAGAGCGTTCCCTGCACCAGGAACTTCGCGTCGTGCCCCGCTTCTGCCGCCGCATCCTCGAATACATCGATGAACGTGTGGCCGATGCGGCGCCGCTTCTCCTCGGGATCCTCGATGCCCTCCAGCGCCTTCAGAAAGCGATCCGAGGCATCGATCGTGATCAACTCGATACCGAGATGTGCGCGAAAGGTCCTCTCCACCTGCTCGCGCTCGTGCAGTCGCAGCAAGCCGTGATCGACGAAGATACATGTGAGCTGCGAGCCGATCGCGCGATGCACGAGCGCCGCCGCTACCGACGAGTCCACGCCACCGGAGAGACCGCAGATCACCTTCGCGTCACCCACCATCTCCCGGATCTTCGCGACCTCCTCCTCGATATACGCGCCAGTCGTCCACGACGGAACGGCCTTGCAGACGCCGAAGAGAAAGTTTTCGATCAGCTCTCCGCCGCGCGGCGTATGCACCACCTCAGGGTGGAACTGCACACCGAAGATGGGCCGGTTTCGCGCCCTGAACGCTCCGATGTGCGAGTTCGCGCTATGTGCGAGTACCTCGAATCCCTCGGGGACCTTCTTCACCTGGTCGCCGTGGCTCATCCAGACGGAGGTCGACTCGCCTTTCGTGAAACCCTCGAACAACGTGTCGCTGTCGTCGATGATCAGCTCCGCGCGGCCATACTCGCGTCGATCCGCAGGTGCGATCTCTCCACCCATGAGATGCACGATGAGATTCATCCCGTAACAGACGCCGAGCGTTGGAGCGAAGTCGAGGACGTTCTTCGGCACGGTCGGCGCGCCATCGTCGTAAACCGAGTTCGGGCCGCCGCTCAGGATGATCCCCGTCGGATTCCATTCCTTGATCCACTCTGCCGAGCGAGTAGGCGGGTGAATCTCCGAGTAGACGCCGGCCTCGCGCACCCTGCGCGCGATCAGCTGCGTGAACTGCGATCCGAAATCGAGAATCAGAATCCTGCTCGCCATCCCCGCGCCTATCGCTTCCACTCGGCCTCGTCGAGCGTGAGAAAGTCGACCTTCAACGTCTCGAGATCGAGCACTGCGGCCGTCGGGACGCCGAACAGCCATCCACACGCCTCGCCGGGGTTGAGCAGCAGCGTCGATCCCGATGTGTGCGACTGCTTGATGTGCGAGCATCCGTGGATCACCACCGCGTGCGCGTCCACTGATCGCTCGGCCACGTCGCTCAGGTCGTGGATGAGCAGGAGCCGCACTCCGGCGACGTCCACCGAGTGGGGCGAGTCGTAGAGCTCCGTCCCCATCCCCTTCGAGGCTTCGGTGAGTAACCCCTGATGGTCGCCGTCGTTGCGACCGAAGACGCCGGCAAACGGAAGGTCGGCCGCGAGTAGCGGCGAGAGCGAGAACGGCGAGCAGTGGTCGCCGGCGTGCAACACGATCGCGACTCCGGCTTCGCGAAAGAGCTTCGCGAACTCGGCGATCGCCGGCACCCGGTCGTGAGAATCCGAGAGGACTCCAACACGCATCAGTCTGTTCTCCAGTCGAGATGTTGGGGCTCGAGGCGAACGAGATCCTCGTAATTCTCACGCCGAGTTACGACGGCGAACTTGTCGCCATCCACCAGCACCTCGGCCACACGCGGGCGCGAGTTGTAATTGAACGACATCACATAGCCGTACGCGCCGGTGGTGCGCACGACGACGAGGTCGCCCGCTTCGACATCTTCGACCTCGCGATCGAGCGCGAAGAAATCTCCGCTTTCGCACACCGGGCCGACGACATCGACTACGGATTTCGTATCCCGCGCATGGACTGCCTCGATGGCGTGGTACGCGTCGTAGTGCGATGGGCGCACGAGATCGTTCATCCCCGCGTCCGTGATGATGTATTCCTTCGTTCCGGCTTTCTTGCGATGCAGGACGCGCGCGAGCAGGACTCCCGCATTGCCGACGATGAAGCGACCGGGCTCGACGATGAGCGACAGCCCGGACTTCTGAATCTTCGGGAGGAGCGCGGCTGCGAGCGCATCGAGATCCATCGGCTGCTCGTCGTCGTAGGTGACCGCAAAGCCGCCCCCGATGTCGAGGTAGCGAATCTCGGTCGCGCCCATCGCCTTCATCTGCTCGTAGAGCTCGAGCAGGCGTACGAGCCCGTCGCGATACGGCTCGAGCTGGAAGACCTGCGAGCCGATGTGCATGTCGAGCCCGCGCAGCGCGATGTTCGGCATCGCGAGCGCGCGCCGCGCCGCATCGAGCGCCTCATCGAACGGGATGCCGAACTTGTTTCCACGCTCGCCCGTGCGAGTATAGTGATGCGGGGTGTCGACCTTCACCTCGGGATTCACCCGAAGCGCGACCGGCGCGCGCAGCCCCAGCTCCCCGGCGATCGCGTTCAGCTGCTCGAGCTCGAAGAAGGACTCGACATTGAACATCAGGATCCCCGCTGCGAGCGCCTCGCGCAGCTCCTGCGGCGACTTTCCCACCCCGCTGAATACGAGTGCGTCCGAGCTGAAGCCAGCGAGTTGCGCCCGATAAAGCTCGCCTCCCGAGACGATGTCGACGCCGGCACCGCGCTCCTGCAGCAGCCGGAGCACTGCAAGGTTGGAGTTCGCTTTCGCGCTGAAGTGCAGCCGGTGTGGCACGGGCGTTAGTGCACGGTCGAGCGCGTCGTACTGATCGCGAATCGCGCGCGTGCTGTAGACGTACGTCGGCGTTCCTACCGCCTCGGCAATCGCTTCGAGCGATACACCTTCGCACACCAGCTCTCCGCTCGACGTTCGTGAGAATCCCGACGGCGTCAGTACGCTTTGGCCCACAACGCCTCGACGGTTGAGGGTTTACCGCACTTGAGACATGTGGTCGCCGGCTCCGACGATCGGAACTCCTCGTCTGGCAGCACGCGAATCGTCGCCTTCGTCTCTTCCTTGATCTGACGCTCGCACTCCTCGCTCCCGCACCATCCCGCGTAGACGAAGGCTCCCTCGCCTTCCATCACCTCGACGAATCGCGCCCAGGTGATCTCGCCGCGTATGCTGTTCGCCTCGCGACGGTCGCGCGCCGCGACGAGCATCTCGTCCTGCATCTTCTCGAGCAGTCCCTCGGCATCCTCGCCCACCGTTTCGAGCGAGACGGTCTCTTTCGTGCCGGTGTCGCGCCGGACGAGCACGCACTGATTCGCGTCCACGTCGCGGGGTCCGAGCTCGAGCCGCAGCGGCACGCCGCGCAGCTCCCACTCGTAGTACTTCGCGCCGGGCTTCATGTTGTCGCGCGCGTCGAGGTGCACACGGAGCCGGTTCGGCGCACGGTGCTCCCAATCGGTGAGCGATGTCTGAAGCTTGCGCGCCGCTTCGAGCACGCGCGCCTTGTCCTCGTCGGTGCGCCAGATCGGGACGATGACGATCTCCGTGGGCGCGAGCAGCGGCGGCACCCGGATTCCCTTGTCGTCGCCGTGCGTCATCACGAGCCCGCCGATCAGCCGCGTCGAGACGCCCCAGCTCGTGTTCCACGCGAACTCCTCGCCTCCGGTCTCCGTCTGATATTTGAGCTCGAACACCTTCGAGAAGTTCTGCCCGAGATTGTGCGACGTGCCGGCCTGGAGCGCCTTGTTGTCCTGCATCATGGCTTCGCACGAGTACGTGCGCAGCGCACCGGCGAAGCGCTCCGAATTGGTCTTCTGCCCGGTGATTACGGGCATCGCCATGTACCCTTCCATGAAGTCGCGATAGATACCGACCATCTTCCGCGTCTCTTCCTCGGCCTCATCGTGCGTCGCGTGCGCCGTGTGCCCCTCCTGCCAGAGGAACTCGAGCGTGCGGAGAAAGAGCCGCGTGCGCATCTCCCACCGTACGACGTTCGCCCACTGGTTGATCAGCAGCGGAAGGTCGCGATAGCTCTGCACCCACTTCGCGAACATCGCGTAGATGATCGTCTCGGATGTCGGACGGATGACCAGCGGCTCTTCCAACTCCTTGCCGCCGCCGTGCGTGACGACCGCGAGCTCCGGCGCAAACCCTTCCACGTGCTCGGCTTCCTTGCTCAGGAAGCTTTGCGGAATCAGCAGAGGAAAATACGCGTTGCGATGTCCCGTCGCCTTGAACATGTCGTCGAGCGCACGCTGCATGCGCTCCCAGATGCCGTAGCCGTCAGGGCGGATGACCATGCATCCGCGCACCGGCGAGTAGTCGGCGAGCTCCGCTCGCAACACCACCTCATTGTACCACGCGCTGAAGTCGGACTTGCGCGTGGTCAGCTTCTTGTCGTCAGCCATTACTTCCGTGTGTAGAGATCCCGCTCATCCTTCCTCGAGCCATGCGTCGAGCAGCACTTTGCGCTCGGTCTTCTCGTCCATGCGCCTCACCATCGCTTCGCCAGAGCCGAGCTCCGGCGTCGCGACCACGACGGTGTGCAGTGCGCCGGCGGCATACGCAGCCTTGAGCTGCCGCGCGAGCTTCTGGTTGCCGAGCGCGTACTCGACACTGCGGCCGCGCGCGCGAAGCTTCGCCGCAACACCCATCGCATCCTCCACGCCGCCCGATTCGCCGTACGCCACCCACACATCCACCACCGGTTCCGCCGCGGGCATCTTTCCGCGCACGCGCAGCAGCTCACCGAGCACGACGTCACCCATTCCAAAGCCGAGCGCGGGGAGACTGACGCCGCCGAGCGACTCGAGCAGTGTGTCGTAACGACCGCCGCCACAGATCGCCCGCAGCTCACCCTTCGCGTCGAACAGCTCGAAGACGATGCCGGTGTAGTACGCGAGCCCGCGCACGATCGAGAGATCGAGGCGTACCCAGTCGCGCACCCCGAGCGATTCGAGATGGTCGAGGTAGCGGCGGAGGGTGTCCCACTCTTCGAGTGCCCCGGCCGCCCGCACGAGCTGCGTGAAGGCCTCTTCGTCCGCGGTCGCGCCGGCGAGTGCGAAGAGCTGTGCCGACGTCTCATCGCTGAGCCCCGCGGCAGCGAGTCGTTGCTGCAGCACATCGCGCGGGTCGCGATCGAGCTTGTCGAGCGCTGCATACGCCGCCGGAAGCTGTGCCTCTGTGATCCCTATGCCGCGCAGCAGCGCGTTGAGCAGCCGTCGATCCGACACCCGCGCGACCACGTCCTCGCTCGTGAGCCCGAACACGCGCATCACGTCGATCGCCGCCGCGAGGAGCTCGGCGTCGGCGCTGCCATCCGCCTCGCCGATGATGTCCATGTTCAGCTGGAAGTGCTCGCGGAGCCGGCCACGCTGCGCCCGCTCATAGCGAAAAAGCTGTGGAATCGAGAACCAGCGCACGGGCTTCCGCATCGCGTTTGCGCGCGCGGCCACCATGCGCGCCAGCGTCGGAGTCATCTCGGGTCGCAGCGCGATCTCGCGCCCGCCCTTGTCCGTGAAGTTGTAGAGCTGCTCCACGATCTCGGCGCCGCTCTTCTTCGTGTACAGATCGAGGGGCTCGAGCGGCGGCCCGTCGTACTCGACGAAGCCGTACCGGCGCGCGACGTCCCGCCATCCTCGGAAGATGTACGATCGCTCCGCGAGCTCAGTGGGATAGAAGTCGCGAAAACCTGGTAATGCGCCGGGGGACATCACGGGAATCTACGCAACGAGCGGAGACACCTGCAAGCGCGCCATGGCGTCGCCAACAGTGTGAAATGAGCCGGTGATCAGCGTCGTTCCGCTCCCGGTGCGCGCGTCCGCGAGCGCGCGGTCGAAGCCCGGCTCCGCCGTCGCCTTCCAGCCGTGCTGGATTGCGAAAGCCAGCGCCTCCTCCAGCGGCCACGCGCGATCCGCCGGCACGCTTGGCGGCGATGCAAGAACGAAGCGATCGACCAGCGGCGCGAGCGTCATCATCATCGCCTTCCAGTCCTTGTCGCGAAGCGCCGTCATCAGGCAGGTGACCGGTCGCGCCGGCTTCACCGCCTCAAGCGTCTCGCAGAGCACCGCACATCCCGCGGGGTTGTGCGCGACGTCGAAGATGATCGAGCCCACGCTCTGGAAGCGCCCCGCGATGCGCACGCGATCGAGCGCCGCCTGCGGATGGAGCGCGGCCGCGGCGTAGGGCGGCCCCGCGCTCTCGATCATCGACAGCGCCGTCGCCGCGTTCATCGCCTGATGCCTGCCGATGAGCGGTGTGCGCAGCTTCTGCTCCCCTCGCTCCGTGCGCAGCGTGAACCGCGTTCCCTCGAGCGAGACCGAGATCCCGGATATCGTCCACTCGTCCGCCACAGGACGCACGGGCGTCGCACCCGCGTCGTACGCGAGCTCGACGAGAAATGCGCGCAGCTTCGGATCGCTTTCGCCGATGATCGCGGGCACGCCGCGCTTGAAGATCCCCGCCTTCTCGCGCGCGATGAGCTCCAGCGTGTCGCCGAGGTACTGCACGTGGTCGATGCCGATCGACGACACGCCGGCGGCAACCGGGGTGATGACGTTCGTGCTATCGAGCCGTCCGCCGAGCCCAACCTCGATTACCGCAACGTCTACCCTCTCGCGCACGAAGTGATCGAAGGCCATCGCCGTCGTCGCCTCGAAGAATGTCGCACCGAGGCGCTCCACATCGGGCGTCCACCGCTCGATGAACTCCACGACGTCGTCCTCGCTCATCGGCACGCCATTCACGGCGATACGCTCGCGGAAATCGATGAGATGCGGCGATGTGTACTTGCCGACGCGAAGGCCGAGTCCGCGCAGCAGCGCCTCGAGTGTACTGATGACACTCCCCTTCCCGTTCGTACCGGCGACGTGGAAGGCCCGCACGCGCGTATGCGGATCACCGAGGAGCGACAGCAGCTCGGCAGTGCGCTCGAGCCCCATCTTCCATCCGCCCGAGACACGCGCGAAGAGATAGTCCAGCGCGGTTGCGTAGGCGGACGTTCCGGACGACTCGTTCATTCGCGCTAAACTAGCACCACTAGCACCATCGTACGCGGCGAGCGCGCCGCGAAGCCAGCGTCGATCAGGGCGACACCCAACTCGTCGCGGCGGGCTGTCCGCTCATGTGCCGCAGCAACCCGCCTACGGAGCTCTTCAGATCGCGCCTGTGCGACACGACGTCCAGCATTCCATGATCGAGCAGGAACTCCGCCGTCTGGAAGCCCTCGGGCAGATCCTGCCCGATCGTCTGCTTGATCACGCGCGGACCCGCGAAACCGATCACGGCCCCCGGCTCCGCCACGATCGCATCGCCGAGCATCGCGAAGCTGGCGCTGACGCCGCCCGTCGTCGGATTCGTGAGGATCGAGACGTAGGGAATGCGCCGCTCCGCCAGCTGGGCGAGTAGCGCGGAGGTCTTCGCCATCTGCATGAGTGACAGCACCCCCTCCTGCATGCGCGCGCCGCCGGATGCCGAGATGAGCACGAGCGGATATTTGCGCTCGAGCGAGCGCTGACCGAGGCGCGCGATCTTCGCTCCAACGACGGATCCCATCGACCCGCCCATGAATGCGAAGTCCATGACGCCGAGGTTGATCGGCATCCCGCCGAGATTCCCGGAGACGGACATCAGCGCATCGTAGTCGCCCGCATTGGCGAGCGCCTTTTTCAGGCGTGCCGGATACTCGGGAAAGGAGAGCGGATCGACCGAGCGGATGTCGACATCGAGCTCGTCATAGCTGTTGTCGTCGAGCAACAGATTGACGTAATCCACCGCACGAATGCGACGATGAAAGTCGCAGTTCGGGCAGACATTGAGATTGCGGATGAACTTCTCTCTGAGATCCGTGTGCCCGCACGCCTCGCACTTCTCCCACGCATCGGGCGGGATCTCTAATTTTTCGCGTCGCGGCTGCCGGGGCTTCCGCTCTTTACGAAACCAGGCCATTCGGGAAATCTGGCCGATTGGTCAGCTTCGGGCAAGCGGAGCAGCGAGTGCCTTCCCCGCTGCACGAGAGGCTAGATCGCGAGCTCTCCTACGCGTCCGCCACGTCCCTCGCTCGAAATTCGCGTCATCAGCCCGATCGACAGCCAACACGCGAGCATGAACGACCCGCCGTAACTGAAAAATGGAAGCGGAATCCCCGTGATCGGCATGAGGTTGAGCGTCATGCCGACGTTCACCGACACATGCACGAGCCAGCTCGCCGCCAGCCCGAAAGCGACGAGACTGCCGAATGAGTCGTTCGCATTCGACGCGATGCGCACCGCGCGCAGGACAAGAAAGAGGAAGAGCGACAGCGCGACGGTGACTCCGAGAAGCCCGAGCTCCTCGCCGACCACCGCGAAGATGAAATCGGTGTGTTGCTCGGGGAGGAAGGCGAGGCGCTTCTGGGTGCCGGCGAGAAATCCTTTCCCGATCCATCCGCCCGACCCGATCGCGACCTGCGACTGGATGACGTGCCATCCGGAGTTGCGCGGATCGATGGAAGGATCGAGAAAGACCTGCAAGCGATGCCGCTGATACGGCGCGAGCCGCTCCCACAGGATCGGTGCGAGCACGCCCATGAAGACGTTCGCCAGCATCAGCGTCACCCCCTCCCACATGTACGGGCGATACCAGAGCACGAGCGCGAGCAGCGCGAGGAACCACGCCCCCCAGAGACTCGTGTTGAAGGCGAGCACGAGGCTCACCGCCGGCGACGCAATCAGGATCAGCAGCGGCAGCGGCACGCCACTCCAGAAGAGCATTGCGAAGAAGATCCCGATGAACACCATGCCGCTGCCGAGATCGGGCTGTAGCATGATGAGCAGCCACGGGACGCCCACGACCACCGCCGGCTTCCAGAGCTCCAGCAGCGAACGCGGCGCCTCGCGCCGCGCTCCCAGCTCGCGCGCCAGCATGAGGATCACCGCGACCTTCGCGAGCTCCGCCGGTTGTCCGAGCCGATGGCCGGCGATGACGAGCCAGCTCTTGGAGCTCGCAGCATCACCTGCACCGCCGCCGAACTTGAGCAGGCCAAGGAGCAGGAGGCACGTGCCAATGTAGAGCGGAAGCGCGGCCCACTCGAAGAATCGAACCGACGCCCGACTCACCGCATAGGCGAGCCCGATGGAGAGAATCACCCAGCGAATCTGCGCCGTCCACGCGTGCGTGGCGGCCGTCGGGATGTCCGTCTGCCCGGCGGAATAGACCATCGCGACGCCGAAACACGACAGCAGCAGCGCGACGAGGATCAGTGGATAATCGGCTACGAGGCGGCGCATCAGCCGTCGGTGTTGATCAGGGTGGTCGGCTCCACGTGCAGATACGACTGAATGATCTTCGAGGCAATCCGTGCGGCGCGCGTACCATGTCCGCCGAACTGCAACATTACCGCAACGACGATCTTCGGATCACCCGCGGGCGCGTAGCCGACGAACCATGCGTGGTTGTGCACGGGATCCTCCGAGTTCTGCGCCGTGCCAGTCTTCCCCGCTAGCACGACGCCCTGGATGCGCGCGCTCCCCGCCGTTCCGTTCGAGATCACGCCCGCGAGCGCGGCGCGCAGCCCCGCGAGCTGCTCTGCCGAGAGCGAGAGGATCTGCGTGCGCTCCGGCTTGTCGCGCACGACCTCGGGGCGCGCCGCCCTGCCGTCCGTCGCGAGCGCGGTGTAGAAGCGCGCCATGTTCACGATCGTCTGCGCATTTTCTCCCTGCCCGATCGACAGATTGAGCACGACCGCCTGGCTCCAACCATTCTTCCCGTACTTCCGCGTGTAGTAGTTGACCACGTCGTCGTACGGGAATATCGGTCGCGCTTCGTCGGGGAGGTCGATGGACGTCTTCTCTCGCGCGCCGAGCCTGATTCCGCCCGCGACGAGATTCGAGAGACCGATCTTGAGCCCGAGCTGATAGAAGTACACATCGCATGACTTCTCGATCGCCTCGGCCAGCGTCAGGCTGCCGTGCCCCTTCGGCTCCCAGCACTTGAAATAGCGATTGCCGAATTGATAGCCGCCGGTGCATGCGACGGGCATCCGATCGTTAAGCGTGACGAGCCCGCGCTGCAGCGCTACCGTGGCCGTCGCGAGCTTCCACGTCGAGCCGGGGGGATAGCGCGCCTGCGTCACCTTGTTGAAGAGCGGCTTTCCCGGATCGGTATTGAGCGCTTTCCAGAGCTCGGGCGGAATTCCGCCGACGAAGCGATTCGGGTCATAGCTCGGCGCCGAGTACATCGCGAGCACGCCGCCGGTCTTCGGGTCGATGGCGATGGCTCCGCCCTGCAGCGAGTCGCTGAAGATCCCAGCCATGAAACGCTGGAGTGGCATGTCGATGTTCGTATAGAGCGGGGCCGCCGGCTGCGCCGCGACCTCCTCACGCGCACCAGCCTCGCGCACCACGCGCCCCAGCGCATCGACTTCCACGTAACGCACGCCTTCGCGCCCGCGCAGGCGCGTCTCATACTGGCGCTCGAGCCCGTTCTTTCCGACCGACTGCCCGGTCTTGTAGCCGAGGTAACGAGGATTCGTGAGCTCGGTCTCGGTAACCTCGCCGACATATCCGACGAACGATGCGACTGCGGCGCCGTCGGGATAGTAGCGCTTCGGCGCCGACTGGATGATCAGCCCCGGGAAGTCTATTCGCCGCTCCTCGAGCACCGAGACGACGTCGAACGATGCGTCGGCGAGTACCGCGACGGGGCGATTGCGCGCGTGCGAGTATCGCCGTACGGAGAGATCGATCTGCTCGGGGGAGATCGGAATGATCGCCGAGAGGCGTGTGAGCGCCGCGCGCAACGAGTCGGCGCTGGCCGACAGGATCGACACCGCGTACCCCGGCACATTCTCGGCGATGACCTGATTGTTCCGGTCGTAGATGATTCCGCGCGGCGCGGGGAGCGGCACTTCGCGCAGACGGTTGGTCTCCGACTGCTGCGAGTACTTCGCGTAGTTGACGACCTGCGTCTTGAAGAACGCGCTGAGCAATACCGCAAAGATCCCCACGAGTGCCCAGGAGGCGATACGGGCCCTTCGCGCTATCTCGTTGGGATGGAAGCTCACGTCGGTGACGCGCGGAGCACGGGACGCAGAATGAGGAGTGTCACCAGCCCGAAGAGCGCGGTGACGGCCGCGGTGAGCGGCGACCAGACGAAGAGCTGGATCGCGATCTGTCCGAAGTCACCGCGATGGCCGGCGAGGACGAAGATGAGGTCGAACGCCCACTTGCCGAGAAAGAAGAAGAGCGCGTTGAGGAGCACATCGTCCGCGAAAAAGA
The DNA here is from genome assembly GCA_038237245.1 of Gemmatimonadales bacterium. GTDB lineage: Bacteria > Gemmatimonadota > Gemmatimonadetes > Gemmatimonadales > Gemmatimonadaceae > FEN-1250. The sequence continues at coordinate 65,202 of JBBRYY010000002.1, read as the reverse complement.
CGGCCTTGAGCCATGACGCGGAAAAGCCGATCGCGCACATGGCGAGCGCACCAGCGCCGAAGACGTGGACGTCGACCGAGTCGGAGACGAGACCCACACACAGACCGATGAGCGCGGCCGCTCCCGGGCGCACGCGAATGGCGACGAGCAACGTCGCGATCACGAGAAAGTCCGGCCCTGCGCGCCAGCCGAGCAGCGGGCGCAGGGTGTAGTGCAGCATCACCAGAATGATGAAGGCGATGAGCGTGCGGAAAAAATCTGTCGGTCTCATGGAGTGGTCGTCGTCGTAACGGCGCCCGTGCTGTCGCGTCGCGTGGTCGTGTCGCGCGGCATCGCAAGCGAATCCTTGTGCGCCTTCAGGCGAGCCAGCGAGTCGCCTGAGGAAACGATGCTCTTGACCGCCGAATCGGCAAACAAGCCCACTTTCCACACGGTCTGTACGCCCGCCGTCGTGCGCGCAGGGAGCAGCACCATCACGTTGGAGACATCCGCCGGCGCGACGGCGGGACGAAGTAGATACGTGCGCGCCCACAGCTCCGATGTCTTCATCTCGGCGATCACCGTGCCGACGGGAATTCCGCGCGGGAAGGTGCCGCCGAGCCCCGAGCTCACGATAAGCGCGCCGGGCTTGAGATTGCTGCGCATCGGCACGCCGCGCATCTCGAGGAGGTATCGCTCCGGCTCGCCGCCGAGATGCGCGCCGACGATGCCGAAGGCGCCGCCGTCGACTGCCATCGCGCTCACGCGGAAGTCCGGATGCGCCCACGCGATCGCGATGCTCATCGTCGGATCGACGCTTTTCACCATGCCGACGAGCCCCTCGGGTGCTACCACGGGGCTGAACGGGAGGATGCCCGCCTTGGAGCCGGCGGACAGCACCAGGGTGTATTCCTCCCCTACGCCGCGTCCCTGCAGCACTTCGGCCGGCACGAAGCCCCAGCGCAGCGCTTCGCCGAGTCCGAGCAGCTTGCGGAGTCGGTCATTGTCGGCGAGGGAGGCGTCGAGCGACATGGAGCGAAGGGCGATGCTATCGCGCTGGGCCTCGCGCACTTCACGCGTCAGCCAGGAGCGGCGGCTCTGCTCCGCATCACCCTGGAGCGAGACGAGCGGCGCGAGGATGCTCCGGCGGAGCGCCGATGCGAATGGATCTCGAACGCGCTCGGGAAGCTGGATCGCCGCGAGAGCAACCACGATGCACGAGACGAACAGGACCGTGTCTCTGCGGCTGTACGCGCGAGCGCTTGGGGGCACGCGCGATCAGGTCTGCAGGACGGACCAGTACTTGTCCTCGTCGTCCAGAATTCGCCCGGTGCCGCGAACGACGCAGGTGAGCGGATCCTCGTCGACGTGAATCGGCAGATTCGTCTCCTGGCTCAGCAGGAGGTCGAGGCCGCGAATGAGCGCGCCGCCACCGGTCATGACGATGCCGCGGTCGACGATGTCGCTCGCAAGCTCCGGCGGCGTGATCTCGAGGGCGCGGCGAACCGCGTCGACGATCTGCTGGATCGGCTCCTGAATCGCTTCGCGGATCTCGCTCGAGTGCACACGCACGGTCTTCGGAATTCCGGAGACGAGGTCGCGCCCCTTTACTTCCATCTCGCGCTCTTCGCCAACGGGCGCGGCGGAGCCGATCTGGATCTTGATCTGCTCCGCGGTCGGCTCGCCGATGAGGAGATTGTAGTTCTTGCGCATGAACTGCACGATCGCGGTGTCGAGCTCGTCGCCGCCCGTGCGGATCGATGTGTCGCTGACGATGCCCGAGAGTGCGATGACGGCGATCTCCGTGGTGCCGCCGCCGATGTCGATGACCATATTGCCCGTTGGCGTCTCGACCGGAAGTCCGACGCCGATCGCAGCCGCCATCGGCTCGGCGACCATGAACACTTCCTTCGCGCCGGCGCCGAGTGCGGAGTCGCGCACGGCGCGCTTCTCGACTTCGGTGATGCCGGAGGGGACGCACACGATGACGCGCGGCTTCACCTTGAAGACGTGGTTGTCGATGATCAGCGTGAGGAAGTAGCGGAGCATCTTCTCGGTGACGTCGAAGTCGGCGATGACGCCGTCCTTCATCGGACGAACCGCAATGACGCCTTCGGGGGTGCGGCCGAGCATGCGTTTCGCTTCGAGACCTACCCCTTTGATCTTGCCGGTGGCGCGATCGATGGCGACGACGGACGGCTCATTGAGCACGATTCCTTCGCCTTTGACGTAGATCAGGGTGTTCGCGGTGCCGAGGTCTACGGCAATCGCGTTCGCGGGAAACAGCGAACCCGGTTTGAAGGGCCAGCGCATTCTAGGAGTTCAATCTCGCATTCCTGGCGGAACGCAGTAGGCGGCAGGTAGGAAAGTGCACGGTCGGGGGTTAAGCTAGCCGCACACCTGAGTTGCGGCAAGACGTTGGCTGGACATAACCTAGGGCGTGTCGGACATCACAATCCCAGCGTGCGAGGACGGATGCGGGAGTCGCTCGAGATTGCGGTCGTGGAGCTGAATGTCTGTGATTCCTGCGGGCTGTGTTTGCCCCTCTGTCCCCCCGGCGCGATCGGGATGAGACGGGAGGGTCTGTTCATAGACGATTCAATTTGCACAGGGTGTCGGAAGTGTGTGGCGCCGTGTCCGGTGGGCGCACTGGCGATGATTCCTCGAGTCGGGAAATCGCTCGAGATGCAGTCGTGAGTGGAGTGAGGAAGAGCGGTTTGTTGCCGGGCGTCGCGTGGCCGGAACCGAGTCGGCGGTGCGACGCGTTGGTGGTCGGCGGTGGTCCGGGTGGGCTTATCGCGGCGCGGGAGCTGATGGCGCGCGACCGTGGCCTGTCGGTGCTGTTGCTGGAGCGCGACCGCGCGATCGGGGCGCCGGTGCGCTGTGGCGAGGGGGTGGGGAGCGGGGGGCTCTCGGAGTTCATCGATCCGACGAATGCGCCCTGGGTGTCGCGGAAGATCACGAAGGTGATCTTCTGGGCGCCGGACGGCACCGAGGTGCGCGTGGCGGAAGGCGACGTGGGCTACGTGCTCGATCGCACGCGCTTCGAGCCTGCGCTGGCGACGGAGGCAGGACTGGCGGGCGCCGAGATCCTGATTGGCACCGAGGCGACGGGGGTGCGACGCGATGGCGACGGGTGGCTCGTGGCGGTGCGAGGGGGTGGGCGCGAGTACGTCGTGCGCACGAGGCTCATCGTAGCGGCGGACGGCGTCGACGGGATGGTGGCGCGGTGGGCGGGGCTCGACACGCGCGTCCCTGCGCGGGACATGGAAAGCTGCGCGCAGTATCTGATGACGAACGTCAACGTCGATCAGGACGCGATTTATTTGCACTTTGGAGATAATGTCGCGCCGGGCGGCTACGCGTGGGTATTTCCGAAGGGCGGCGACAGCGCGAACATCGGCCTCGGCACCGTGGCGTTGCGCGCGGGCGGGCGGAATGCGCGTCAGTGGCTCGACGACTACACCCAGAATTATTTCCCAACGGGAATTCGCGTGAGCTACACGGTGGGCGGCGTGATCGTGCACCCGACGATCAAGCGCACCGTGACGGATGGGTTGATCACGGTGGGAGATGCGGCGCACATGATCAACCCGCTATCGGGTGGCGGGATCGTGAACGCGATGAAGGCGGGTCGGCTGGCGGCGGAGGTCGGCGCTGAGGCGTTGGCGGCGCGCGATACGAGTGCCGTGCGGATCCAACGGTATCATGACGCGTGGATGACGATGCTCGGCGACGATCACATTCGCTTTCACACGCTCAAGGATGCGCTGTCGAAGTTCGACGATTCGTTCTTCGATCGGCTTGCAAAGACGGTGAACGGGATCGCCTACGAGAAGCGAACGCTCAGACGGATCTTTGGGAGCGCGCTGATGCATCACCCGACGCTGCTGCCGGTGGTCGCGAAGTACTTCGTCTAGCGCGTCGCTGCGCGCTAGTGAGGCGCGGGCGATCCACTCGGAGCGCTCTTGTCGCCGGCGGGTCCGACGTGAGGAATTTTGCTCGGTCCGCGCCGGCCGACGACGAACCAGAGTGCGGCGGCCACGACGACGAATATGAAGACGCCGAGCAATATGGTGCGGCCGCGCGTGCGCCCAATCTCGATTTCTTCCACGGCAATCCTGATCGCGTGTAACGGGGCCAGCGAGTCGCATCGCACGAATCGAGTGGCATCCCAAACGGTGAACGTGCAAGGATGAGGCCTTCCGAGCGGCTGCTCGCGATGATGTCAGAAAGGGATGATATCTTCGCTCAGCGGCCGACCTTGAACGTCCTCGATCGATTCACCCACCACGGGGAACACCGGCGCGAGATGGCCGCAACGGCCAGACGACGAAGAACGCAATGGCGGGCAAGAGATTGAGTGCAAAGGCCACGAGCATGGCGACGTAGGTTCGCCAGGTTCCGATTCCGCGCAGCATCGCACTCAGCAACGGTTGGTTGAAAAACGTGGGGATCAAGAACCAGAGGGACATAAGGGCAGCGATCGCGATCGCGAGGATCGACGGAGCGCGCAGTCTCGTTAGGCCCACCGTGGCAAACGCCGATAACAGCAAGAGTACCAAAATCTCAGAAACCGATCGCAGAGAGTGAAGTCCTCGCCTCCCGAGTGCGACCGTAACGAGCGTGGCGAGATAGTACAGGATCGCCACGCACAATAGGAAGCGCGCAAAGGTAATCCGCCACTGCTGCTCCTCACGGGCCGGAGAGTTCATGACACTCCGCTGTCTGCTGCGCCACGCAGCAGGGTAGTCCCAATCGCGCAGCGATTCGCGATCAGCGCCGCGACTTGCTCCGGGGCGCGCAACACGCCAACGACAGGGGTGAGCGGCGCCCAGAGGTACACCGGCGTCCGCGCCACGCTCATCACGTTCCCGCGCCACCCTCGCGCAATTCCGAATGCTGCGGCGTACCCCGCCTCGCGTGCGATCCGCTCCTCCCTCGCTGCAGCCGCTCCGAACGGATAGCTCACCGCCGTCGGCGCGACCCCTAAGGCGCCCCCAATCGCTCGCCGCGACCGGTCGAGCTCCTCGTAAACTCCGAGCTCCGACATCCGCGTCAGCCGCGGATGCGTCGCCGTATGCGATGCGAACTCAATTCCTCGTCCCTGCCACGCGCGCATGTCCCGCCACGCGAGATGCGCGAACCTCCGCCCTCCGTACGCCACGTCCCAGCGATTCAGCTTCCCCGCATAGTCGGTGATCACAAAACACGTCGCGCGAAACCCGAGCGATTCCAGTACCGGAAACGCATGCTCCCGCAGTCCCCTGTACCCATCGTCAAAAGTGATCGCGAGCTCGTGCGGCGCCGCTATCCGCTCGCCGATCGCGCACGCGATCACCTCAGTCAACCCTAACGTTCTCCACCCCGCCTTCGCCAATCGCTCCATCTGCCGAGCAAACCGGTTCGGCGAGATCCGCGTGACACCCAGCTCGTGCCGACGCTCCACCTTGTGGTAGGCGAGCACCGGCGGGAGCGCCACACGCATCCCGTTAATCCTTCAGGTAGGTCGCCGGCTCCACGAACGGCATCCCGAACGCGTCCGCCACCGCCTTGTACACGACTTTCCCAGCGACGACGTTCAGCCCCTTCGCCAGTGCGTCGTTCTCGCGCAGCGCCTTCTTCCACCCCTTCTTCGCCAACTGCATCACGTAAGGGAAGGTCGCATTCGTGAGCGCGAGCGTCGACGTGCGTGGCACGCCGCCCGGCATGTTCGCGACGCCATAGTGAATGATCCCATCGATGGTGTACACGGGGTTGTCGTGCGTCGTTGCATGAATGGTCTCGATGCATCCGCCCTGGTCGATCGCCACATCAACGATCACCGCACCCGGCTGCATCGTCTTCAGATCCTCACGCCGCACCAGCCTCGGCGCCTTCGCCCCCGCAACCAGTACCGCACCGACGACGAGATCCGCCGTCGCGATCTGGTCGAGGATCGCGTGGCGATTCGAGTACACGAGGGTCACGTTTGCCGGCATCACATCCGACAGATAGCGCAGCCGCTCGAGCGAGAGATCGAGAATCGTGACGTGCGCGCCGAGCCCCGCCGCCATCTTCGCCGCATTCGTGCCGACGACACCGCCACCGAGGATCACGACCTTCCCCGGGAGCACGCCCGGCACGCCGCCGAGCAGGACACCGCGTCCGCCGTGCAGCTTCTCGAGGTATTTGGCGCCGGCCTGCACCGCCATCCGCCCCGCGACCTCCGACATCGGCGTAAGCAGGGGGAGCTCGCCGTGCGGCAGCTGCACCGTCTCGTAGGCGATGCACGTGGCGCCGCTCTCGAGATGCGCCTTCGTCAGCACTTCGTCCGCCGCGAAATGGAAATACGTGAAGATCGTCTGTCCCTTCTTCATGCGCGGCCACTCGACCTTGATCGGCTCCTTCACCTTCAGGATCATGTCGGCGTCGGCCCACGTCGCATCGGCCGTCGGCGCGATCTTGCCGCCCGCCTTCACATAGAGATCGTCGCTGAAGCCGCTCCCCTCGCCTGCCCCCTTCTCGATGAGCACCGAATGGCCGTCGGCGACCAACGCCTCGCATCCAGCGGGGACGAGCGCGACACGATTCTCATTCGTCTTGATCTCCTTCGGGACACCGATACGCATGAACGACTCCGCTTGATAAAGTGGTTACGCGCTCTTGGCGCGGCAGTTACGATGTGGGGCCGAGACTCAGAACGGTTTGACGGCTGGAAGGATAGAATTGGGCGCAGACCTCCGCGATGGTCTCAGGCGTGATGGCATCGATGAGCGCCAGTACCTCCTCCAGCGACCGATATGGCTCATGGTACAGCGCGACGCCAGCCGCCCGGTACATCCGCGAGGTCACGCTCTCCAGCGACAGCGTCACCTGCCCCTTCAACTGGCTCTTCCCGTCCCGGATCTCCTCCTCCGTGAGCGAGTGCGCCGCCAACTTGTCGAGCTCCTCGTCGATGGCGTCCGACGCCTGCTGGGCCGTCTCCGGCGATGTCCCGACGTACACGCCCGCCACGCCCGTATCCGGGTGGAAGCTCTGGAACGTGTGCACCGAGTACGCGAGGCCGAGCTCCTCGCGAATCCGCTGGAACAGCCGCGAGCTCATCCCGCCGCCAAAGATCGTGTCCACCAGCGCCACCGCGTATCGCCGCGGGTCGTGATGCGCCACGGTCGTCGCGCCGAAGACGATGTGCGTCTGCGCACTCTCGCGGTCCACGTGCGTGCGTGACGGCGGGGCGGGGCTCGCGGCCGGGATCACGAGCGGCGTCGCGTCGCCGCGCGAGACCTCGCCCCAGCCCGTGCGCTCCAGCGCCTCGATCAGCTGCTCGTGCACGACGTTCCCCGAGCACGCCACCACGATCTGACTCGGGTGGTACGCGCGCGCATGCAGCTCCTTGAGCTCCTTCACGCCGAGCGCGGAAACCGTCTCGCGCGTCCCCAGAATCGAGTGGCCATACGGATGCTTCCCCCACAGCTTCTCGTTGTGCAGCTCGAAGACGAGATCATCCGGCGTGTCGTCGACCATCCCGATCTCCTCGAGCACGACCTTCCGCTCGAGCAAAAGATCTTCGCGCCGCAGCAGCGGCCGGAAGATCAGGTCGCCGATGACGTCGACGGCATCGATGAGATGCTCGTCGAGCACACGCGCCTGATACGACGTGTGCTCGCGCGCGGTGTAGGCATCGAGCGATCCACCCAGAATCTCGAGTGAAAGCGCGATCTCCCTCGCGGAACGGTTCTTCGTTCCCTTGAACACCATGTGCTCGAGCAGATGCGACACACCCATCCGCTCGGGCGTTTCATGGACCGACGCGGCCCGCACCCAGGCGCCGAAAGCAACCGACCGCACTCCCGGCATGTGCTCCGAGAGTACGGTCAGTCCGTTCGACAACTCTGCAGTGCGCAGCCCGGTGTCGGGCGGCGACGAGACGGCGGTCACCGGCGCGAACGACCTCCGCCGCGCGAACCGGAGCCACCACGACGGCCGCGATCCTCACCGCCGGACGAGCCGACATCGGCAGTAGCGCTGCCATCAGCGGGGGCACTACCATCCGCCGCGACACCGGCGCCTTCCTCGCGACGCGGTCCGCGCGACGAGCCATTCGCATCGTCAGGCGTTCCTTCCGGCTTCGGTACGAGCGCCTTCATCGAGAGACGCAGGCGGCCGCGCTCATCACGATCGATGAGCTTCACGCGAACGCGCTCGCCCTTCTTGACGACGTCTTCCGTTTTGTCCGTGCGGCCGTGCGCGAGCTCGGAGATGTGCACCAGCCCTTCCGTGCCCGGCAGGATCTCGACGAATGCTCCGAAAGCGGTCGTGCTCTTGACCGTCCCCTCGTACTCCGAGCCGATTTCCGGCTCGACCGTGAGTGCCTTGATCATCTGACGTGCACGCTCCATCGCCTCGCCGCCGACCGCCGCGATCGTGACGAGCCCCGTATCGTCCACGGTGAGCTCTGCGCCCGTCTCGTCCTGAATGCCGCGGATCGTCTTGCCCTTCGGCCCGATCAGATCGCCGATCTTCTCGGGGCTGATCTGCAGCGTCACGATGCGCGGTGCGTACGGCGACAGCTCCGCGCGCGCCTCGCCAAGCGCTTTCTTCATCTCGCCGAGGATGTGCAGGCGGCCTTCCTTTGCCTGCGCGAGCGCCTCACGCATGATGGTGAGGTCGAGTCCCTCGATCTTGATGTCCATCTGGATCGAGGTGATGCCCTGCTCCGTGCCCGCGACCTTGAAGTCCATGTCGCCGAGGTGATCTTCGGTGCCCAGGATATCCGTGAGGATCGCGTACTTGCTGCCTTCCTTCACCAGCCCCATCGCCACACCGGCAACGGCCGCGTGAATCGGCACGCCGGCATCGAACAGCGCGAGCGAGCCGCCGCACACCGACGCCATCGACGACGATCCGTTCGACTCGAGCACATCCGACACGATACGAATCGTGTACGGGAAGGCCGCAGCATCGGGCAGCACGGCCTGCAACGCGCGCTCGGCCAGATTGCCGTGTCCGATCTCGCGACGGCTCGTGCCGCGCAGCGGGCGAACCTCACCCGTGGAGAACGGCGGGAAGTTGTAGTGGAGCATGAACGTCTTCGACTGCTCGCCGACTTCGTCGATCGAGTCGAGGCGCTGCGCGTCCTTCGACGTGCCGAGCGTGACCGCGACGAGCGCCTGCGTCTGACCGCGCGTGAAGAGCGCGGAACCGTGCACGCGGGGAAGGAGCGACGTGTCGATCGTGATCGGACGGACATCCTTCATGCCGCGTCCATCCACGCGCTCGCCCTTGTTCAGCACCTGGCCGCGCAGACTGTTGTACTCGGCGTCATCGACCAGCGACGAGATGTCCTTCGCGTTGTCGGGATACTGCGTCGCCAACTGCTCCGCAATTTCCTTCTTCGCCTTCTCGACGGACTCGATGCGGGCGTGCTTGTCCTTCTGGTTGATCGCTTCGGTGATCTTCCCTTCCGCCAGCTTCTTGACGGTGGCGACGAGATCATCGGCGATCGCCGTCTTCGACCACTTCATCTTCGTGAGGGACATCTTCGCGATCATTTCGTTCTGGATCGCGATCAGCTCCTGAATCGACTTGTGGCCGAGCGTGATGCCGGCGACGATGTCGTCTTCGGAAACTTCGAGCGCGCCGCCCTCGACCATGACGATCGAGTCCTTCGAGCCCGTGATGATGATGTCGAGATCGCTATAGGCGAGCTGCGGGAAGGTCGGACAGACGACCCACTTGTCCTGCAGGCGGCCCATGCGAACGCCGGCGAGTGGCCCGTTCCATGGAATCTTCGAGGACTGGAGCGCGAGCGACACCGCGAGGAGCGCGGGGACGTCGGCGTCGTTTTCCTGATCCGCGGAGATCACGTATACGAAGACCTGCACTTCGTTCTGGAATCCTTCCGGGAAGAGCGGGCGAATCGAGCGGTCGATGATCCGGGCGGACAGGATTTCATCGTCGTGCGGACGGCCCTCTCGCTTGATGAAGCCGCCGGGGATCTTTCCCGCGGCGTAGGTACGTTCCTTGTACTCGACAGTCAATGGGAAGAAGGGCAGCGTGCTGACCTTCTCGCTGACGGTGACCGCCGCAAGGACGACCGTTTCACCATACTGGACCAGGGCGGACCCTGCCGCCTGCTTGGCCATGCGTCCGGTCTCGACAATGAGCTTCCGGCCCGCGAAATCTCTCTCTACGCGTTGCATCATGTACTCTCTCTGGAACACAAAAGCGCGCGGGAACCCGGAATGGGTACCCGCGCGATTGCGAGTGATCGACGATTAGTAGCGGAGTCCAAGCTGTTGAATCAGCTTGCGATACCCCTCAAGCTCCGTGCGCTTCATATAGTCGAGGAGACGGCGGCGCTGGCCGACCATCTTGAGCAGTCCACGACGACTATGATTGTCCTTCTTGTGCGCGCGAAAGTGATCGGTGAGATAGTTGATCCGCTCCGTCAACAGCGCGACCTGCAGCTTCGTCGAGCCCGTGTCGGTTTCGTGCGACTTGTACTTCTCGATGATTGGTGCTTTTGCGAACGCCATGCGGTATATTCTCCGAACGTACCAGTGCGCACTGTGCGCCTATTGCGTTGAGTCGTCATAAGTTAACGGACGTCTTGACCTCTGTAAAGGCTCCTATTGCCTGAGCGCTATCTCGGTCGCCATCTCGGCCGCTTTCGTGTCGACTCGAACGTCGGGTCCGGGGGCTTCGCCTGGGTCTACAAGGGCTACGACCCCGAGCTGGACATCCCCGTCGCGATCAAGATCCTCAAGCCCCAGTACGCGGGCGAAGAGGCCTTCGAGACGCGCTTCCGCACGGAGGCCGCCACGGCGGCGAAGCTGCGCCATCCGAACATCATCCGAATCCTCGCCGTCGGACGCGAGGACTCGGCCGTCTACTTCGTGATGGACTTTCTCCCCACGGGGCTCGACGACCGGCTCCGCATCATGGGGACGCTGCCGGAAACGTTGCTCATTCGCCTCGGGATGGACGTGTCCGCCGCGCTCGCGTTCGCGCACCGCGAGGGCGTCATCCATCGCGACATCAAGACCGACAACGTGCTCTACGACGATCACGGCAATGCGATCGTTGCCGACTTCGGCATCGCCCGCGCGCTCTCCGGCTACACGGAGCAGACGGGAACGAACATGGTGGTCGGCACGCCACAATACTTCTCCCCTGAGCAGGCGCGCGGGCAAACGCTCGATGGACGCGCCGACATCTATTCGCTCGGCGTGACGCTCTTCAAGGCTGCCACCGGCGTGCTCCCGTTCCAGGGCGAGGACTGGTACGAGATCGCGAGGCAGCACATCGAGGAGCCTGCGCCGCGCCCGCGGTCCTTCAATCCGGCGCTGTCGCGCGGGATGGAGCACGTCATCATGAAGTGCCTCGCGAAGGATCCGGCGGAGCGCTACCCCACCGGCGATGCGCTGCACACGGAACTCGTGCAGCTACTCGGCCGCGCGAGCACGCCAGACGGCGATCCGACGGTCGTAATGCGGACGCCTGCGGCGAGCACTGCCGCGCTCGAGATCACAAAACCGAAGCGGCTTCCATCGGCGCGCGCACGCACGATCGCGGTGGGCGCCGGACTGCTGATTCTCATCGCGACTGGCTTCGGTCTCAACGCGCTCAAGGCGCACGGCGAGCAGATCGAGACGCGGCTGCGCGACTCGACGCTGACCGCTGCGAATGCGAGTCCGCCGGTGGCGCCCACGCCGGTGACTGCGCCGGTGCCGGACAGCGTGCCGCGCGACTCGATCGCTGCGGCCGCGTCGCGCGCGACGCGCACGGCGTCCGTGCGCAAGCCCGTTGTGAAGTCGCCCGAGCGTGTGTTGCGCGTCGCGGGGCCGGCGGATGCGACGATCAACCTCGACGGCTCCGTCGTCGGGCGCGGGACCTGGCATTCGGAGTCGATCACGGCCGGCGTGCATCACGTGATCGTGTCGGTGGCGGCGCCAGCGGCTTGCACGTCCGCGCAGGACGCGCGCGATGTGCGCGTCAACGAGACGGGGACGACGACGGTGCAGTTCACGCCGAAGCGATGCGGAACGTTTACCCTCGATGCGGCGCCGACCGGAGGCCGCTACGTGCTCTCGACTGGCGGACACGAGATTGCGTCGGGCGCGGTGCCGCTTGCGGCGCCGGTGCTCGTGCCGGAGGGACCGTACTCGCTGCACGTCTCGGCGAAGTACTGCGCGGATTATTCGGGGACAGTGACCATCAGCACGGGCGCCACGGCGCACCTGCGAGTGCGGCTGATCTGTCAGTAGCTCGAACACCGTAGCACTACCGCGCGCGCAACATCCTAGTGCGCGGCGACGGCTCCGATTATACCGCCCACCACCGCGCCGATCCACAGCGTGGGCTGCTGATACCATTTCCTGTTCGGGCGGTCGATGAGCGCGACGTGACTCAGGGTCAGCTGCGTCGTTTGTCCGGTGACGACGGCGAGTGCTCGCTTCTTCTCCACGTCGACCTTCAGGATGACGAAGCGCGCGACGAGTGCGTCGTGCCGCATCGGATCGACGGCGATTCCCTTCTGCCCGGCGCGCACCCACTCGTGCTTCTCGGTCGAGAGGGTGACGGTGCTGTCTCCGACACTCGCGATCTCGAAGCGGTACGCAGTTTCCTGCGCGCGCGCGCGCGAGGGTGTGCCCAGCAGCGCGAGCGCGGCAGCGATGCCGAGAAATCCGAGTCGCGTGCTCACAGGTGGAAGAGCCGCTTCACGAGCATGGTGAGATCGTTGAAGGTGACGATCGAGAAGAGAAGAATGATTGCGGAGAAGCCGCTGTAGAACAGCAGTACGCGCGTGCGCGGCGCCAGCGCATTCCCCTTGATCGACTCCGCGATCATGATCAGGATTTGCCCGCCATCGAGGATCGGGATCGGGACGAGATTCACAACGGCGAGATTGATACTGAGCAGCGCGAGCAGCGAGAGTAGCGACTGCCATCCTTGCTGCGCGGCCTGTCCCGCCTGAACGCCCACGCCGACCGGGCCCGCCAGCCCCTTCACACTCTGATGCCCTGTGATCAGTCGCTGAAGCGTATGCACGATCAGTCCGGCGTTCCCCCACGTCGTGAGCCACGCGCCCTTGGTCGCTTCACCGTAACCGATCGGGCGGCGTGAACCGAGATCCTTGAGACCGACGCCGATCTTTCCGAGCACGGTGTCGCGCTGGGTAATCGGATTGACGTCGGACGTCGAATCGGGAGTGACCATCACGGACTGCAGAGTTCCAGCGCGACTGACGCTCAGCGTCAATGGTTTTCCCGGCGACGCCTCGATCTGCTTGACGAGCCCGAACCATCCACGTACGGGCACGCCGTTCACCGCAGTGACGCTGTCATCGACCTTGAGCCCTGCGCGCTCACCCGCGCGGCCGGCGACGACCTGGCCCACCACGGGTGGCAGATACGGGCGAAGCACGGTGCTCACGATGGCAAGACGCGAGTGCGCGCCGGAGTCCTGCACGGGGATGGACGTAACACCGCGGTTCGTCACGATCACGAGCGTCGGCGCTGAATCCGTGGCGATGCGCTCGCCGACGTCGTTCCAGCTCTGTACCGCCTGTCCATCGACGGAGAGGATCGTGTCGCCGGGTGCGAGCGAGCGAAACGCGCTGTCGCTCGCCGCGACGCCGGCGATGTCGCCGATCTCGCGCGTTTGATAGACGACTTCGCCCGCCGTGATGAAGATCCCCGCGATGATGAGGAAGCCCAGCGTAAAGTTCATCGTCACGCCGGCGAGCATGATGAAGAGCCGCGCGAGCAGCGACTTCGACTCGAGCCAGCGATTCTCCGGCACCGGCTTCGGGCCGAAGGGCGCCATCCCGTTCGGATCGTAGTAGCGGGGCTTCTTCTCCCCGGCAACGATCGCCGGCGCACCGTTCGCTCCCGCGCTCGTCGCCTTGTCGCCCTCAGTCGGCGTCTCGCTGCCGCCCTCGATGAAGGCCATCGACTCGTCCTCGCGCGATGCCATGCGCACGTAGCCGCCGAGCGGGAGCGCGGCGAGGATGTACTCCGTCTCGCCCCACTTGTGGCTGAGCAGCGCCGGCCCGAAGCCGATCGAGAAGCGGGGCGCGTAGACGCCCATGAGCTTCGCCGCGATGAAGTGCCCGAGCTCGTGAACGAAAATCACGATCCCGAAGACGAACACGATCGCGGCGGGCGTGCGGAGCCACTCTAGCATGCAAACTTCTCCTGAACGTGTCGCCGCGCCGCGGCATCGGATGACATGACCGCCGCGCGCGTGTCGGCCGGACCATCGCCGCACGTGGCGAGCGCACTCTCGATCGCGCTCGCGATGTCCATGAATCTTATCCGGTTCTCGAGGAAAAGGCTGACCGCCTGCTCATTCGCGGCGTTGAACACTGCAGGAGCCGCGCCGCCTCGTCGTCCCGCCTCGATTCCGAGCGCGAGCGCAGGGAAATCCTCCACGCGCACGCGCTCGAATGTGAGCGCGGGCCACGCCACCGGGTCGAACGCGGGCATCGCGCTATCGGCGACGCGCTCGGGATGCGTGAGCGCATACAGCACCGGGAGCTCCATGCTCGGCATCCCCATCTGCGCGAGCACGCTGCCATCGACGAACTCGACGAACGAGTGCACGATGCTCTGCGGATGCACGACGACCTCGATCTGGTCGTATGCCAATCCGAAGAGAAAGTGCGCCTCGATGACCTCGAGCGCCTTGTTCGCGAGTGTGGCGCTGTCGATCGAGATCTTTCTTCCCATGCGCCACGTCGGATGCTGCAGCGCGTCCGCGATGGTCGCGTTCGCGAGCCGGGCGGAATCCCATTCGCGAAAGGGACCGCCGGACGCCGTGAGCACGAGACGCTTCACATCCGCACTCGTGCGCCCCGCGAGGCACTGCAAAATCGCGCTATGCTCGCTGTCCACCGGCACGAGCTCGCCCCCGCCCCGCCTGCACGCCTCGGCGACCAACGCACCGGCCATGACGAGCGTCTCCTTGTTCGCGAGCGCGACACGCTTCCCCGCCGTCACCGCCGCGAGCGTCGCATCGAGCCCCGCGGCGCCGACGATCGCATTGATCACTATGGACACGTCGCTCCGCGTTGCGGCCTCGACGAGACACTCCACTCCTCCGGTCCACCCGGGATGCGGGGTTACGCCGTTCACGCACACGCCGACGAACGAGGGCTTGAACTCCGCCGCCTGGGCCGCGAGCAGCTCCGTGTTCGAGAAGGCCGTGAGCGCCGCCACGCGAAAGCGATCGCCGTGGCGCGCGAGCACGCGGAGCGCCGTGGTCCCCACCGATCCCGTCGAGCCGAGCACCGCCACGCCGCGCGCGGTCATCGGGGCTTGAAGAGAAGGACTTGCGGGAACGTGAAGAGGAAGTATGCGACCGGAAGCGCGAAGAGCATCCCGTCGATACGGTCGAGCACTCCGCCGTGGCCGGGGATGAGGTGCGAGCTGTCCTTCACGCCGCCCTCGCGCTTGAGCAGCGACTCCACCAGGTCACCGATCTGCACCGACGCGCCAATCAGCGCGCCGAGCACGAGCGCCGTCCCGGTGCGGAGCCCGAGGCTCGCGTACGGCACGAGCACCCAGTCCGCGTACGCCCAGCTCGCGAGCATGCAGAATGCCAGCGCGCCCACCGCACCCGCCCGCGTCTTCCCCGGACTCACGCTCGGCATCAGCTTCGACTTCCCGAACGCGCGTCCCACGAAGTATCCCGCGGTGTCCGAGATCCACGTGAGCACGAACGGATAAAAGACGAGCGCACTTCCCGCCTGCGCAGTGACGACGTAGTTGTGGTAGCGCAGCGCGTACGCGAACGAGAGAAAGCCCGCCGTATAGATCACGCCGAGCAGCGTCACCGCGGCAGCGCCGAGCGGATGCTGCTCCGACGAGCGCCGAAAGAGCGCGAGCGCGAAGACCGCCACGATCACGACCGCGCCCAGCGCGATCTCCGGCGGAATGAACAGCCCCGTGCGGAAGAAGTGCACGCCGATCGGGAGCAGAAATGCGCCCGCGGTTCCGGTGCGCGCGAGCGGCGTGTAGCCACCGGCCTTCGCGATGCCGTAGAGCTCGCGCGCCGCGAGCGCCGATACGAGACCGAGCGTCACCGCGAGCACGATCCCGCCTGCGTACACCGCGCCGATGACCGCCGGGATCGCGACGATGGCGACGAGCACGCGCGCCGCGAGATTCGAGAGCGCCACTACGCGGAAACGCGGCCGAAGCGGCGGTCGCGGCTCTGAAAATCGAGGATCGCCTCGAACAACTCCTGCCGTCGGAAGTTCGGCCAGAGCACCGGTGACATGTAGAGCTCCGCGTACGCAAGCTGCCAGAGCATGAAGTTCGAGATGCGCTGCTCGCCCGATGTGCGAATCAGCAGATCCGGATCTGGAACATTGGCGGTGTAGAGCCGTGCGGCAAGCGCATCCTCGTCGATCTCCGACGGGTCCATTCTCCCGGCGCGCACGTCGTCCGCGAGCATCCGCGCCGCGCGCACGATCTCGGCGCGGCTGCCGTACGAGATGCAGAGATTGAGTAGCAGCCGGTCGTTGTGCGCTGTGGTCGCGATCAGGCTCTTCGCAGCGGCGTCGGCCGCCAGCGTCAGACGCGAGAGATCGCCGAGCACCTGCACGCGCACGCCCTGCTCCGACAGCTCGGCTGCCTCCCGCGCGATGTACTCCTCGAGCAGCGACATCAGCGCCTGGATCTCGGTCACCGGACGCTGCCAGTTCTCCTGCGAAAATGCGAAGAGCGACAACACCTCGACGCCGGCCTCGATCGCCCCTTCGACGACCTCGCGCACCGACTTCATTCCGGAGCGGTGGCCGAACGGACGCGGAAGGCTGCGCTCGCGCGCCCAGCGGCCGTTGCCATCCATGATGATCGCGATGTGCCGCGGGATCGCGCCATTCTCACGAATCCGCGCGAGCATCTCCGGCGCCTTCATCGCGCGACCTGCGGACTGCCGAAGAGCGTCGTCATCACAAGCGGACCTACACTTCCAGGATTTCGGCTTCCTTCGACTTCAGCATCTCTTCGAGCTTCGCGATGTGCTCGTCGTGCAACTTCTGGAGCTCCTTGTCGGCGGATTTCTTGTCGTCCTCCGGAGCCTTGTCGAGCTTCTTGATCGCGTCGCGCGCGACCGTGCGCGCGTGGCGAACGCCGATGCGCCCTTCCTCGGCCAGGCGATGCACGACCTTGACGAGCTCCTTGCGACGCTCCTCGTTGAGCGAGGGCAGCGGCACGCGGATCACGCCGCCCTGGCTCATCGGATTGAGTCCGAGATCGGAGTCGCGGATCGCCTTCTCGATCGCCTGCGTCAGCCCCTTGTCCCACGGGGTGATCGTGAGGAGCCGCGCCTCGGGGGCGGAGACGCTGCCGACCTGCGACATCGGCATCGACTGCCCGTAGGCATCAACCCGGATCGTGTCGAGGAGCGAGGTCGACGCCTTGCCGCTGCGGATCGAGGAGAACTCCTTGCGGGAGCTCTCGAGCGCCTTGTCCATGCCGGCGCGCGCGTCTTTGACGAACTGCGGAATCGTGCTCATTGGACGAGTGTGCCCACCCGATCGCCGCGTATCGCGCTGGCGACGGAGCCCGGGCGTGAAATGTTGAGGACGATCAGGGGCATCGAGTTCTCGCGACAGAGCGTGATCGCGGTCTGATCCATCACCGCGAGCTCGTCGCGAATGACTTCCTTGTACGAGATCGTCTCGTACATCGTCGCATTCGTGTCCTTCTTCGGATCAGCGGAGTACACGCCGTCGACGCTCGTCGCCTTGATGATGACGTCGGCCTTCATCTGGATCCCCCGCAGCACAGCCGCGGTGTCCGTCGAGAAGTACGGATTGCCGGTGCCGCCGGCGAAGATCACGACGCGCCCCTTGTCGAGATGACGCTGGGCGCGGCGGCGGATGTACGGCTCCGCGATCTCTTCCATGCGGATCGCGGTCATGACGCGGGTGTCGATGTTCTTCTTCTCGAGCACGTCCTGCATCGCGAGCGCGTTGATGACCGTGCCGAGCATTCCCATGTAGTCGGCGCCGACGCGATCCATTCCCATCTTCGAGAGCTGCGCGCCGCGGACGATGTTCCCGCCGCCGATGACGACGCCGACGCGCGTCCCCATCGCAACAACGTCCTTGATCTCCCCTGCGAGGCGATCGAGGACGTCGAAGTCGAAACCAGTGGTGCGCTCTCCGGCGAGTGCTTCACCGGAGAGCTTGAGCAGCACGCTCGGATACTTGAGCGGCGTCACGCTGGCGATTACTCCTGCCCGAGTTGAAAGCGGGCGAAGCGCTTGACGACGATGTTTTCGCCGACCTTGGCCGAGAGCTCCTTCACGAGATCGCCAATCGTCTTCTTGTTGTCGCGCACGTACTCCTGCGACATCAGCGTGTGCTGCTTGTAGAAGGAGTCGACCTTCCCCTGCACGATCTTCTCGCGCAGCGACTCCGGCTTGCCGCTTTCGGCGAACTGTTGCTCGGCGATCCGACGCTCGCGCTCGACTTCTTCCGCCGGAATGCCGTCGCGATCGACGGCGAGCGGCGACGCGCTCGCGATGTGGAGCGCGATCTCGCGCACCAGCTCCTTGAACTCATCGGTGCCGGAGACGAAGTCCGTTTCGGAGTTCACCTCGACGAGCACGCCCACCTTGCCATTGTGGTGGATGTAGCTGCCGACGCGTCCCTCGCTCGCGGTGCGATCGGAGCGCTTTTCGGCCTTCGCGATGCCCTTGGCGCGCAGGAGCTCGCCCGCCTTCTGCATGTCGCCGCCCGCCTCTTCGAGTGCGCGCTTCGCGTCCATCATGCCCGCGCCGCTCTTCTGGCGGAGCTCCTGAACGTGCTTTGCCGTAAATGCCGTCGTAGTTGCCATGTTCAATCCTTCACGCGTTCAGCGTGTTCTGGTCTCGGGCAGCCGCAGCTCCCCGCGCGGCCGCATCAATCATGTGTCTTTCACGAGAACGCCGCCGGCGGGGCCGGCGGCGTCTCAGTTTACTTCGAAGGCGGTCCGGACACTACTCCGGCACGACCTTACTCCGCCGGTGCCTGGTCTGCTGGCGGCGCCCCTGCATCCGGAGCATCGCCCGCATCCGCGGGCAGTCCGCCCACGTTGAGGCGGGCTGCGATTGCCTCGGGCTTCGCACGACGGCGTGGACGGCGGCGGCGGCGCTTCTCCCCTTCATCCGCGGGCTCGGTTCCACGGTCGGAGCTGTACGTCGTCTGCCCTTCCTCGCCTTCCTCGGACTCTTCGCGCTTCGGCGCCTCGCGGCGTGCCTCGGCGATCGTGTCCGCAATCGCCTTCGTGATCAGCTCGACCGAGCGGATCGCATCGTCGTTGCCGGCGATCGGCACGGAAATGAGATCGGGATCGGCATTCGTGTCGACGATGGCGACGATCGGCAGGCCGAGCTTGTTCGCTTCCGTGACCGCGATCTTTTCCTTCTTCGAATCGACGATGAACAGCAAGCCCGGGAGACGGCCCATGTTCTTGATGCCCGAGAGGTACTTGTTCAGCTTCTCGAGCTCACGGGACATCATGAGTTGCTCTTTCTTCGTGTAATTCTGGAAGTCTCCGCCTTCTTCGCTACCGGCCTCGAGATCCTTCAGGCGGCGGATCTGCTTCTTGACCGTCTGGAAGTTCGTGAGCATGCCGCCGAGCCAGCGCTCGGTGACGAACATCGCGCCGCAACGTTCGGCCTCGGCCTGCACGATTCCCTTGAGCTGGCGCTTGGTGCAGACGAACAGGATGTTTTCACCGCGCAGCACCGCATCGCGCACGAGCTTCTGCGCGAGCTCGAGCTGGCGAAGGGTCTTCTGCAGATCGATGATGTGAATCCCGTTGCGCTCGGCGAAGATGTACCTGCGCATCTTCGGGTTCCAGCGGCGGGTCTGGTGTCCGAAGTGGACACCGGCTTCGAGCAGTTGATCGAGGTTGGGCAAAGTCATGAGTGCGTGTAATCCCTTCGGGTTGATTCGGCCGCTCTCGTCACCGTTGCGATAGACCGCTCGTGGCGGCACCCTACAGCAACTCGGAGAGCGTGAAAGATTCTCTGCGCGAATCTACGCCGCGCAGAGATACTGCAGCTGCTTACCGCTTCGAGAACTGGAACCGCTTGCGGGCCTTGGGACGACCCGGCTTCTTGCGCTCGACCGAGCGCGAATCGCGCGTCATGAGGCCGAGGTCACGCAGCTTGCGGCGATGCGTCTCGTCCATTTCGACGAGGGCGCGGGAGACGGCGAGGCGCAGCGCGCCGGCCTGTCCACTCTGTCCGCCGCCTTCGAGCTTCGCCTTCACATCGTAGCGTCCGAGCGTGTCGGTGGCCGTGAACGGCTGCTGAATCGCGGACACGAGCGTCGGCCGCGGGAAGTAGTCGCCGAGCGTGCGGCCGTTGACATCCCACTTGCCGGAGCCGGCGCGGATGTAGAGACGGCAGACCGCTTCCTTGCGGCGTCCGATCGTGTGCGTAATCCCTTCGGCCATTACTTGCTCTCGCTCTGACTGAGTTTGAGGACGGTGGGCTGCTGAGCGGTATGCGGGTGATCCGCATCCGCGTAGACGCGCAACTTGAGGCGCAGTACCTGGCGTCCGAGCGCCGTTTTCGGAAGCATGCCGTACACCGCCTTCTCGATCACACGATCCGGGTGCTTGGCGATCATGGTGGCGAACGGCGTGAAGCGCTCGTGTCCCATGTAGCCGGTGTGATGGAAGTAGCGCTTTTGCTCCGCCTTGCGGCCGGTGACGCGAACCTTGGACGCGTTGATGACGATGACGTTGTCACCCGTGTCCATGTGCGGCGTAAACATCGGCTTGTGCTTGCCGCGTATGATCTGTGCGACTTCGGCGGCGAGTCGTCCGAGCACCATCCCTTCGGCGTCGACGATGAACCACTTGTGCTCGATGTCGCTCGGTGTAGCGGTGTAAGTTCTCATGTGCGTCGAAAGGGCATGCAGGAAGCCTGCGCTCACAACTGGGAGCGCGGCCGCCAACTAGGCGTTTGGGACAGACTCTTAAGCTACGAAAGGAGTTAGCCGTTGTCAACGCATCTGCGCGGGCTGGTTCTGGTGGGAGTAGCGGCATCGATCGGCGTATCCGCGTGCAGCCATCCGGTGAGCGAGCGCATCGGAGATCTCTGCTCCGGATATTCCGTCGTCCAGCACGTCTACCTCGTGGTCGATACGCTTACACCGCGGGCGGGTTCGGACGCCCAGCGGATCAGGGGACGGGCGTATCCGGTCACGATCAACCTCCATACGCTCCTCAACCACCAGAACTGCCAGGACAACAGCGGCGAGGGCTCTGTGCTAGGCTACCTTCCCGACGTGCTCACGGCGGCAGTTGCGACGCGGAAGCAGGTGATGCGCTGGAACGTGGAGGGGAAAATGCTTCGGGTGGACCTCAACCCGGGGGTGATCGACAACAACCTGAACTTCGCGCTTCCACTGGATGGCGGCGACGGGCGCTGGTCGCTGGCGAAGCTGTCGGGGCAGATCGGATGGGGGCGGCTCGTGCACGACACCACCGGACTTCGCTAGCGCCGATACGCCTCGAGGCTACTCGAGCTCCACGAGCAGAGCGCCCTTCTCCACCGCCGCGCCCACGGTGACATGAACGGCGCGCACGATGCCAGCCGCAGCTGCGCGCAGCTCGTTCTCCATCTTCATGGCCTCCATCACCACAAGCCCATCGCCAGCGGCAATGGTGTCGCCGACCTTTACGCGCAGCGCCACGATGAGTCCCGGCATCGGCGCGCGCAGCGGCGCCGGGCCAGAGGGCCTTGCGACGGACGCCTGCATGTCGCGGATCGCTCGTGCGCGGGAATCCAGTGCCTCGGCGTCGTAGCGATGGCCGTCGAGCCAGAGGCGGTAGCGCCCGCGCGCGACGCGCTCGCGAAGCACCATGCGGTGGACGCTGTCGTTGACGCTGACGATGCGCACCGGCGTTCCCGCCACCGACTGCATCGCCACCCGATAGTTGACTCCGTCAACTATCGCCTCGCCGTCGCGAATGTCGACGGTGTACCGCTTCCCGTTGATCTCGACGACGTAGATCACGCGGACACCGGCACGAGCTCGCACACCGTCTCGACGTGGGCCGTCTGCGGGAACATGTCGTACGCGCGGAGCGACGCGATTTCGTAGCGCGGCATGCGCGCGAGATCGCGCGCGAGCGTCGCCGGATTGCAGCTCACGTAGATCACCGCGCGCGGCGACGGGTCGCACTGCTCGAGCTGCTCGGTGACGCGGCCGTCGACGCCGGTGCGCGGCGGGTTGAGGACGACGACATCCGCGGGGAGCAGCGATCCGAGCACCTCTTCGACCTTCGCCGAGATGGAGGTCGATCCCGCGGGGAGACGTACGGCGGCGTGTGACGACGCATCAGAGTCGAGTTCGATGGCCGAGACGCGCACGCCCGTCGAGGCCAGCGCCATCGCGAGCTCGCCCGCACCCGAGTAGCCATCGACGACCGACTGCGGCCCGTGAGACAGCACGCGCGCGAGGACGTAATCGTGCATCCGCGCCGCGACTGGTGCGTTGATCTGTGCGAACGAAGCACCAAGCGCATTCGCGTCGCCGCGCTGCTGCATGAGGCGGCGGCGCTTGTTTTCCGGAATCCACCAGAGCGCAGAGAGCGAGGAGACGGCGTCGAAGAATCGCGGTGCCTCAGGCCAGACGTCGCCGCCCTCGAGCACGAAGGTCGCACCCGTCTCGTCGATGCGCACGGCGCCGCGCAGCTGCGACGCGATCGGGAAGAACGATTGCGCCGCCATGATCTCGCTCCACACTGTCACGACGCGCTCGTCGGTAATCGGACAGTCCTTGAGTGAGAAGATCTTTCGCGGCGAATCGTACGGATGGAGCCCCGCGATCCAGCGTGCGCCGCTCCGCTGCATCGCCATCGTGAGCTTGCGCCGATAGCGCCACTGCTGCGCGCTCGGCTCGACCTCCGGCCGCTCCACCGCGCGCTTCCCGATGCGCGTGATCGAATCCCGAATGATCCCGCTCTTCGCCTCGAGCTGCGCCGAGTATTCCATGTGCTGGAGCTGGCAGCCGCCACACCGGCCCATCGTATAGTGGGAACACGGCGGCTCGATGCGAGTCG
Source organism: Gemmatimonadales bacterium (assembly GCA_038237245.1). GTDB lineage: Bacteria > Gemmatimonadota > Gemmatimonadetes > Gemmatimonadales > Gemmatimonadaceae > FEN-1250. The sequence goes on along the minus strand of JBBRYY010000002.1, from coordinate 42,157 downwards.
GTGCCGGATGGTCGAGGCGAACGAAGGGCGCGCGCGCGAAGGAGCCGCGCATCGCGATGTCGACGACGCCCACATCGCCGGGCGCGGAGCGCGGTACGAAGACGACGAATCCCTCCGCGCGCGCGACACCATCGCCGCCGGCGGCGATCGACTCGACGGTCACGGAGACGGATGCCATCAGCGTCGCCTCAGCCCGTCGCGGAGGCCGGCGATGCGCCAGGCATCGTTACTCGATCCAGGCGCGCCAGCGCCGGCCTCGCCGTCGGCGCTCACGGTAGTCCGCAGCCGCCCCGCGCGCTCGCGCTCGGCCAGCAGCGCCGCGGCGATTGCGACCGCGACTTCGCCGTCCGGCGTCGAGTCGTTGGCGGTGAGCGACGGCAGCCGTCGCTCGAGCCACTGGATGTCGATGGCGCCGCGCTGAAAGTCGGGATCAGCCATCACGCGCAGATGGAAATCACGCGACGTCTCGACGCCGACGATCGTGAGCTCGAGCAGCGCGCGGCGCATGCGCGCGATGGCCGCGTCGCGCGTGGCCGCCCACACGATGAGCTTTCCGAGCAGCGGATCATAGTGGAGCCCGATCTCGCTTCCCGCACCGACGCCGCCGTCCCAGCGCACCCCCGGCCCACCGGGCACGCGCAGAAACGAAATGGTGCCCGTGGACGGAAGGAAGTCGTTTCCCGCATCCTCACTCGTGATCCGGCACTCGATCGCCCACCCGCGTGGCTCGGTCATCAGCGGCGCAGCCGGCAACCGCTCCCCCGCGGCGATGCGGATTTGCCACTGCACGAGATCGATACCGCTCACGAGCTCCGTCACGGGATGCTCGACCTGTAGCCGCGTATTCATCTCGAGGAAGTAGAAATTCTCCTCCGCGTCGAGTAGAAACTCACACGTGCCGGCATTCACGTAGCCCGCGGCCTTCGCCATTCGCACCGCGGTCTCGCCCATCCGCATGCGCAACTCCGGCGTCACCGCAACGCTCGGCGCCTCCTCGATCATCTTCTGATGCCGACGCTGGATCGAGCACTCGCGCTCGCCGAGTGAGTACATCGTGCCGTACGAGTCGCCGAGGACCTGGATCTCGACGTGGCGCGGACCGGCGATGTACTTCTCGACGTACACGGCGTCGTCGCCGAACGACGCCATCGCCTCGCGTTTCGCACTCTCCAGCGCCGGTGCGAGCTCCGCGGCCGCGCGCACGATGCGCATTCCCTTCCCCCCACCGCCCGCCGCCGCCTTGAGTAGCACGGGGTAGCCGAGCGTCTCGGCCACCGCCACCGCTTCCGCTGCGTCGCGCAGAGGATTCGTCGTGCCGGGCACTACGGGCACATTCGCGGTCGCGGCGAGCGCGCGCGCAGCGGTCTTGCTGCCCACCGCTGCGATCGCGGACGCGGGCGGGCCGATGAAGACGAGCCCCGCCTCGACGACGGCGCGTGCGAAGTGCTCACGCTCGGAAAGGAAGCCGTACCCGGGGTGAATCGCCTGTGCACCCGTGCGCTTCGCGGCCTCGATCAGCTTGTCGGCGCGCAGGTAGCTGTCCCGCGACGGCGCCGCGCCGATGTTCACCGCTTCGTCGGCCTCGCGCGCATGGGGCGCAGAAGCGTCCGCATCGCTAAACACCGCGACGGATCCGACTCCGAGCTCCCGGCAGGCGCGAACGATCCGCAGCGCGATCTCACCGCGATTCGCGATGAGGAGCTTATTGAACACGCAGCTCGCGTTCGGCGACGGCAAGGATCTCACTCATCGACGCGCGCTGGAACTGCGTGCTGCCGACGAAGCTGTAGCGGAGGATGCCCGTACTGTCGATGAGAAAGGACGCGGGGTGCGCGCTGTTGAACGCGTCGATGCCGAGCGGATGCCATACGCCGTACTCCTTCACGACGTTCCGATCGCCGTCGCAGAGAATCGGGAATCGATATGGGTCGCCGGCCTTCTCCAGCGAGACGCGCACGCGGTACCACGCCTGCGCGAGCACGGCGGCCACGCGAATGCCGGCGGCTTCGAGCTTCGGCAGCGCGCTCTCGAGCTCCGTGAGCTGGCGACGGCAGCTCGGGCACCACATGCCGCGATGAAAGACGAGCAGCAGCCCGCGATGATCGGCGAGCAGCGATGCGAGATCGAAGGTGCTGTCCGAGACCGCATCGCGAAGCACGAATGACGGAACGCGGTCTCCGAGCCTGAGTGTGCTGCTTGGATGCGGCATCAGAGTGGAATGTTCCCGTGCTTCCGTGGCGGATTCGAGTCGCGCTTGGCGCGCATGGTCTCCAGCGCATCGATGAGACGAGGGCGAGTATCGCGAGGATCGATGACATCGTCGACGTAGCCGCGGGACGCCGCGACGTACGGGTTCGCGAACTGCTCGCTGTATTCGGCCACCTTCGCCTCCATCGCGGCCTCGGGATCGTCGCTCTCGGCGATCTCTCGCTTGAAGAGAATCTCCACCGCCCCTTTCGCGCCCATGACCGCGATCTCGGCGGTGGGCCACGCGATGTTGAAATCGCCGCGGATGTGCTTGCTGCTCATGACGTCGTACGCGCCGCCATATGCCTTGCGCGTGATCACGGTGAGCTTGGGAACCGTCGCCTCGCAGTAGGCGTAGAGCAGCTTCGCGCCGTGGCGAATGATACCGCCGTGCTCCTGGCTCACTCCCGGCAGAAAGCCCGGAACATCCTCGAAGGTGACAATCGGGATGTTGAACGCATCGCAGAAGCGAATGAAGCGCGCGGCCTTGATCGACGCCGGAATATCGAGGACGCCGGCGAGCACCGCCGGCTGATTGGCGACGATACCCACGCCATGGCTCCCGAGATGCGCAAAGCCGCAGATGATATTCGCGCCGTAGTCGCGATGCACCTCGAGGAAATCGCCATCGTCGATGACGCGGCGCAGCACGTCGTGCATGTCGTACGGCTTGTTCGGATTGTCCGGAACGATGTCGAGCAGCGCCTCATCGCGGCGGTCGCGCGGATCTCTACCACTGCCGCGCGGCGACTCGCCGAGGTTGTTCGAGGGGATGAAGCGGAAGAGATCGCGGATCTGCTGGAGACAGGCGATCTCCGAATCGCAGGCGAAGTGCGCGACGCCAGACACCGAGGCGTGCGTGTCCGCGCCGCCGAGCTCCTCCATGGTCACGTCTTCGTGCGTCACCGTCTTCACGACGTTCGGACCCGTGACGAACATGTACGACGTGCCGCGTACCATATAGACGAAGTCGGTGATCGCGGGCGAGTACACGGCCCCGCCGGCGCACGGACCGAGGATCGCGGAGATCTGCGGCACCACGCCCGACGCAAGCGTATTGCGCAGGAAGATGTCGGCGTAGCCGCCAAGCGAGACGACGCCCTCCTGGATGCGCGCGCCCCCGGAGTCGTTGAGTCCGATCATTGGAGCGCCGTTTCGCACGGCGAGGTCCATCACCTTGCAGATCTTTTCGGCGTGCGCCTCGGAGAGCGAGCCGCCGAAGACGGTGAAGTCCTGCGAGAACACGTACACGAGACGTCCATCGATGCGGCCGTAGCCGGTGACGACGCCATCGCCGAAGACGCTCGAGTCGCCGTCGCCGCTCGCGCCGGAGCGCGAGGTGACGAAGCGGTCGAGCTCGACGAAGCTGCCGTCGTCGAGCAGGAGGTCGAGCCGCTCGCGCGCGGAGAGCTTTCCCTTGGCGTGCTGCGCAGCCAGTCGCGCGGCACCGCCCCCCACCTCGGAAGATGTCCGGTGGCGCTCGAGGAACTCGAGTTTCTCTCGCATCGTCATGAGGGGGGAAAGTAGCGCCCGGCGGAGCGGGTATCCAGCGACGAGCGAGCCGTCAGGGCTTCTTCCTGGTGTAGAGCGCACTGGCTCGCTCAGGATCCGTTGGCGCGCCGGCGAGCGTGAGGGCCCGTGCCAACACGATGTCACGTCCTGCGGCGATATCGCTGGCCGCCGGGAGAAGCAGCACATCCGGAGTGACACCCACGCCTTCGAGTCTCGCGTCGTCGGACATCGTTAGGTCAGCCTCCGTGACCTGAACCCCATACAAGGTGGCGGTCTCCATGCCGAGCTTGAGGGAATGGTATTTCGCACGCATCACGGCACCTGCGGTGCGATCGCCGAGTACCTTTCCGCGCCCTGTGAGCTGAACGTTCCGGGCAAGAATTTCCGATGAGGATGCCGAGCGGCTGTCGGTCAGCACCAAGAGTTGTCCCGCGAACGCGTCCTTCCCGTCACCCTTCGCTAGGAGGCTGGTGAGCTTGTTGCGCTCGCGCGTTCTCCCTACCTGGACGTCATCATGGTTGAGCCGCGCAATCATCTCCAGGAGAATACGTTCGTAGCCGCCTCCGTTGCCGCGAAGGTCGAGGACGAGCGCCTTTCGACCGCGCGCGCGCTTGAATGCGTCGTGAACTTCGTCGACACCAACTTCGAATGTGGGCATCTTCCACACGAGGACGTCGTTGCCGACCTCGATGGTCTTTCCGCGGTACATCTCCTCTTCCCTCTCGCCTTCGCGCACGAGCCGCCCGATATCGCGGCCGCCATCTGCGCCGGTGAGATCGACGATCTTGCTGCGCTCTCGCACCTTCGACGCGAGATCGAGTGTGCGCGGCTCGCCTCCCGGGGCACGCACGACGATTCGCAGGCTCGGCCGCGGGCTCAGAATCCAAAAGAGGTAGTTGATCTGCCAGAGATTCTGACGTGTGGGTGTGATGCCATTGATGCTCAGCACATGATCCCCGCGATGCACGCCCTGGCGCTCCGCGTCGCTGCCCGCCTTCACCCGAAGCACGAGGCAGGAATCGCCGACCATCGCCATTTCCCAGCCATACTCCGCCTGCACCGTGCGCGGCGGGGGAACGAAGAATGTGTGCGAGTCGTGCAGCTCGAGGGTGAACCACGCAATCGCGGCAAGCGCTGCGTCGACGGAATGCGCATCATGGATGCGCGTGGCCGCGGAATCGTATACGGCGGCGAGATTCATTCCGCCGTATGTCGAGTCGTAGTAGCTCTTCGCGATCTCTCCACGAACGCCGTGGAGCATCTCTTCCATCGTCTTGCGTTCGGGGCCGCTCATGTCCTGGGCGCGTGCTGCAGGTGCGGAGCAAGCCGTGAAGACCGTGCATGTAAAAGCAACAACGGACAATACACGTGCCAGATGCGCAATTCGGCTCATTTGCACGTCCCGGAAAACTTTACAGATCTGTTGTGCAAACGATAAGGTGGACTGCGTCCCGCTTGCAACTCCATTGCCGCAGCGGATCCAATCATGCGGAGCCTCCTCGATTGCTTCCCACACAGTCGCCGTGAAGACGTCGATATGCACGTTCCCTTTAGCAGCGATTCTTAGTCTTGCAGTTGGCTGTAAAAGCGCAATCAAGCCCGGCGGCTGCTTCGGATAGCGCCGTCTCGAACAAACCGATCGTCGATACGAAGGGCGCGTATACGTGGTCGTAGAGGACAATAATTCGCTGGTCGACGTCCGCCCAGCGATTAATATGCGATCCGACGAAGAGTCGGATTACATCCGGATCACAAGCATCCGCCACGTCTGCGAGCTATACTCCCGCACGCGGTGACGCGAACGTCATACCCGGACGCACGAGGGACCCATGAAAAATGCAAGGAACGCAGCCGTATGCGCGGCCGCCACGAAAGTGTCACGACGACTCGCAACGATGTTGCTCGTGACGGCTCTACTCATGATGAATGCAGCGACCGTGACGGCGGGCACGCGCGATGCCCGGGCTATCATCGGAAGCTGCGGGCCCAAGAACGCCACGAGCGATCGGCTCATCGCTAACTTCAAGGCCTTTGTCGCGAAGTCGGATATGGGTGGTACAATAGAGAAAACTACAATGGGATTGGCGACCGTCACGCCGTCGCAGGTCGTCCTCGTCGTGGACGAAGCCATATGCGCGAAAGCGGCAGCGGCCTTCGATTTGAAGCAGTTGGAGAAGCGCTCGAGTTACACACTTTACGTCGTGACTCTCGGAACGTCATACGGTGTGGAGGACACAAGAGTGCTGCAGGCCGGTTTCGAGACCGCTGATGTATTCGACAGTCATTGGAAGTACGTAGGTGTCAGACAAATCCATAGCTGAACCGAGCTCGCCATCGACACAGTATGCCAGCGCCGGCGATCCCGATGTAAAACGCCCCGCCAGAGACTTCGGCGGGGCGTTCTCCATTCGCGAACCGATCGCCTACTCGATCGCGTCAATCTCGTCCATGTCGATCGGAGCGGGCACATTCTCCTCGTCCATTGGAATCACCTTGCTCGGCGTTTCCGGACGGGGTGGCTGATCCTCAGGCACGTTCGTTACCGTCAGCACGATCCGACGATGAATCGGATCCACCTCGAGCACGCGCATGTCGAACTTCATCCCCTCGTACACATCGTCCGCGGGATTCACGACCGGCTTGCCCAGGTTGAGCTGCGAGATCGGAACGAAGCCTTCGATGTCGTTGCCAATGTCGACGACGACGCCCTTGTCCATCAGGCGCACGACGTGGCCGCTGACATCCGTGTTCACCGGATAGCTCTCACCGATGCTCAGCCACGGATCCTCGATCGCCTGCTTGAGCCCGAGCGAGATCCGCTTGTTCTCGGCGTCGATGTTGAGAATGACGACGTCCACCGCGTCACCCTTCTTCACCACTTCCGACGGATGCTGCACACGCTTCGTCCAGCTCATGTCGGAGATGTGGATCAGTCCATCGATACCCGGCTCGATCTCGACGAATGCACCGAAGCTCGTGAGGTTGCGAACCTTGCCATTGATGCGCGTGCCCACCGGGTACTTGTACGGCAGCACGACCCACGGATCCTGCTCCGTCTGCTTCATGCCGAGCGAGATCTTCTCTTCGTTCGGATCGACCTTCAGCACCACCGCCTCGATCACTTCGCCGATCGACACGAGCTTCGACGGGTGGCGGACGTTGCGCGTCCAGCTCATTTCGCTAATGTGCACCAGTCCTTCGATCCCCGGCTCCAGCTCGATGAACGCGCCGTAGTTGGTGATCGAGACGACCTTCCCCTGGACGCGCGTGCCGACCGGATACTTCTCGGCCACGTCTTTCCACGGGTAGCTCTGCAGCTGCTTGAGACCGAGCGAAATACGCTCGCGCTCCCAATCGATGTCGAGAATCTTGACCTCGAGCTCCTGCCCGATGTGCACCAGCTCGGACGGATGCGAGATGCGCCCCCACGACATGTCGGTGATGTGGAGAAGCCCATCCACGCCGCCGAGATCGATGAATGCGCCGAAGTCCGTGATATTCTTGACCACGCCCTTCCGCACCTGGTCCTTCTGGAGCTCCTTCATCAGCTTCTCGCGCTTGCCCGCCCGCTCGACCTCGAGGATCACGCGGCGCGAGACGACGATGTTCCGACGGCGCTTGTTGAGCTTGATGATCTTGAACTCGTACTTCTGACCAAGCAGCTCGTCGATGTTCGGAACGCGACGAAGCGCGATCTGCGAACCCGGAAGGAATGCGTCGACGCCCATGAGGTCGACGACCACGCCACCCTTGATCTTCTTGACGAGCGTGCCTTCCACCGGCTGATCGGTTTCGTACGCTTGACGGATGCGTTCCCACACGCGCATAAAGTCGGCTTTCTTCTTCGAAAGAACGACCGAACCCTCTGCGTCTTCGAGATGCTCGAGCAACACCTCGACCTCGTCACCTGGCTTGAGGTCGGGATGATCCTTGAACTCTTCGAGCGGAACGGCGCCCTCGGACTTGAAGCCGATGTCGAGGATGACCATGTTGTCCCGGATTTCCAGGACCTTTGACTTGACGATCTCTCCTTCATCGATCGACGCGAGCGTGCCCGCGTACAGCTCGATCATCTCCGCTTCCTGCTCGGGCGTATACTCGTCTTCGTCCCACCGGTTGTCGCCGTGGGCGAGAAGGCGCAGCTGCCCCTTCTGCTGGTCGCGCTGCGAGAGTGTCGCTGTTGGGGTGGTCTCTTCTTCTAGGTCAGGCATACGGTTGCGATTCTCCTAAACCGCGGAGTCTTTAGGCTCGCCGCGACGAGTCGAAAATGTGGATGGAAAATACCGACGACGAAGGCGCGCAACGCCGAACGCGGTGCGCGAACGTGGCCGAGCTCGAATCTTTGTATTCGAACCGGTAAAGCTATCAGCGACGGGTGTTTATGGCAACTGACCGGCCGTAGCTTCTCAACCGCGCGTCGCGGACCCGTCCGCTCCCCGGCCACCGCGGAATATTTCCGCCAGCGACACGATCCGCTCGACCTGCTCGGCCTGCGTCAGATAGGTGGTGTCGATCAGGATCGCGTCCTTCGCCTGGACGGTCTGCGTCGCATCGCGGGCGTCTCGCTGCACCAGCCGCTCCGTCTCGTCGGCGATCTCGGCGTCGGTCGGCCCTCGGCCGTGCCGCTGGGTGAGCCGCCGCCGCGCCCGCTCCCACGGGTCCGCGATGAGAAAGACCTTGAGGTCCGCGTCCGGGAAGACGACGGTCCCGATGTCACGCCCGTCGACCACGACATCGCACCCCTCCGCCGCCATCCGGACGTGCGAATTGACCCAGTCGCGCACACCACCCATCTGCGCTACTCGAGAGACGTGCCGAGTGACCTCGGGCGCACGGATGAGCTCCTCCATCTCGCCGCTCCGCCACACCGGTGTGAACGAGTGCTTCGCAGGGTGCAGCGAGATCTCGTCGAGGCCGCCGAGCACGGTCGCCTCGTCGAACTCCTCGTTGGTGCGCGCGATGGCGACGGCCGTCGCGGCGCGGTAGAGCGCACCCGAGTCGACATGACGAAAGCCGAGACGCTGTGCCACCCACTGCGCCGTCGACGACTTCCCCGATGCGGCAGGACCATCGATCGCGACGACGAGCGACCCGCGCGCGCCGCGAATCCGCGGCAATGACGGAGGGGTCGGGGCCGTCATTCAGCTCTTCGCCGTGAAGGTTCTCGTCGCGCGCGCGAGATCGTCCCAGAAGTCCGGATAGGACACTGCCACACATGCCGGGTCATCGATCTCGATCTCGTTCCCCGGGAGCGCGCCGAGGATGCCGAAGGCCATCGCGATGCGATGATCGCCGTGCGTCACGACGCGCCCGCGCAAGGGTATCTCGCTCCCCTCCACGACGAGTCCATCGGGGCGCTCCTCGGCCGACGCGCCGATCGCGCGCAGATTCGAGACCACGGTGGCGATGCGGTCACTCTCCTTCACGCGCAGCTCCTGCGCTCCGCTGATGATCGTTGCACCGCGCGCGCGCGCGCCGACGCAGGCGAGCAATGGAAGCTCGTCGATCATCGAGGGCACCTGATCTCCTCCAACCGTCAATCCGCGAAGCGAAGAGTGCGAACCGAAAATGCTTCCGGTGCGCTCACCTCCCTGCTCCTCTCCTTCCTCGATGCGAACGTCGGCGCCCATTGATCGTAGCGCATCAAAAAATCCTGTGCGAGTGGGATTGAGACAGACGTTCGGCACCACGATTTGCGCCGAGTGCGAGAGCACGGCGAGCGCAATGAGAAAGGAGGCGGACGACGGGTCTGCGGGCACCACGATGTCGAGTGGCGCGAGCTCGCCCACGAGCGACACGCGGACTCGTGTGCCCGCAGAAACGACATCCACGTCGACGTTCGCTCCGAGCGCGCGCAGCATGCGCTCGGTGTGATTGCGCGAGCGCGACGGCTCGGTTACTTCCACCTCAACGCCACCGACGACTCCCGCGAGCAGGATCGCACTCTTGATTTGTGCGCTCGCGGTCTCCGACGTCCACCGGATCGACCGCAGCGTGCCCCCGTGGATGACCATCGGCAGCCCGTCGCCCGACTCGAGCTCTACGCGCGCGCCCATCGCGATCAGCGGCGTCGCGACGCGCCTCATGGGCCGGCGGCTGAGACTCGCATCTCCAATGAAGCGCGTTCTGAAGTCGAGCCCCGCGGCGACGCCGGCCATGAGCCGCGTCGTCGTACCGCTGTTGCCGCAGTCCAAATCGCTGCTCGGCTCGATCAGCGCGCGTGCCCCGCGCCCATCGATCGTGATATCGTTGCCGAGCGTCGGTACGGCGACGCCGAGCGCATGGAGCACGCCAGCCGTGCTGTGGACGTCGGCCGAGAGGAGGATGTCGCGGATGCGCGACCGGCCGTTGGCGAGTGCGGCGAAGATCAGCGCGCGATGGGAAAGCGACTTGTCGCCGGGCACGCGGATCTCGAGCGGAGCCTTGCTCACGAGAGAGGCTCCACGCTGCTGCGCCAGTCGCGCGCGGCATCCCAGATCTTCCGGAGTGCGCGCTGATCCTCGTGCGTGAGCGCCTCGCGAAGGTCACTCACGGTACTCTCGAGCGTCGCCAGCGCGGCATCCAGCACCGCGGGCTGCGCCCGGACGAGCGAGGACCACTGCTCGAACGCGCTCGCGGCGAGGCGCGTGGTGTCGCGCGCCCCCGGGCCGACGCTTTCCGGATCGATGTGCTCGGCCGCGAAGGTCGCTGCGAGCGCGATCGACGCGAGCTGCGGCAGGTGGCTGATCCACGCCATCATCGCATCGTGCGCCTCGGCAGCGCGATACTCGAGTCGCGCGGCGTCCACTCCTGCCCAGAGCCAGGCGAGCACATTCTGCTGGCTATCCGTGCGGCGCGACTCAATGCTGACGGTGCACGCGTGGAAGAGATCGGCGCGCGCGGCAGCGAAGCCGGAGTCGTGCGAGCCGGCGAGTGGATGCGCACCGATCACGCGCGCGTACGTCGCTTCGTCGAGCTGCAGCGAGGAGCGCGATTGCACTCCGCCGCAATGCGTGATGACGGCGTCCGCCGGTACACCGCGCAGCACGGTGCCCGCCACTTCGGCGATCGCCTGCACCGGGACCGCGATGATGACGAGCGTTGCGTCGGATACGGACTGTTCGAGCGAGACATCCGGGACGTCGATGCCGAGCGCGCGAGCCATCGCATTGTCGTCGGCGGACGTGCTCCAGCCGCGAATGCATGCGCCCTTCGCCGTCAGCGCCTTCGCGAAGGAGCCACCGATGCAGCCGAGCCCAATCACCGCGACGTTCGGCTCCTTCATCGCAGTCGCGGCTCGAGTGCGATCGCCGCATCCGTATTCTCGTCGCGATACTTCACGATGATCGGCGTCTGCAATGCGAGATGCTGCTCGGCGCCCCACCCGGCGGTGATGGGCCGCGTGCCCGGCACCACGACCGCGCCCTCGGGGATCTCGAGCGGCGCGCCATTCTCCGCCCGATGCACCGTCTCGCGCACGAGATCATATACCGGAGTTCCTCGCGTGAGGATCACGCCCGTGGCGATCACCGCTCGCCGGCGCACCACGGTGCCTTCGTAGATGCCGCAATTGCCGCCGATGAAGACATCGTCCTCGATCACCACGGGCGCGGCGTTCGCCGGCTCGAGCACACCACCGAGCTGCGCCGCCGCGCTGAGATGCACGCGCTCCCCCACCTGTGCGCACGACCCGACGAGCGCGTGGGAGTCGACCGTGGTTCCGGTGCCGACGTGCGAGCCGATGTTGATGAGCATCGGCGGCATGCAGATCACGCCGGGCGCGACGCAGGCACCGCGACGGATGATCGACCCGCCTGGCACGATGCGGATGTTGTCGGACACGGTGAACTCGCGATGCACGAAGAAATCACGATCGAAGAAACGGAAGGAGCTCTCATCCACGCGCCCCATCTCCACGAGATCGCTCACACGATAGGCGAGCATGATCCCCGCCTTGACCCACGTTACCGCCTCCCACCGGCCGCTCACGGAGCGCACGGCCGAGCGTACGTCGCCACGCTCGAGCGCGTCGAGCAGCTCGACCACGGCAGCCCTTGCGTCTACACGGTCGAAGGCGCCGCCGGCCGCCGATGCCGTAGAGGCGTGCTCGATGCGCGTACGCACCTCGTCGAGCGATACAGCGGCGTGCGTCATCACGCCTCGATGAAACCGCGCGCGTACATCAGCTCAGCGTTGAGCACCGACGCGCCGGCCGCGCCGCGGATGGTATTGTGCCCCATCGCGACGAGTCGAAGGTCGAGCAGCGGGTCGGTGCGCACGCGGCCGACGACGACGGACATGCCATTCCCCGCGTTGACGTCGCGGCGCGGCTGCGGCCGATCGCGCTCCAACGTGACGATCACGGGATGCTCCGGCGCGCTCGGTAATCCCAGCCCGGCGATCGCACCCTTCCACGAGCGGAGCGCCTCCATCGCCATCTCGGGAGTCGCACGCGACGCGAGCTTCACCGACATGCATGCAGTGTGTCCGTGCTCCACGGCGACGCGATTCACCTGCGCGCTCACGCGCATGCGCGCGGGGGTGATGGCGTTCTTCTGGAAGGTACCGAGGATCTTGCGTGGCTCAGACTCGATCTTCTCCTCTTCGCCTCCGCCGATGAAGGGGATGACGTTGCCGAGGATGTCGAGCGATGGTACGCCGGGATAGCCGGCGCCGGAGAGTGCCTGCATGGTGGTGACGAAGAGCTGCTCGATGCCGAACGCCTGTTCCAGCGGCGCAAGCGCGAGGGCGATGACCATCGTCGAACAGTTGGAGTTCGTGACGATCGCACCGGTCCATCCGCGCGCGGCGCGCTGAACGGGGATGAGTCCGAGATGCTCGGGATTCACCTCGGCGATGACGAGCGGCACGTCCGCATCCATGCGGTAGTTGCGCGCGTTGCTCAGTACGAGCCGACCGTTGCGCGCGAAGTCGGCCTCGACCTCGCCGGCGACATCGGAGTCGAGCGCGGAGAACACGATCGGCGTGCCGACCCGCGCCGGATCGCACGTGGTGACGATGAGGTTGGCGACGCTCTCGGGCATCTCTCCGCCGAGCCAGTGCGCGGCGTCGCGATACTTCTTCCCCGCCGATCGCTCCGATGCGGCGACGGCCGTCACCTCGAACCATGGATGGTCGGCGAGGAGGCGGATGAACGTCTGGCCGACGGCGCCGGTAGCGCCGAGCACGCCGACGGGAATTCTGCGAGTGGGAGCAGCTGTCATGAGGCGAGTAATGTACGCACGAGACGCACGTAGCTGCCGACGGCTGCGCGAAGCTCGTCGATGTCGATGAACTCGTCTGGCGTGTGGGCGACGTGAATCGACCCGGGGCCGAAGAGGAGCGGCGTGCCCCAGCGATCGAGAAGTGGGATATCGCTCGTGTACGAGACGGGCCCGCTTTCGAAGCCGGCGAGCGTGTGGAAGTGCATGGCGGGGATGTGCGGCGCGAATTCCAGCTCCGCGCGGCCGTACGCCCAGCGCTCGAGGATCTCGCGCACCTGCGCGGGATCACCCACCAGGCGTACCATCAGCTGCGCGACCGCCGCGTCGGGAACGATGTTCGCCTCGCGGCCGGCGACGAGTGTGCCGACGTTGATGGTGGTGCGACCGAGACGAGGGTTCTCGGGAAGATCGAGCTCGTCGAGTGTCGCGAGGAGCGCGAGCATCGGGGTGAGCGCCGAATCGCCAAGCTCGGGATAGGCGGAGTGCGCCGCGCGGCCGCGGGTGCGGACGGTCACGAGCATCGAGCCCTTCGCGCCGGAGGCGAGTCGACCCTCGGTTGGCTCGCCGTTGATGAGAAAGCGGCTGGTGGCGGGGAGGAGATTCGCGGCACGGGCGCCGTCGGAGCTCTTTTCCTCGCCCACCAGCAAGAGCAGGTCGACGCGCTTCTCCCCCTCGTCGGCCATCGTTTGGGCGGCGACCATCATCGCGGCCGCGATCCCCTTGGCGTCGCAGGCGCCGCGTCCGGTGAGTCGGTTTCCCGATCGCCCCGGCAAGATGAAGGGTGGAACGGTGTCTAGATGCGTCGAAAGGGTGACGGAGCCGAGTCCGTGTGATGCCCAGATGTTGGCGCGAGTGGGCGAGAGTTGCTGGAGCGTGACGGTCCAGTCGCGCTCCCGAAGCCAGGTTGCAGCAAACTCGACGGCTGGCAACTCGGCGCCTGTAATCGACGGTCGCCTGATGAGGTCTTCGGCGAGGGAGACGACGTCGTGCATCAAGTCAACGTATCAGCGACCGAGACTGTGAGACAACATGAGCTGTGGTCGGATCGCGGGCGAGTTGTTTCGAACGACGCGCCGGGGACGCGGAGAGGCGTTGACGAAGGAGGCTATCAGCCGTAATCTGACACTACCGAACAAGTACCGAATCGCGGAATCGCCTCGTAACGCATCGCACCGGCATCTCACAGTTGGTTAAATCCTATGGCGAAAGAGTTTAGTATGCAACACCTCAACCGATTTCCGGCCATGATTCGGGGCACCGTGCGGGAGCCAGGCTCCCGCCGCGAGCCCGCTGAGCTCCTCCGCGTTCGCAGTCTTGATCCGCAGAGCCGGTGCGGCGAAAGCACCACGGTGATGCAACTCTTTCGTGTCGATGACCTGCCTGAGGACACCCCTCGAGTGCACATGGTCTTCCACGACCGGCACGGCTGGTATTGCGAGCATGGGCGCGAATGCCCTGCGGTGGCGGCTGTGCGGCGGCATCAGTGCGCGGACCAGTCGGAGCGTTGATCGGTGTCGTTCGTCGCGCGGCGGCCATTACTCTGCGCGGTTGCGCCTCGCCTCGTTCGCCGCGAAGTCGGCCCGCGTCAGTGAGTGATAGGCGCACTCCGTTCCATAGCGAAATTTCAGCCCCTCGTACGTCATGCCGAGCTTGTCCATGACTCGCCGTGAGGCCGAGTTCTCCGGCGACGCGACCGCAACGATCCGGTCGAGCTGCTTTTCCAGGAATCCCCACGCGACCACGGCGCGCGCGGTCTCGGTGGCGAGCCCGAGCCCCCAGGACTTTTTCCCGAAGGCATAACCGACCTCGATCTCGCCGATGTTCTCCAATGGCTGCAGCCCGCCCCATCCGACCGGTTCATCGCCCCATCGGATGCCGAACATCCCCAGGCCATTGTCGGCCCAGCACTTCAGGTACTTGTCGAGCTTCGCTACCGACTGTTCTGGAGTGAGCGGCCCCTGAGTGCCGATGTAGCGCATCACGTCGGGATCACCGCGAAGCGCGGAGAACCACTCGAGATCGTCGAGGGCGAGGGGGCGCAGCACGAGACGGTCGGTTTCGAGAATGGTCATTGCACAGGCTATCGCGCGCTCCACGCACGGGCAAGGCACCGCACCGCGCCGCACCGCACCGCACCGTTGCTGAATGCCGCTCGCACATCCTCGCTTCCGATGCAAGATTGTGCGAGCGATTCCCCACTCTTCCCTCATCCCAGAGCTCCCGCCCCATGCTGATTCGCCTCGCGTTCGCGATGCTGCTCGTCTGCGCCTCCCTCCTGCCAGCCGACGCGGCCGCCCAGGCTGCAGATACCAACCTCGCACGCGCAAAGCGCATCCTGCGCTCGACGCCGCTGGTCGATGGCCACAACGATCTCGCGTGGCGCATCCGCGAGGACAAACAGGGGCCGCGTGACGTCGAAGCGTACGACCTTCGCAAGACGACAGCGGGTCACACGGATCTCGCTCGCATGAAGGAGGGGATGGTCGGGGCGCAATTCTGGTCGGTCTACATCCCCGGAGAGATCAGGGACTCGGGCTACGCACGCGTGCAGCTCGAGGAGATCGACATCGCGCGGCGCTTCATCGCGAAATATCCGGAGCGCCTCGCCTTCGCCACCCGAGCTTCCGACATCCGCTACGATTTCGCCCAGGGAAAAGTCGCCTCCTTCCTCGGCATGGAGGGCGGACACGCCATCGAGAACTCGCTGGGCGCGCTCCGCGCGTACTACGCGCTTGGCGTTCGCTACATGACGCTCACGCACAACGTGACGCTCGACTGGGCCGACGCCGCGCTCGATACGGCGAAGCACGGTGGGCTCACTCCCTTCGGAAAGGAAGTCGTGCGCGAGATGAACCGGCTCGGCATGCTCGTCGACCTCGCGCACGTGTCGCCCGGGACGATGAGCGCAGCGCTCGATGTGAGCGCCGCGCCGGTAATCTTCTCGCACTCGGGAGCGCGCGCGCTCGTCGATCATCCGCGCGATGTCCCCGACTCGATTCTCGCGCGGCTACCGAAGAACGGCGGGATCGTGATGGTGCCGTTCGTCAACACATTCGTGTCACCGAAGGCGCGCGCGCACGACTTGGCCGAGGAGAAGGTGCGCTCCGATGCGAAGGCGAAGTTCGAGGCGGACACGGCGGCGGCGCAGCACGAGGTGGCGGCGTGGCAGGCGGCGAATCCGCCGGTTCGTGCGTCGATCGCCGATGTCGCGGACCATATCGAGCACGTGCGTGACGTAGCAGGGATCGATCACGTGGGGATCGGCAGCGACTTCGATGGGATCGACGATGTGATCCCCGGGCTCGAGAACGTCTCGAAGTTTCCGAATCTGCTGGCGGAGCTTGCGCGTCGGGGATGGTCGGACGCCGACCTGCGGAAAGTGGCGGGAGAAAACTTCATCCGCGTCTTCAGTCAGGCGGAGACTGTCGCGGCGAGGCTGCAGAAGGAGCGGAAGCCGTCGACCGCGACCATCGCGGAGCTGGACGGACAGCTCCATCCCTAGCGTTGGCTAGCGGGGATGCTCCATGATCGCGAGCAGCGAGGCATCTCCGAGCTCGCTCCACTGCTTGGGGTATCGCCACACGCGTCTGCAGACGTGTCCCGCGTCGAAGATCAGGCAGCATGGGGCTTGCGCACCAGGAACGTCGTGCGCGCGGGCTTCCCGAACTCGCCACGGGGTGCCGTCTTCGGCGTGAATCATTCGTTGAGCGAGTGTCTCGAGCTTCGGTTGTCCCATCAGCCTCTTCGCCAGCACACGCCCGCCTGCCTGGATCCGCTCTGCGCGCGACCGCGTCACGCCACCTCGTGCGAGTAATACTTTGCAAGAACGGGGCGCGTGCGGAAGAGACGCGTCAGACGGGCGGCGCGGTGTGCGAATAGTGCTCAGGGGATGAACAGCTAAAGTCGAGATCCTTTCGGCGATGAAGCGCCGAATGATCAGCTGCTGAGTAATCGCTCGTAACTCTTTCTCGTGATCTCATAGCAGTCACACGACGCCGCTTCGAGTCCGGCACGGTCGAGCACCGTGATCCTGCCGCGAGAGTACGTGATCAGCCCCGCGCGCTGCAGAACGCCGGCGGCAAGTGTGACGGCCGGCCGGTGCACGCCGAGCGAGTACGAAAGGAATTCGTGCGTCAGCCTGAACGACTCCCGGCGCATGCGATCGTGCGTCATGAGCAGCCATCGCGCGCATCTGGCTTCCAGGGTATGCAGTCGGTTACACGCAACGGACTGCGCGGCCTGATTGAAGAGCGCGAGCGAATGGCGATAGAGCATCCGCGCGAACAGCTGATTTCTCTCGACGGCTTTCGCGAAATTTGCAGCACTCATGCGATACGACGCGCCGGTGAGCTGCACGAACGCGCGTGTCGGCATCCTGTCGTCGCCGAGGAGCAGCGGAAGACCGGCCCATCCCTCGTAGCCGATCGTTCCGACTTCGACCGCGCCATCGTCCATTGCATTCACCATCGAGACGCATCCACTCGTCGGAAAATAGACGTGCGGTATTCGTGCGTTTGCTTCGTACAGCACGTAGTTGAGTGGCAGTGGAAATGGCTCGAGATCAGCCACGACGCGATCGAATTCGGCGGGAGGGAGCGCAGCGAGAATGAGATTCCGGGAAGGCGCATCATCCGGCGTCTCCGTCACACTCAGGTTGCGAACTGCCATCGCGAGCGTTCTCCGCTGAAGAAACCGCGTTGGATTCGAGGCTCGTGCATATCCGCCGATGGCCGGCGGCAACTACGAACGAGAGTCGAATGGGTGGCAACCGCCACCACAAGCCAAAGTGAATGGCTGCGTCGCTCCGAGTCAGGGACAATAATAGCGAGCGCGAGCTAAAATGCAGCCCGCGTTGATGTTACGACGTTTCGGGCGTATTCAATTGTACATATCAGCGGCACGATATACCCGGGGCCGGACTCGAACCGGCACGCCCTTGCAGGCAAGGGATTTTAAGTTCTAGAGATGGGGGGTAGACGGGGATAGTCTAGGATACAGAAACGTTGTGTTACAACGACTTAGCCGTAGCGACCTCTGCGGCGTTTATCCCCTTTTATCCGCGAGAACCCGCACAAAACCTGTACACCGGTCTCAGCCGGTGAGAAAGCCCCGGTGCGAAGGCCCCCCGTCGATGGATTCGACCCCGCCTTGTGGTGAACGGGGACGCTGTGTGTCCGACGGTCAGAAATTTTGGCTCATCGGCGGGGCTCTCCCGAGTAATGCCCATCGGCCGCATCGCTGCCCTACGGGCTCCGCCCCCTCCACGACAGACACCACCTCCGAAAAATTCTGTCCACCGCCCCCGAAAAATTCTGTGTCCACCGCCCCCGTAATGAACACACGCGCGTCATTGACGTACGCGGCAACTGTGCGGACGACTGAAAGATGATTATCGTGGTGGGACGATAGTACGGTTCAATTTTCTCTCGGCAGGATGGGACTTATGACGTAATGACCCTCGACGGCTTTTACACGGTGCACGATGTCGCCACGGCGCTCGGCACCTCGTACCTCTCCGCCTACCGCTTCGCGACGAGCGGCGCGCTCGGTGAGCCTACCCGAGTCGGCACCATGCGTCTGTACCCCCGCGCGACCGCCGCACCCGTCATCGCCGCCCGTCGCCGCCAGCGGCCCAAGTAACAATGCCGCGACCGAAACACGCAAAGCTGCGGAGCCTGGTTGCCGCGTATCTCCGATACCGAGCCTCTGAGCTCGGCCTCCCCACGCCGCTAGATGTCCTCGTAGCCGACCTCGACGAGCTAATCCCGCGGCGTGTCCAGGCCCAACGTTGTCGCGAATGGATCGCAGCCAATCGGCCCGGCGAAGCGCACGACGGCTTTCCGTCGAAATGGCACTGGGACCGTGACGTTCTCCGGATGCGCTACGGCCCCCGGTCAGCCGCACGCGTCACCCTCGACTCCGCCAAAGCGCGCAACTCGATCCTTTTTTTCTTTCGCCGTTCACCTCATTCCTCCGCGGTAGCCATCGTGGCAACGCGATATCCTGAGCTCCACGCCGTCCTGGCGGCCTAACCATCATGCCACTCGACCCCAACTTTCTTCGCTCCCTTGTCGACCCCAACGCCGGTCCCGGCCTCACCGCTCAGTCATTCGCCGGCGCGCTCGGACCTGACGACGTGACTGCCGGCGCGTCGCCGGTCCCGCAGTACACGCCCGCGCCCGATCTTCTCTCGCACTATCAGTCTCTCGGCGCCGGCATCCAGCAACAGCCGCAACAGTCGCAACAGCAGCCGACGACGGCGCCACCACCGGAGCACCACTCGCTGCTCACTCGCATCGTGCACGGCCCTGGACACGGGTTGCAGGTGGGCATCGACCGATATGCCGATGCACTTGCGCCGATACCAGACGCGCTTCGCTCGCAACTCAGCCCCACCGACATCCAGCAGATTCGACGCTCCGCGCTTTTCAACGATGGTCTGGCCACGTTGAACCGCCAGCCCGATCGCAATGGCTTCATGCCGTCGACGCTGGAATCTCTCTCGCGGGGCGCTATGGCTGGACAAGACGCGGGATCGCGTGCGCTGTCGAACATCGTCTCGAGCCAGCAGTACGCGGCGAAGCAGGCCGCGACATCGACGCTCGCCGCGAAGCGCGCGCAGTTGCAATCGCAGTTCCAGATTCTTCCGACCGACTCGCCGGCGGATGTCGACGGAAAGGTCCAGCAGCTTGCGGCCGGGTACGCGCAAATTGGAGATACGCAGTCGTTGGCGGCGCTTGGGCAGGCGTCTTCGTTGTTCCGTCAACCGAAACCGGCCGCACCGCCAAAGGAAGCGAATCTCGGTAAGCTCGAAAACGTCATCGACCCCAGTACGGGGAAGCCGGCGACAGCGTTCTACGACCAGGCGACCGGGAAAATCGTCAGCTACAACGCGCAAGTCATGAAGGCCAATCCAGCAGACCGCGCGATGAGCGCCGAGCAGGAAGACAAAACGATCGACAGGATAACGAAGACGTATGACCATGAAATAGATGACGTACGCAAGGCGCGTTCGGGGTACGAAGTCCTCGAGGGTGCGCTCGCCAATCCGTCGGGCACCTCGACGTATGCGATGCTCGATGCGCTCTCTCGCGTCGTGAATCCTGGCGCAATAGTTCGCCCGACCACTCTCGAGATTCTGCAAGCCACGGGCTCCGCTCCGGATCGTATCCGCCGTTGGGCGTCGATGCTGGATAAGGGGATGTGGCCACCGGACCTGACGGCACAGGTCCAGCGCACCATCGGCGGCATCATGCAAGCGCACATCGACCGCACAGCGACGCCAGCACGACAGCGCGCGCTCGCGCGGCTCCGAAAGGCTGGCATCGCGGACCCGGAGACGTATCTCGACGATGTCTCGATTGGCAGCGCCGCACCGCGCGGCACCGCTCCATCCACCGGCACGACGGCAAACCCGTACTAAAATCATGGCAACCTCCATCACCCCAACCGTCGGCAGCCGTGTCGACGCGACGCCCACCGATCACGAGCTCTACGCCGCCGCGACCAGGGCGGGCCTCACTCCGGATGCCGCGAGCGCACTTATCCACGCGCGCCGCGGACAAGCAGCGCCGCGCGCGTTGTGGGGCCAGCTCAACGCCACCGGCGTCGCACCCGACGTGACGACGAAGCTCGTGCAGTACGCGACCGGCCTCGCACCGGGGCAGTCGGCGCCCGCTCCGTCAGCCGCCACGCCGGGCGCGTCGGAGACGTTCGGCGACCACGCGATCAACGGGATGTCGCTCAACTGGCTGCCAAAAATGGATGCGGCCGCGCACGTCGTGACCGACCCGGCGGTCGAAGCGTACCGAAGCGCGCCAGGAAGTCTGCTCGCCAAGATCGCCGAAGGGGCGAAAGCCTTCGCCTATCAACCCGCCGAGAGCGATGCGGCACGATACAACGACCGGCTCGCGGCCGATCGCGCATACCTCAAGCGCGAGCACGACGCGCACCCGGTCGCCAGCACCGCCGGTGAAATCACGGGCTCGCTGATTTCTCCGGTCAACGAACTCGCGGCAGGCGCTCCGGCGCTCGGCGCGCTGCGTGCAGTCAAGGCAGGCGCAATCATCGGCGGTACGTCCGCGCTCGGCGCGGACGACAGTGGGGATGTCACGTCGAAGCTCATGAACGCGGGCGTCGGTGCCGGCGTCGGGGGTGCGGTCGGTGGCCTCCTCGGGACCATCGCGAACCGCTTCGGCCGGAACGATGCCGGGGAACGCATTACTTCCGCGTTGAAAACGGAGGCGATGACGACGCCCGCGGTCGTGGCAGCCGGAACCCAGCCGTCAATGCTCGCCGACCTCGTTCCAAATCTCACACGCGCTGTGCGCTCCGCCGGCGCCGGCCCGGCATCGGTCGTGGACGCCGCGCTCGCAGCTCGCGGAGCGCGCCAGCTCCCCGTCATTCAGTCCGCGCTCGAGGACGGGCTCGGCATCGTTCGCGGCGACGCAGGTGCTTCGACTGATGCGATTATCGGCCGCCGCGCCGCCGCAGCGAAGCCGCTCTACACCTCCGCGTACGCGGGGCCGGACGTTTCTCACCCCGAAATCGAGTCGGCGATGAAACTGCCCGCGTTCCAGGCTGCTTATGCGAAGGCGCGCCAGCTCGCTGCGATCGAAGGCACGCCGATCCCCGCGCAGTCCGGCGGGTCGATGTCGGTGCGCGCGTTGGATTATCTGAAGCGCGGCCTCAACGACGTCATCGATGCAGGGACGAGAGGTGGCACGATGGCTCGCGGGGAAGCCCGCGCGCTATCGACGCGCCTACGTTCCGTCCTCGATGCGACGGATTCCCAGGCGCCGGCGTTTGCCGCCGCTCGCCAGTCATTCGCAGGGCACACTGCCTTACTCGACGCGGCCGAAAACGGGTCCAACTTTCTCAGGCCGCACGTTACAGCTGGGGATATTGAGGCTGACCTGGCCGCCGCATCTCCCGACGTCGCGCAGGTGTACCGCACGTCCGCTGCGAATAGCATCCTTGCGAAGATCGAAAGCGCGCGGGGCAGCGCCACCGGCAAGGCCGATCTACTCAGCCGCATTTATGATTCTGTGGGCGGGCGCGCCAAGCTGCGCGCGTTGTTCCCCAGTGAAGCCGCGGCCGATGCGTTTGAGACGAAGATGGACGCCCTGGCCACCGAGAACGCCACGCGCCGGTTCGTCGGCACAGGTTCCCAGACCACCGACAAAGCCGCGCAGCTCGTGTCGCTCGGTGGCGGCCGTGCTCTCCCCGACATCGGAAAGGGTGTCTACGACGTCGGGATGGGGTTGTACAATCCGGTGAAGGCCATTGGCGCCGGCATCGAGAGCGTCGGCAGTCGCATCATGGGCAACACGGCCGAGCGAAACGCGACCGCGCTCGCCCCAAGCCTTGTATCGCCGAACGTGTCGTCGCTTTTGCAGAAGATTTCGGCGGACAATGCGACACGCGAAGCAGCGGCCCGCGCAGCCGGACTGCTCGCGCCTCGCGCGGCGGGTATTCTCGCTGGCGTGCTTCCTGGATTCGGCCGACCGGGGGACGTCCGATGAGCAAAGCCAAACGCCCCCTCCGCGACGTGATTGCGGACCTCGCGGCCGATGCTGAGCTTACCCCGCTCGGCTACATCGAGTCGCGCATCCACGCCGGCGCTGACCTCTCGAGCATCGCGCGTGAAATCGGATACAGCCGGGAAGCGGTGTCGGTGTGGGTGAACTCGACGGATGAGGGAAAGGCGATGTTGGCCTCGGCCCGCGTGGAAAGCGCCCACGCGTACGTCGACGAAGCATATGACCTGTTGAAGAACTGCTCCCCCGACCGAGAGGAAGTCGCATTAGTAAAGGAGAAAGTTGCGCTCCTCCTGTGGAAAGCGGCTCGCGCGAATCGAACGGAGTTCGGCTCCGAGATGAAAACGTCCGTCAACGTGCTGATCGACAACAATCGCGCGGGCTTCTTAGATGCCCTACGCGTCCGCATTGTGCGGCCCGACGCGCCTCCGCAACTCACCGCAGGCGATATCGAAGACGCGCAAATCGAACCCGAATAGACGTTCAGCGATTTAGCCGCAGCGTGTTCGCTGCTTCTCGCAAAACCCGATCGTTGCCGCTCGCGGTAACTTCTCGCAATACAACAAACCCGCACATGAACGAATTCATGTGCGGGTTTGTCGCATCAATCTTCAACTCATTGCCAGACCACCGAAGCGACAATGTTGAAGTTCGGGTCGAAGTGAAAAAGAATTCCATCGCCGGCATCTGGGAATGCGGCGTAGTCTGATCCGACCTGCATCATGTATATGGGCCCGACGATCGCAGTCTGGTAAAAATTCGCATTGAGGGAGGTGAGGGCGCGCTGACACTTCGTTTCGTCCGTCACCCACGAGGTGGACGTCACCTTGTTGAAGAGCAACATTCGACGCGTCGCGGTGTCCTCATTCGCGACCACGATCTTATTGATGAAGTCAGCATAGTCTGGCGCATCTGGAGCCGTACTAGAGCCGCAATTGGGCAAAAAAGTACGGGCTGCGGCAGTCCTCGCCGCTACACCACTCGTTGTAAGCACACCACAAAGCAACCCGGCAACTACGCTAAGTCGCGATAGCATCCTCGGTCGATTCATCGGTTCACCCATGCCAAGAGGTATCGGCCTTGAAACAGGAGGAGACTCCGTTAGCGTCGGACTCAAGAGTCCAGCGCTTTGAGTGATTTTTCCTGTCGCCGGGATAATTAAATCGATAGATAAATCCGTTCTTATCAACGATCCACCCCACGAATCCAGCACTGCGCGCTGCTTTGTAGTCGTCTTTACTCGGGCCAATGCTCACTTTCGTGATTACGGCTGAAGAGGCCTTGTGGTTCACAACGCAGGATCCCGGAAAGGTATCGCCAACGGCCCAAGGGTGCGTGTGCGCGTTGTTCGCAGTTGGGATAAAACTGTCAGGCAACGCACCGCTTGGATTTTTCATATCGGGTGAGTAGTGATTGCACGGGCTGGTCTTAGTACTCCCGATATCAATATTTGGATGTGAGATGGAGCCGAACGTGCTGTCGGAGGGCTTCAGAATGAAATCCAGGCCTTTCTCATTGGGCTGCGTGTTCGAGTCTGCGAACGTCCGCATGATTTTTCGAAACGACGGGTTGTGAACGAAGGGGTCGAGGTCCGTATTGGCATCACATGGTAAAACCGTAAGGGTTGCCGACGCAGGCACGGCCGCGAGGCCTGCTACGGTGCCGTACACAGTGAGTTTGCCTGACTCATGAACCTGCAAAGTGCAGGTGGCGCTAGTATGACAGCTTGAAGGAATGGACGTGACCACGCCGCCCCGCCCTGGTTGCGGCGTTCCAGAGGCGGCCCAAGACCAACTCGTCACTGTGAGGGCATGCCCTGATTTCGCGCTGGCTGCAAACGTCATTGTTTGGCCCTGCTTTCGGGTCGCGGACGTTGGGACTACCACCAGCGTTTCCGCGGGCGCCCCTGCCGTTAGCTGAATGGCGTACACCTGGCTTGCGGCTCCTTGCGACCCCAGCACGTCAAACAAGAAGGGACTCATCGGAGTAATCTTCGCGCTTGCGATGGTCTTGCCAGCCGGCGCCACAACAACTGCGCTGGCGCCGTACGTGACGTTATCCGGGTTCTTGGGTGGGGAACAATCGGAGGGGTCGATTAGGTGCAGCGAAGAAGTAGCGATCGTCGCGCCGGTCGCATCGAGCGCGATCAAACTTCCATATGAACCACTGCACTGAATGGCTCCATTGCCAGTCACTGTGACAGATCCTACTGGTCCCGTAAAAACGGCCGTCTCGGTGTTTTTCTGATCGTAGGCGATGTAGGCGCCTTTTGGAGTCCACGGCGTGATAAAGCTGACTCCCACTGCAGCTGCCGCCGCCGCGGCGCGAATCGACGCCGACTGGATCGGCACAGCAGGCGGTCTGTCGAATGCTCCGTCGGCGACCGAGTCGGCGTGCGACCAGGGATGCACTGGCGCACCAATTTGACTTGCTCGTTCTCCGCAGCCGTACGCTGCGGCCGTCCCTGCTAGTACGAACGCGAAACGTTTCCACTTCACTCGCCTGCGTATCATTGGACGTGGTCCTCGGTGGGGGGAGGGGTCCGCGTACGGAGCGAGGGGCCCCGTACGGTCACGACACGACTAGTCTGAGTGCTTCCGTCAGCGCTCCGTCATCGCGCTTTATCGGTCGAGCGCGCACGCCATTCTTGCCCTTGGTGATCGGAAAGACAAGCGCGTGGCGCATTAACGGATTCTCATGTGCTTTGGTTATCAGCGCGACGTCGACGCCGATCACTGTGGTGCCCGCAGCTCGCGATCCTTTTCTAAGCGCGCCGCGGCGCAGGAGATGCGTGCGGTATCCGCGGTGAAGGTTGCGTTCGCCTAGGCGAGGCGGAGGCGCGCGGCGCAGTCTCGCCGAGCGGCTTACCGCGGAAGTGATACTAGGCCTTCGACTCGAGCAGTGGGGAACATGGGAATCTTACGTCCGCGATGGCTGAAGAATGTTTTTCGCAGCCGGCGTCGGCGGTCGATGGAGAAGGACGCCGCCTCCATAATAGGCTACAGCATTTCCAGTGAACTTCTGTACATTCTTGCTGACAAGAACGCAAAACGCTCCGAGGATGATGATGCGGACGCTTTGACCGCGTTGATTCTCGCCGCGATGTGGTTGGAGGCCTACATCAATGAAATCGGAATGACGATCGGCATTCGCACGATGCCGTTGCCGCCGCAAATCGAGTCGCTTCGATTCGGGCTCGTCGAGAAGGAAATGTCGTCGCCAACCACCAAAGCAAAACTGTTTTTCCGAAGCTTCGGCGGCCGCCCCGACCCGGAGATTCTTCGTCGCGTGCAGCTTCTCTACGACATCCGCAACGCGCTAGCGCATTACCGCCCGAGTCGGCTTCGCATAAAGCAGCGTGGCCGGGAGCTTGGCACGCTGTACCAGGAAGATCCGCGCGACCTGCTAGCCGGGATGAAAAAGGAGGGTCTCTACCCGCCGACAAACTTCGGCCCCGGCGCAGACCACCTGTCGTGGATTTATGGCGTTTGCCAACCCGCTACCGCCCGCTGGGCGCTGGCGACCGTGCAGGCGATGGCGGTCGCTCTGGCTGATTCCTTCCCGGATCCCAAATGGCGCCACTCCGCGCATCAACGGAATCCCGCGCGCAAGGAATCGGAAGAAGTTGGCGGAGGCATGGGTGAAGGGAGTCGGCAAGAGACGTAGACATCGGTCATAGGCGCCATCGCGAGTTCACGGCTATCGGTGCGTCCGAGAGAAATCCCGCCCGCTCGAGCCGCCGAGCGCAGTCGGATACCGTTACGGCCCGCGGCTCCTGCCGCTCGAACCGATGTGAACGGCGCGCACCGCCAGCCGAAACGAAAACGCGATTCAGGGCGCGGCCGTCGCCGACATCGAAGCGGCGGTAGTGCTGAGGCTTCGCGAATGGCGGCCCGAAGGTAACATCGTGAATCCGCCACCGCCTGCCGCTCGCGTCCGTGAAATAGATTCGGTCGACGGATTGCTCGAGCAGCGGGTCAGGCATGCCTGCAAGATAGCGCTCGAGCTGGTGTCGCACTCGGGCGATTCCGCGGAAGAAGTCGGGCCACTCATTCCAAACGTGAGGTCGTTCGCTCATGCGCCAGGATGCCATTTGAGCGCTGGCGTCTTGCATCGAACCGCCGCCGTCGATGTCGTTTTGTCCCGCTAAGTCGCGGAAGTAACTACTCGTCCTCGGAAAATGGCTTTCGTAGATGCACGGGCCGTGGGTCGTGAGGGAATTCTTGCATGCAATCCGGACAGCGGTAGGCCCCGATCGATCGTTTCGCAATGTTGCGGCGTTTCGTGCGGTCTGCGGAATCCGTTTCGTAGTACGTGAGCGTCGCCTCACCGCGCTGCAGATTGGGGTGCTCACACATCGGTTTTTGCTCCACGTAATCCTCCTTGGGGGTGCTGCTCGCCTTAGCAGGTCTGAGAAGCTACCAAAGTCTCAGCCTGTCGGCGATAGCGGTATCGGCGTCATCAACCAGCGCATGAGCGACGCACCCTGGTGCGGTGGAAGCGTCACGAGCTGAAAGTAGAGCGTGCGCGACATCCAGCATCGCTGCTCCTCGGTGGCGCGACTCGGGTCGGACTGCACGCCGAACAGCAGCGCTCCTTTCTCGGGCCCCAACGCCACACGGATGTTCGCCGCGCCACTGTCAGCTGCCGCGGAATCCAGCGGCACGATCTGTTTGCCCTCACTCTCCGCGGCGGCGGATGAAATCACGGCCACAGCGTAGTCCTCGAGCGTAGTGGAGTCCATCGCTGCGTATGCTTGCTGCGCGCGCTTCTCGTTCGCATCGCTCGCAGGCCGCCCTGCGCATAGGTCAATGGGTAGTGCAGCGTAGAGATGCGCCTTTCCGGCCGCGTACATCACCAGCGTGTCGTCCGATATCCGGAGCAATCCTTCATCCGAGTTTACGCGACCGTTCGCATCCGTCGCGCCCGAAGGACTCTTAACGTGGCCCCAAAGCGGATCAGACCGATGGCGCGCCGCAACCGCTCGGTCCATGAAGCGCTTGTACCGCACGTTCAGATCGGCGCCGACATCCGAATCCTTGTGCCAGAACTTTTCCGCCCCGCGGTAGAGGCCCCAAGGCACGACGATCGTGGCGACAACCGCATCCCACCGACCATGTTCCTTGAGGGCGTGCGCTATGCCGACGACATCCAGTGCAGCGAAGGCGATGCAAGAAATCAAAATGAAATCCATGAGCAGATTTCGGGGTCGTGTTCGCACATTCACTCGTCGTTGCGGTGATTTGGAGGGGGAGCATGGTGACAGCAACGCTCCTATTCGGATTCGCTAGCATCGCTCCGGAAAACTTCCCACGGTGAGAGGCAAGGCCGCGCGTGATTGTAGAACGACACCTTTTACCTCTACGGCAACTCGAGTAGCGCTTCCCACCTTCCGGTCTCGCCAGCAGCGCCCACACTGCGATCGCGCCAGCAAACGCAGACGAGCTCATCACGAGTACGTCCGCGGTGTCGAATTGGCTCCCGGGGCGACGGCCGGCGTGGTGTCCTGGTCAAACCACCAATTGGAGAATGGCAGTCCAAGCGTGATGCTCATGAGTCGACGCACCTCGCGAAGGAAGTAGCGGCACTCGACTGCGCGGGCTTCGTACCACGCGGGTGAAGACTTCGCCATGTGCTGCGCAATTTGACGTTGGTCGGGATGTACCGTCGCGGACAGCCGACCGTAACCGAAGTGATACTCGCTGTGGTTTCGCATCTTCACGAGCTGCTCGAACTTCTTTCCGGTCCACCGATAACTGCTTTCGCGCTCGCGCGCAGCCTCCAAAATGTCGGGCTTGAAGGGGAGCTCAGTTATGCGCCTCTTGGCTGCATTGAGACGAGGAATATCCGATTCGAGCAGGCCATACTCCCGATACTGCCAGAATTCGTGAATCGGCTGGTGAGCGATCGCAATCTGCGCTTCGCGTTCGGGGTCCTTGTGCGTCGCCAAGTAATTCAGGGTCACCATCGTTTCATAGAGCGCGCGCTGCACCGCGAGAAATGGAATTGGCCGCGAGTCGTGCAGCAGGATCGCCGCGCCAACTCCGTGATCATACG
Source organism: Gemmatimonadales bacterium (assembly GCA_038237245.1). GTDB lineage: Bacteria > Gemmatimonadota > Gemmatimonadetes > Gemmatimonadales > Gemmatimonadaceae > FEN-1250. The sequence goes on along the minus strand of JBBRYY010000002.1, from coordinate 13,599 downwards.
CGCGCCAGTAATAGTCCTGCGCGACGTTGATGAGCGCGATGCGCGCGTTATTCCCGGACTCCGCCTGGGACTGTAGGCTCGGCACCGCGTCATCCCAGAGAGTGAAGTACGCGACCAGATCGCGGTCGAAACCGCTCAGCTCTGGGGCAACCGCGTCCACGGCAGGCAATTCAGCTTCAGTCAGCATCGCAATCCCCGCTGCGTCGCGCGACAACAGGATGCGGGCTTCTGCCCTGATTCATCGCAGACCCTCCGCATTTCCAAATGCGATAGTGGCTTCGGAAAGGTTCGACGTCGTTATCGGATTCATCCCGTAAATCTCAAGGGGCCGCTGGCGAAACTCGGCGGTCATGCGGTGCCAACCTCCCGTGAGCGCTGCGGCGTCGGGGTCCAGGTCCTCGCGGCGAACGACGTGAACCTTGCCGCCCGCGAAGACGCACACGCGATCGTACGGTCCATCCTTCTTTGCACCCATGCCCCACGGAGTGAGGTCTGACATCGTCCAACTCCTCCGAAAGTGTTGAAGCGGCCAAGGCGGTGCGCCAGCCGTACATATCCCGAATCTATCCTCCACGTCGGCGCTTGCCTAATGCTCGTATCCGAGCCGGCACGCTTGCCCTGTGAGCGCCCCACAGAGACCGCCGGGCGGCTTGCCCTACCCGAAACCCTGTTCAGCTCGCCAAACTGGCTCCAGCGAGTAGCCAGGCATCACGAGCGACGTCGATCGGCACTCCACCCGCGCCGAGCTCGCACTCCACCCGAATCCGACCTGGTGAGGAGGCACCGTCGGCCAGCTGAAGCAGCAGCGCGCGCACAGCGGAGCGGTGCTCGGCCGGCGCCGAGAGAATGTCGGAGGGCACGTCCGGTGACGCAGAGAGGAGCGCGAACGCAGCGGCACGAAGCGCAGCAGATGCCGGGACGGTGAGAATGAACATTGGAATCGACCTCGAAGAAGAAAGTGGGAGATTGCGAAAGCGTCTCGCATCTCCACTGTCGGACGCGGTTCATCGAAAGTCCACGCCGACTTTAGGGATGCACTTGTACGTCAATGCAGCGCGCCGCGCGCCGCGGCGTTGCGTCGACATTTGACGAGGCGGACGCGTACGAGCGACGCGCCGGAGTTGGGGCTCTGGCGTTGACGCACAAGTTTACGCGATACGAAACGTCCTAGGCTCGAGCACGTCGCGAGTATCACGCGCCGGCGGTCCGCCATCGCATTTCAACCCACGCCGACGACTGTACGCGATGCGAAAATCCCGCACATCAGCACCCGGAACGGGGAAGCAATGCGCGGGATCACACGACAGCTGCGGTGGTTATCGCGCGAGCTTATTCGCGGTATCCGCTATCGCTGAAAGCTGACGCGCCATCTCGACTTGATCGGCGCTAAGTCGACACGTGGCCGAACCACTCAGCTAATCTCTAGGAGCAAGAAACAAGAGCTCCATCCCGCTAACGAATCTCTCGCGTTAGGATCTGAGCTACTGCGTGCACGCCGGTAGATCGATCGTAACAGTCACATTCGCATGACTCGCCAGACCGGAATACGGCGCAGTTACGCCGGGTAGATATCCGGTACAGGGAAAGGCTAGATACGCGCTTACGTCGATCCTTCCGTCATCCGTCGGCAATCCGGAAACTGTAACTGTCTCCGTTTGGTTGAACGCACCCGAGAACGTGATGTTCGTCGGAGTTACCGAAGATCCCATTGAGGGCGTGACCGTGACCACGCCGCCGCGACGCGTGAATCCGCCGTTGGGTGCGAGTTGCACGACGATCGTGAGTGTGCCCTCCGTCGGCGGTGGCGGTGGTGGTGGCGGTGGTGGTGGGGGCGGTGGTGGTGGTGGGGGCGGTGGTGGCGAGGAGCTCGAGCGACACGCGACCAAGAGGTCAGCAGTTGTCGCGGTATTTGCGGCGATCGTTATCGCCTTCGGCTCGGGCTGCGTGCAACGATCCGGTAGTGCCGCAAACAGAAGCACATTCAACGCACCTATCGGTAGATCAGCAATCGTGTAGCGACCTTGCGCATCAGTCGTGACACCGACCCCGCGACGAGGATCAGACCCACTAACGGGAATCGGTATCTCTACGTCGATGTCAACGCCGACAAGCACACCCCCTGAGCTATCGTGCACGATTCCGGTAACGCTACCGGTGAAGGGGCACGCCGCGGATACGGACACCGTGGTGGTGTCGCCGGCGTGAATGGTTCCCGTCCACATGAAGTTCGGTGGAGCACAAGCGACTTGTCCGACCTGCTCGTCCACGGAGAGGCCAAGCGCTTGCCCCCCGTGAAGTGGGCCAAATTGAAATGCGCCACTACCGTCTGTCGTCGTGCTTGCGACGAAGCCGCCGCTAAGAGACGTGGACCACGCGCTGACTACGTATCCCACTAGCGGCCCACCCCCGGAATTACGTGTGACGGTACCGCGCAAGATCGCGGGGGACGGCGGTGGCGGAGGGGGCGGCGGGGCAGTGATCGCGCCTCCGTCGCCGCTACCTCCGCAAGACAGAACCGCGAGCGATAGCAAAAACGGCGTAAGGACGCGGAGTCGCATTTCATGCCCGGTGCGGGAAGTGCTCGAAGGCCGACGCGTATTGCGGATTTGACTCGCTACGAAGTCCGCCCGCAACACGTCCCGGGGTACAATGACGCACGCAACTCGATAAACAAGTGAGGACTTGGCGTTCGCCTCGTTGCGCCCTACATGTACGATCCGTCAACGCGATGTCCCCCTGCGTCGACGAGGTTTTCGTGCTGCTCTCGATTCTGTTTCGTTGGGTGTTCGTCTCAATGTTTCGTCAGCACGTACGCGACTCCCCGCGTATCGGTGCGGAGCTACACGAACCGAGTGAAGAGGATGTAGGAAGCAGCCACGTCGCCGCCGAAGAATCTCGGTAGCAACGCAGCCGCTTCGCACATCCCGCCGGCGGGGTGTTACTCGTCCACGGAATCGGGCAGAGTTCCGAGGAGCCAGGCGTCACGAGCGACGTCGATAGGCGCGCCAGCGGTTCTTCGGCGCGCAGCCCTTCAGCGCGAGAGCTTCGTTGCGGTGTCGCCCATTGCTCGGAGTTGGAGCATCATCGTTGCCTGATCCGCAGTTAACCGCGTGACCGCTGCCGTGTCGCCTCGGAACATCGCGCGTTGTACCAACGAATCTCCGTAGATGTAGTCGTGCTGCAGCGACTCGTACCGCACACGCAACTCGGCAAGTTGCTGCTGGCGTTCACGCCGATGTCTCTCGTGGATCGCGTCGATGATGCGGTGCGTGGAGGCGCCGAGTTGCTGCCACTCGGCTGCGCGCTGTGCCGGTGTTTCAACCGGGGTCGTGGTGCAGTTCAACTGATTCCCAAAGGTCGAGCAGTTCGTCGTCGACGATCCGGCGTTTGCCGCGGTCCCTGTCGTGTTGCAGGTCGTTGTACCGCCGAACGCCGAGCACTGCGTGGTCGACGTGGCTTGTCCCTGCGCGGACTGATAGCACGTCACCGTTCCCGCGAAGGAGGAGCAGTTCGTCGTCGTCTGTGCGCGAGCAGATACGGAAAGCAGCAGCAGGCACAGGCTGACACCGAATAGGCGAAGCATAGTGGTTCCTCGGAGAGGGGCTGTCCCTATGCGACGCGGGAGCGGTGCGGGCGTAATGTGGCGCTGCATAAACGAGTGTTGCATATCGTATGGACTCGATAACTGCGGAAGATTGGTGGTGCTGACGGCGTGCCAGGCACCCGCTGTCGTCACTGCTACGTCATTCTCCTTCTTTTCTTGTGGTTCGTTTCGGCGGCATTGTGCTTCGCCGACGCAAACCGGGACGTCGATCACGCTCGGAGGCTGATTTCACTCGCCCTCGTGAATCCAAAGATAATCCGCACACGCGATGAGCTTTTCGCGACTCTCGCCGGCGAGTCCGAGAATCTTGTTGCACGACGGATGTGCGATCGACCGCACCGCTTTGTTGCCGTGGTGGCGGTGTTCGACGTGGGGCGTGCCCGGCTCGTCGGAGAGCGGCCCACCGCAGATCCCACAGTTCCCGCCCTGGCGATCCACGAGCTCTGCGAACCGCTCGAGCGAGAGGCCGTAGCGGATGCGGAGGCGATACGCCCGCTGCGCGTTAGCGTGTGCGGCGCGCCGTGCGGTAGCGGACCGTCGACGGGCACGGATGGCGGCCACGTCATACTGTTCCCGCCGAGCCGAGACGCCTCACGATCGCGGGCAATATCGCTGCAAGGAGCGCAAGCGCCGTCATCGGAGGGCGCTCCGTTTGGCCAACCACTTCTCGAGCTTTTGCACATCAACGCGCTTGGTCCGGGCACCGATCGGCACGATAAACGGCAAAGTGTGCCGATACAGATACGATGGCTTCATGCCGATACGGGTGGCTGCCTCCGCGATCGTGATGAGGTTGGCTGGCGCTCCTAGCGGCGTGGCGCCGTGGGGGTCGTTCGGTGCGACGCTGCCGGGATGTTCCCCCAGCACGTCCACCAGCCACGACCGCGGAACGGTTATCGTCGCATCAGCTGGCAACGCGAGGGCGAGAGTGAGAATCGAATCAGTGAGGGAAGTAGACAAGAGACATGAGGCTCCGGGGTGTAGCTAGTGAATGCCAGGGTGGCGCGCGGCGAAGGGGCTCAGACCATCCGGGTCGATAGGGGTCACGATGTAAATGGGGCGTTCCTGGTACTCGTCGACGTCGAGCGCCCCGGCGCCGGCGGCCAGCAGCGCAATGCCCAAGTCGATACCATGGGATAACGGGCCGCACCACAGCACGGAGCGTTCGCGCCTGACATCCAGGTACATGGTCAGGACGTCGCCAATGACGATTGCTCCGACGACGATGCCGGACGCCAGTTCGAGCGGCGAATCCAACACAGGGAACGTGTCGGCGGATTCGTTCGCCATCGTCAGCGCCTTTCCCGTTGCCATGCCGAGGCTGCGCGCTTCGATGCCGTCGAGGCGATGGTCGTCGAGCGTGACGCAGGGGTGGCCGGGCGTGAGCATGACGGCAACCGCGCCGCCGTGCACAAAATCTGCGGCGCGAACAGGGACTGTCGGATACTCAGGTAGCCGAAGGTTGAGGAGCCAAGGGAACGTCATCGCGTCACCTTCGCCACCGTCAGCAGCACCTTGAGTCGCGCGGCCACCGCGTTGGCGACGGTGGCAGAACACAGCTGGCGCCGCTCGGCATCCCGGAGGCCCGGCCCATTCGCCAACACACGTAGGTGGGCATTTACGGCGCGCATTGGCCCGACAAGCGACACCCAGCCGTCGGCATCCGGCTCCGCGTCGACGTCATCGGGGACGAGAGGCGCGCGAAGATGCTCGAGCTCGACGTCAGTCGGATTGCGGACGTACCATCGCTTCGATTCGTATTTCAGGTGGGGCGATAGGGCGTCCGCGAGCTTGGCCGCGATGGTGGTATGATGCGGCGCGCTCATACAATCCCCGCGACGTCTGCAAACTCGAGCTCGTCCTTCTCGCGCTGCGCCTTCGCCGGCGACGACTCGCCAATCGCGAAGCGCGCGGCACGCTGCACGATCCAGCCTTTCCCAAGCGCCGCGTCGAGCGCGCCGGATACACGTCCGGCGATCGTCGACCGTTTGACCTGCGCGGCGCCTTCATCGAACCGCGCCGGGAAGTCGGCCGCGAGACGATCCGCGATTTCCTTCCGGCTCACGCTGTGACTGCGTGCGATCGACTGCATCACCGCATCAACTAACGTCTCGTCGGAAGCAATCGCCCCGTCAGACTCCGCACGGGGCGCGGGACCGTCGACGGCGACGTTACCATCCAGGTGAAAGAGCATCGTCGCGCCGCTCGCGGCGTTTTTCACCTTTGTCCACGTCGCGGCGATCGTCTTGCTCCCTTCTTTTTGCGTCAGGTTCAAGACGAACGCCGATTTGTCGTACTTCACTTTCGATCCCGACGCCGCGGCGCGCGACGTGTCGTGCCCCGTGTGGTCGATGATCGCCACCGCCGCGCCGGTCGCGCGCGCACACAACTCCGCCGTGTTAAACGCAGTCGTACAGACCGCGCCATCGTTGCCGTCCGCACCGCCGATCGCGTCGCGGAAGTGGTCGATGATGATGAGGCCCAACGGCGGCGCACCTGCGGGGATGCGATCTACATAGCGCAGCACCAACTCAACGCCCGCAGCGATTTCCAACAGCCGCGGAACGCCGGCGACGACGTACACACTTGGCGATTCTTGCTTGAGCGCGGCAGCCGCCGCTTGCGTACGGCCCCACGCACCGCCCGGATCCTCGCGCGCGAATACGAGCGTGCTAAACGCGGAGCGTATCGCGTTCCCACCGATGCCGCCGATTCCGCAGGAACCCGCGACGGCGATCGCGATGGCTTCAGTCGTCTTCCCGACGCCGGACGGCCCGATGATCTGCCCCACGCTGCGTTTCTCGATGCAACTGTCGATGAGCCATTCGGTGTTAAACGCCGACTCCGCGGAGACGAACGCCCCGTAGTCGCGCGTGGCGCTTCCGCCGAGCAAACGACTGTCCGCAACGTGGGAGAACGCGGCTGCGCTCAATACCGCCTTTTCCTGGACTGACAATCCAGCCCACGAAACATCGTCGACCAATTCCGTGGCCAGCGCGAGCGTGAATCGCGGCAGGTCAGAGGCATACGATCGCGCCGACGATGCCGCACGAAGCACACGAGCACGATAGAACCGTTCGTGCGGGTGCGGCACGTTGACGGCATCGAGCACTTCGCTTCGTGCATCGCGGAGCTCTTGCCCGACCAGAGTCGCATCATCGAGCAGCTGCGCGAGCGCGCGATCCGGATACCCGTTGAGTTGCGCGGTTTGCATGGGGAGGGTCGCAAGCGCGACGGCGGAGGGCAGCGGGGCCGCGCCGTCGACGACGTCGAACGTGAGCGCCGCGTCGTTGAATCCGTACGGCCGCGCTTCCTCCGCGAGCCACGACCACCCCACAGCGAACGGTGGCTTGAGGCTCGCCCACGTCGATCGCGTCATCGCCGGGTTGCTCGCGTCGCACTTCTCCGCCCACGAACTGAAGATATCGAAGCCATCCTCGACGTCATCGCCGGCGGCGGCTTTGGTCGCGTAGCCAACCTTTACGAACCGATCGTAGTTGCGCTCATCGTTCGGGAGCACCGCGACCGCGTTGCGGAGGTCGTCGATCGACGGGGCCAGCAACGAGGACTGGTCGACGTGAGCACGATCGGTGAGGGCCGCACCCGTCGTCGTGGTGACGAGCCCGATGCGCTGCATCGCGTTCGCAATCGCCGGAAACAGCGTGTCGCGGATGATCGCCGCCGAGAGGACGGGCAGCGTCTCGAGCGCGTCGCAAAGGATCGACGCGTCTCCGGTCGCGGTGCCGTTCGCCCACGAGTAGGGTGCGCCGGTGTCCGGGTGCGTCCCTTGAATCACGACCTGCTGGCCGTCGCCAAGGATTTCGACTTTGCCGAGGTCGCGGCCGTCGCGCTCGCGGATAGTGAGTATGTGCTTTGGGATCGGCTCGCCAACGAGCTTGCACACCACCGCGAAGCGGGGCGCTCTGCCGGTGCGTCGCGGAGCTCGGCCAATCGTCTGGTCAGTCACGTCGCCAACAATCTTGGCAAGGCGCGCGTCCTCCAGGTCTGCGTCAAGCGTCGGACGGGTCCGCGTCCGGAGGCCGAAGTTCCCGTGGTGCTCGGCAATCTCGGAGCGGGTGAGGGTGCGCTCGAGCCATCCGGAGTCCGTCGGCCGCTTGCCGTTCAGCCGTACAAGATCGCGGCAGCCCTTGTCGTAGAGGCGCAGCGCGGCCGAATTAATGCTATTCGGCGATAAATTCGCTGGCGCGGTTAGCTCGACTTCCATATCTTTACTCCATCGGTGTCCTTCAGTTGGGGGCCTCGATCTCTTGGCGGAGATCGGGGCCCGTTTTTGTCTCCACACGCCGGCGAAATTGCGAGGCGGGGGTGGATCGCTCTATTCGGCGATTTGCGGGCGTTGTCTTGTGGTGGGGAAGAACGGCACCCCTTCGCGGATTGGCGAGCTCAGGCGGGCGGCTAGAGGCCTTCGGCGTCGCTTCCGGTCGGGGCGGCCAGTATGTCGAGGCGCAGCGCGCCGATGTCCAGGCCAACCTGCTTGGCCCGGTTCCAGAAGTACGGGCCTTTTACCCCGAGCGAACGGGCGGCGGCCAGAACGACCCCGTTAGATGCGCGAAGCGCGCTCTCCATCCGGGCACGATCGAACTCGGCCCCGGCGGCATCGCGCGCTCTCACAAAGTCATGTCGCACTTACGATCCTTTGGCGCGTTGCGCGCGCCGATTCCCTGCCTGTGTCTGACGTGTGTATCAAGAGAAGTGAACGGCATCATAATAGGGTGCGTCTAGAGGGAACGCAACTAGGCGGACTGAGCCGGGACCGAGCTTAATCCAATCTTAATGTTCGGGTAGCGGTCGACCACCGTGGGGCGCGGAACGCGTGCTTGCTGCGGTGGTGGAGGGGCTCGATTCGATCGGGGTTTTGTTGTTGGTATTTCTGTCGGTCCTGTCGGTTGTCTGTCGGGGGTACTTATATACCCCCTCCGACAAGCCGACAAAAACACGAGCGAGGGAAAACTCGACAATCTTGTCGGACAATTCTGTCGGGCCAACACTCGTTACAGCACAACGGTTTAGACCACTTTTTCAACGCGCTTGTCGGAGAGTTCTGTCGGCCCCGACACTTGTCGGAAATGGCTTGTCGGCCTTGTCGGCCGCCCCCTCGAAAACGAGTCGTTTTTCCGAGCCAATTCTGATCCGACCCCCCCGAAAAACGACCGGTTGGCGGAGATTGCGACCTCGCCGCTTGTGTCCTCTCCGCGGGCGTGTGCCGCATTTTGCACGATTTGGCCGCCGCCATACTGTGTCGTTTTGCGACAGTCGAGCCCGGTTCGCGGCCGCCGGCGGAACCTTCTGCCCGTTGCGATTCGGTCGCGGGACTCGTCTATTTAGGGCAATCCCTTAACCGGCGGCGACTCAAATGGCTCGGCAATTCGGCGAAGGCGGCGTCTATCTCCGCGGCTCGACGTACTGGCTCCGATTCTCGGTCAACGGCCGCGAGCACCGCGAGTCGTCCGGGTCCGACGATCGCAAGGTCGCCACCCGCACCCTCCGCAAACGCCTCTCCGAAGTCGCCGCCGGCCAGTTCGCCCCCGACGCCGCGAAGCTCGACTTCCCCGCCCTGGTCGACCTCGTCCGCGCCGACTACCGCGTCAACGGTCGCCGCTCCGGCGCCCGGCTCGAGACGGCAATCACGCACCTCGCCGATACGTTCAGCGAACACAAAGCCCGCGCGATCACGTCGCAAGCGATCGTCGAGTACGTCAGCAATCGCACACGGGAAACCGCCGCACCGTCGTCGATCCGCAACGAACTCGCCTGCCTCCGCCGCGCCTTCAACCTCGCCTTGGCTCAGGGGCTCGTTGCCACAAAGCCCCGCTTCCCGACAGTGGCGGTCAACAACGCCCGGAGTGGGTTCTTCACCGCCGGCGAGGTGGACGCGCTCTGCCTCGAGCTGGCGCCGGAGCTCCGCGGCATCGTTCGCATGGGTTGGCTAACGGGCTGGCGGATGGAGTCGGAGATATTCGCCCTTCGGTGGTCAGCCATCGACTCCGCGAACGTGCTGCGTATCGCGCCAGGCGTTACGAAGGGCGGCGAGGGGCGGGAGATACCGCTCGGCTCCTTTCCGCAGCTGGCCGCCGTCATCGCGGAGCAGCGCGCGTACACCGATCGCGTCGAGCGCGAGACTGGCTCCATCATCCCGTACATCTTCCACCGCGACGGCGCCCCGATCCTGAGCATCCGGAACGCGTGGAACCGGGCGCGAGATGCCGCGGGCCTGCCGAACCACATTCCCCACGACCTCCGGCGCTCGGCCGTCCGCAACCTAGAGCGCGCCGGCGTTCCGCGCAGCGTGGCAAAGGGCATCGTTGGCCACAAGACCGACGCCATGTACTCGCGCTATGCAATCGTCGACAGCCGGGACGTTGCCTCTGGCGTTGCTCAGCTCGCGGCGATGCACAGCATCACCCCGCCCGAACCGCGCACCGTGACTGCGCTCAACACCCGAACGGTAACCGAATCTCGTACAAAAGGTGTACAAAAGCGCGATTCCGCGGCCAAACCCAAACGGCGCGCGGCGTCGTAAGTCGTTGTGCCGCAATCATACCCGGGGCCGGACTCGAACCGGCACGGCCTTGCGGCCAAGGGATTTTAAGTCCCGCGCGTCTACCATTTCGCCACCCGGGTGCGACGCCGCGCTCCACGCGCGCTTCGCCCAATCGCTACCGCATCACTCGCGTGCGCGCCACACACGTAAGCGCTTCGCAAGGCGCGACACCGCGCCCCCGATCCCGCCGCGCGCCTCCCTCGATGCAATGTGCAGCGCTGCGGCGAATTCGGAAATGCTCGCGAAGCGATCCTGTCGCGACCGCGAGAGCGCACGCTTGAGCGCATCGTCGATCGCAACGGGAACATCGGGGCGCACGACGCGAATCGATGGTGGACCGCTCGCGAACATCTTCGACACGACCGCCTGTGCACTCCGCCCGCCGAACGGCGGCTCACCCGCGAGCATTTCGTACAGGACGATGCCGAGGCTGTACTGATCCGTTCTGCCGTCGAGCGAGGGGTCGCCGCCGACCTGCTCGGGACTCATGTATTGGGGCGAGCCGACGACGAAACCGGTAGTGGTGGTCGCGACCTTGGCATCGACGAGCCCTTCCCGCCACTTCCCCGTCTCGTCGTGCATCGGGCGCGCGATTCCGAAGTCCGCGAGCAACGTCTCCCGGTGCGCGCTCACCATGATGTTGTCCGGCTTCACATCGCGATGCATGTACCCCGATGCATGCGCGTATTCGAGCGCGCCGGCCACATCGCACGCGATGCGCAGCGCGTCGTCGAGCGGGAGCTGCGATTCCCGCTTCATGCGCTCACGGAGCGTCTCGCCTTCGAGCAGAGGCATCGCATACCAGAGCAGATCGCCGCCCGCTTCGCCGTGATCGTGCACCGCGAGAATGTTGGGGTGCTCGAGATGCGAGGCGACGGCAATCTCGTGGCGGAAGCGCTCCGATCCGAGCGATGCGGCGACCTCGGGGCGCAGGACCTTGAGCGCGACCTCGCGATCGACGCGCGTGTCGTGTGCGCGAAAGACCCTCGCCATTCCACCGGTCGCGATCTCGCCGCGCACGATGTACGCGTCGCCCAATGCCGCCTGCAGTCGTGCTCCGAGCTCGGTCCCTTCCAGCATGCGTTCCTCGACACGAACGTCGCGTCGAACACCAGCGGGAATCATGCAAATCGATCGAAGCGGGAAACGGGACTCGAACCCGCGACCCCAACCTTGGCAAGGTTGTGCTCTACCAACTGAGCTATTCCCGCAGTAGCGTCGAAGTTATTGCGACGCTCGCGCGCGGACAAGTCGCCGCAACCGTCCACCACGGGCGTCAGCGCTCGAGCTGCGCCGCGAAGCGGAGCCGCACGTAGTCGGCCGTCCATTCTCCGTCGCGCCCTCGCAGACTCGGCGCCAGCAGCGAAGTCATCTCTTCGAGCATCGCGTCGCGCTGCTCACCGGCCACGCCGACCAGAAACGGGTTTGCGAAGGTGTCGAGCCAGCCGCGCATGCCGGTGGGGAGCGGCGTCGGCCGTGGAATAAGCTCCATTCGAAGCACGGCGAAGCCATGCGTCTCGAGGCGCTCCGCATACTCCGCGGGCGATGGGAAGTACCACGGCCATCGGGCTTCGCCATCGATGTCGTGGGCGCGAAGTACAGCGAGAATCGCGGTGCAGATCGCCGCTACGTTCCCCTGCGCGCCCATCTCGCCCACGAAGCGCCCCACGGGCTTGAGCGCGCGCCGAATGCCCGCGAGCGCGCGATCCGGGTCGCGCATCCAGTGCAGCGCGGCATTCGAGAAGGCTGCGTCGAATTCCGCATGAAAGGGGAGCGCATACGCATCGATGACGCGCGCGTCGATGCCGCGGCGGCGTGCGGCCGCGACGAGCGACGTGGATGCAGCGATTCCCACCACCGTCGCGCCGCGCGCGACGATCGAAGCCGTCAGCGCGCCATCTCCGCATCCAACGTCGAGCACGCGCTCGCTCGGCTTGGGGTCGAGCCAATCGACGACGGGCTCACCCAGCTCCGCCACGAATCGCGCATTGCGCGCGTAGCGCTCCGCGCTCCACTCCTGCGATGATGCTGACTTGTCCGCGGAATCCCTCATGCGGGAAAAGCTAGTCGCGATGCAAAACGGAGCGCGCCGCGGCTGCGGTGCGCTCCGTCTTGCCGTTCATCGCACGCAACTCAGGGAGCCGGCGCGTGATCGATGCTGGTACCGTATTTCGCATTGACGGCATCGATGATGCCGTTGACGATCACGACGTGCGCGGCTGCAGCCGGGTGCACACCGTCGAGCGAGAAGTACTGCCCGAACGGCGAAGTCGGCTGCGTGAGATCGGGGAACACGGGAATGTCCCCCGAGAGCTTGAGCGCGACGAGCGGAGGATTCGGATCGAAGTACGCGTAGCCCAGTGAATCGGCCTCGGCCGAGATCAGCGCGTTGTAGGCGTCCACCGTGTCCGACACGGCAACCTGCTCTCCTGCATCGAGCACGTAGACATTTCCAACTGGCGCGTATGGCGACGGAAGCGCCTCGCACGCAATGAGCGGCGGGTGCGCGCCAGCGCGGATTGCACCGGCCAGCTGAAAGTTGATCAGCGACGTCGTGGTTGGCGGACACGTCGTTGGATCGATCGCCGTCGTCGTGCCGGCCGCCGCATCGAAGCCGGCCTTCACCGCCGGATTGTAGAGCGCCGCCGCGGGAAAGAGCAGCGGCACGTTTGCCGTGTTCACGACCCCAACGAGCACGCCGCCCTTGATCGACGGGATGGCCCGGAGCCCCTTTACGAGGTTCGTGTAGTTCGCGGTGAACGCGGTGAGCGACGTGACGCCGTTCGATATTCCTGGCGCCGCCTGGAGAATCCCCGAGAGCGACGCGTTGAGCACGTCGTTGTTGCCGATCCACGCGCTCACGAACGTCGGCTGCGCCTCTGCTGCGCGCTGCACCTGCGTTTCGCCACCGAGAATGAGCGTCGTCAGCACGTTCTGGACGAGAGTGTCGAGCCCCGTCACTGCGCCGGTTGGCGACAACGATGTCGCTCCGGGGACCGCGACGTTGTTGAACGCACCAGGAGTCGCCGCAGTCTCGCGGAACTTGCACGTAGCCGGCGTGCCGCCGCCCACGCGATGCTGCGTGTTGAAGTTGTCGATCGGCGGTGGGCACCCCGGCATGTTGAGCAGCGGGATGCGGAAGTCCGTATGCATCTGCTTCGCGAAGAGCACCGCGTAGCTCTGGTGCTGGGTCGAGTCGTTGATGCCGGCGGACTGCCAGCCGGCGGTGATGCTGTTGCCGATGGCAACGTAGGTCTTGAACAGCGAGTCGACCGGCTTCACCTGCACGGCGCCGTTGTCACCGCTGCACGCGACGACGGTCACTGCGAGCGCGATCGCGGCCACTCCGCCGGCGAGATATCTGTTACAGAACATCCGAGATCTCCCTGTGGAGTTTAGAAATTGACTTTCAGGCTGAGCGAGAAGACGTTCG
>JBBRYY010000001.1:0-104936 GCA_038237245.1 Gemmatimonadales bacterium | reverse complement strand
GAAGTTCATCGCGCTCTGATCGGTCGTGTACGTCTGGAAGCCGGAGAAGTACGCCTCTTCCGACGTCGCCATGTTACGAAGATCCGACTTCTCGGACGCCAGATACGCCTTTTCCTTGGTGCTCGCGAACTTCGGAATCGCAATCGCGGCCAAAATGCCGATGATGACGACGACGATCAAAAGTTCGATCAGGGTAAAGCCCTTGCGCAGACGAAGCATGTTGATCTCCTGGTACGGTAAGAAAGCGTTCACGAATCGCCCACATTCGGGTGGGTGCCGTTTGATTCACGCCAGACAGTAAAGCACGGGTGGGGCCAATGCTGAGGTCGTCGCTAAAGCGTTGTAAAACCTCGACTTACGCTTTCGAGCAGGCGTTTCGGTGGCAACTGTTCACCGCACGACGCGACGCACCGTGCAGAACGCCCGACGAAACAGCTTTGTGTTGACCCTTCCCATGGCATGTCAACGGCTGGTGCCACACGACGTCCATCACGTCGTACATGGAAGGACGATTCAAACCGGCTGCCAGCGCCCTTTTTGGTCAATCTCGAACACATTCGTGAGGCGGAGATGCAAAGCGCCCCGCGCTCGAGCAGCGCGGGGCGATCTGATGCATCCTGTACGAACGTCAACTGGGGGATGCGGTACGGTCCGGCGTCGCGTCAGAGGACGCGACGGATCACGGATCGCAGGTGATGATCCCGTCGAGCGTCGTCGCAGCAGCCTGGCTACCAAAGCCGGCGTAGCACTTCTTGGTCGTCGCGCTGTGGCTCGACGTGCCCTTCCACCCCTTCGCATCCGCAACCATACCCGTGATCGACACTCCCTGTGAGGTCGTGAAGTTCATCGCGCTCTGGTTGGTCGTGTAGGTCTGGTTGCCGGAGAAGTACGCCTCCTCCGAGGTCGCCATGTTACGAAGATCCGACTTCTCGGACGCGAGATACGCCTTCTCCTTCGTGCTCGCGAACTTCGGAATCGCGATCGCGGCCAGAATACCGATAATCACGACGACGATCAGAAGTTCGATCAACGTGAAGCCTCTGCGAACGGTACGACGCATGGTCGAGCTCCTGTGCTGGACGTGTGCAGTGCGCCTGAGGGACGCGGATGAATTGCCTTGGACAGCTGCTGTTGCTAGAAGGACGCGTCATTTACAAAGAAATCACAACCAGCGGGAACACTCGCTCAATTCTTTGTGCTGCAATTAGTTACGCATAATCTTTCGACGCCGATCCGCCGAATCCCTTACCTCGGCTGACACTTTTCGTCACTATTCCGCCCATGCTAATCCCCCCCTCCTCCGAACAGCCCGCCGCCGCCGTTCTCGGACGCATTGGTCTTCCAGAGCCAATCGCCGCTCTCGCCCGGCGGAGCTGGGACGTCATTATAGTAGGCGCGGGGCACAATGGGCTCGCGTGCGCCTCGTACCTCGCCCGCGCCGGAAAGCGCGTTCTGGTTCTCGAGTCCCGCGACCGCGTTGGCGGCGCGTGCACGATGGACGAGCCCTTTCCGGGCGTGCGCTTCTCTCCCTGCGCGTACGTCTGCGGTCTTCTCCACCCGAAAGTGATCGACGAGCTCGCGCTCGAAGCGCACGGATTCCACTGGATGCCGGCGTCGGGCGGATTGTTCGTCCCCTTCGAGGACGGGACGAGCGTGCAGCTTTGGAATGACGATGAGAAGTGCGAGGCCGACGTCCGCAAGCTCGCGCCCGCGGACGTGAACGGATGGAAGGAGATGATCGCTCTCAAGGCCCGACTTCGCGACGCGCTTCGCCCCGTCGGCGATCGCGATCTCTGGCTCGATCCGTCGCCCACCCGCGAGGAGATCGATCGCCGGCTCGGCAGCGACGAGGATGCGCGCTCACTCTTGAACGAGTGGTCGATGCTCGAGTGCGTGCAGCACTTCATTCGCGACGAGCGGCTCCAGATGGCCTACCTCGGTCAGGGCGTCATCGGCACGAACGCGTCGCCCTCAGACAAGGGCACGGCGTCCGTCTGGTTCCATCATGGCTCGGGGCGCATGTACGGAGAGCCCGGTGCGTGGGGCTATGTCCGCGGCGGAATGGGGACGATCTCCTTCATCCTCTGCGACGTCGCGCGTGAAGCCGGTGCCATCGTGGCGACTGGGGTGACTGTCTCGCGCATTCTTCCTGGCGAGGGTGTCGAGCTCGAATCCGGCGAGCGCATCTCGGCGCCTCACGTCATCTCCAACGCCGACCCGCGCGTCACCGTGCGCCTCCTTGGCGACTCCGTCGACGCGCAGTGGCGCCGCGATGTCGAAGCCGTGCCGATCGAGGGCGTCACCGTGAAGGTGAACATGACGCTGCGCGAGCTGCCGAACTTTCGCGCGCGTCCGGGCACCAACGAGCCGCATCACACGGGGCAGGTGAACACGCCGCTCACGATCGCCGAGTGGGATGAGGGACATCGCAAGGCAAATGCGGGGGAGCTGCCGGAGCGCATCTGGACCGAGCTCTATCTGCATACGGTGTACGATCAGTCCGTGGCTCCGCCCGGTGTTCACACGCTGAGCGTGTTCGCGCAATACGTGCCGCACACCTTCGCGCGCGGTGACTGGAATTCGCGAAGACAGGAAGTCGGCGAGCGGGTGATCGCGTCGATCGCTCGCTTCACCTCGAACATGCCCGATGCGATCATCGATCTCGAGGTGCTCGGACCGCCCGACATCGAGTCGCGCGTGGGGCTGACCGGCGGCCATATCTTCCAGGGGGACATTCTTCCTGCGCACATGTGGGAGAAGCGGCTCACCGCGCGCACGCCGATGGATGGCGTGTGGCTCTGCGGCGCCGCCACGCACCCCGGCGGAAGCGTGATGGCGGTCAACGGACGGAACGCCGCGATGGAGCTCCTTCGCACGACGAAGTAATTACCGCAGCACACTCCCGGAGCTTCCCACACATGACACGACGGCTTTCCGTCCATCTGCGTTCCCTCGCGCTGGCGCTCGTGCTCTTGATTGCCCCCGCGGTCGCCCACGCACAAACGATGACGCTCAACCCCGAGCAGCAGCGGCTGCACGACATCTACAGGGAGCTGGTCGAGATCAACACCGTCGACTCGGTCGGCAGCGCGACGGTCGCCGCGCAGGCCATGCAGAAGCGCTTTCTCGACGCGGGTTTTCCCGCGGCCGACGTGCAGCTATTCACGCCGAAGCCCGACAAGGGAAATCTCGTCGTGCGCTATCACGGGAAGGGCGTGCGGAAGCCGCTGCTCCTGCTCGCGCATCTCGACGTCGTCGCCGCGCTCCGCTCCGACTGGACGACCGATCCCTTCAAGCTCGTCGAGAAGGACGGTTACTACTACGCGCGCGGCAGCGGCGACGACAAGGCGATGGCGTCGATCTTCGTCGCGAACATGCTGCGGATGAAGCGCGAAGGATACGTCCCCGATCGCGATCTGATTCTCGCCCTCACGGCGGACGAAGAGGGGGGCGACATGGATGGCGCCGAGTGGCTGGTGAATACGCACAAGCCGGTGATCGATGCGGCCTACGCGATCAACGAGGGTGGAGGCGGCGCGCTCGTGAACGGGAAGCCATTTCTCCAGTCGGTACAGGCGACGGAGAAGGTTTCGATCAATCTCACCGCGAGCACGCACAACCGCGGCGGACACTCATCGGTGCCGCGCCCGGACAATGCGATCTACGAGCTCGCGGCGGGACTCATGAAGCTATCGGCGTATCGCTTTCCGGTGCAGCTCAACGATGTGTCACGCGTGTTCTTCGAACGCACGGCGGTGATCGAGACCCCGGCGATCGGTGCGGCGATGCGCGGCATCGCGAAGAACGAAAAGGACGGCGCCGCCGATGCGATGCTCTCCGCGAACCCACGCTACGCGTCGATGTTGCGCACTACCTGCGTCGCCACACGACTGTTCGGGGGCCACGCGAACAACGCACTCCCGCAGACGGCCACGGCGAACATCAATTGCCGCGTAGTGCCGAACGTCGATCCCGCGCAGGTGCGGCTCACGCTATTGCAGGTGATGGGCGATACCGGGATCTCGATGTCGGCGCCGCCGCCGCTCGAGCCGAGCGCGCCGTCGCCGCTCACGCCGGAGCTGATGGGCGCGGTCGAGCAGCTGACGAAGAGCATGTTCGGCGACATCCCCGTGATCCCGACGATGTCGACCGGCGCGACCGACGGGATGTATCTGCGCGCGAAGGGAATTCCCACCTACGGCGTGTCGGGGCTGTTCGGCGATCCGAACGACTCACGTGCGCACGGCAAGGACGAGCGGATGCGCGTGCAGTCGTTGTACGACGGCCAGGAGTTTCTCTACCGCCTCGTGAAGATGCTCTCGACGCCGACGACGCCGTAGCCGGGCGTCCTAGTAGATATAGACGCCGGTTCCGATCGGGACATTCGTGTAGAGCCACGCAATGTCTTCTTCCTTGAGACGTACGCAGCCGTGCGTCACGGCGGCGCCTACCGTCGACTCTTCCGGCGTACCGTGGATGAGATATCCATCGCCCATGTCGAGGCGGTAGCTGCCGAGCTCACCGTAGATGCGGCGGTTCAGGGAGCCCAGCGGGGGCATGTAGAGCGTGTCGTCGAAGACGACTTCCTCGTCGAGCGGCAGCGGCGTCCAGCCGGAGTCAGGGACGATGATGCCGACCTCGCGGTGGCGCACCTGCAGCTTGCGTCCATTGGCGATCTTCACCACGCCCTTGGCGGGCACGCGCGAGAGTGCGAGATGATTCTCCTTCGCGACCTCGGCGTAGTGCCAATCGGGCGGGATCCAGAGCGGATTGTCCGTCTTCCCGTGGATCGTGCGCTTGCCTCGGGGCGTATCGAACTTCCACGAGCGGCCGGCATAGTCGAGCGACGAGTCCATTGCGACAGCGGCAGGCGCCGAGCGTAGCGTGTCGGTGCCGTTCACGACCCAGAGATGCCGGTCGAAGAGCGAGACGATGACGCGATAGCCTCTCGCCTGCTCGGCGAGCGCGCGATTCTGCTCGAAGTTGATGCTGTCGGCGTCGGATTCGAAGCGCATCACTCGCGCCGGCGCGTCCGCTGCGATCTCGCCATGAGCGGCGACGCTGTCGACGATGCGCGCGGAGTCGGCGCGCTGCACCGAATCGGCGGCTGCGAGCTGCGCCGCGCGAGTGCTGTCGGCCGCGACGAGTGCAGGATCGGGCACCGGCTCCGGCGCCACTTGCGGGTGGCTGCAACCCGCGGCGGTGAGGCAAAGGAGCACGCCGGCGCAAAGCATCAGCGAACGAGAGCGGGTCGTCGACATAGTGGGAGTCATCGCAGTGAACATATGCAATCGACGCGCCGAAGTCGGCGTGGCGATCGACGTTGTGCCCGTCCTGATGGGCCCAAGCAGCATCACGAACAGCTGATCGCGTACAGCTTCCTTCAACACCGACACGTTCCGTTACGATCCTTTAATTCAAAATGACCGAAATGCATGGCGTAGGGTGCCACGGTATGGGCCGGCTATGGCGCGCTCAGCAGGAGCTTCGATCTTTGGGCCCTCCCCCCGTCGCATCCGCGTCGCGGCTCGTCATTCCATTGAGGATGCCCATGCTTTCGATCAAGTCCCTGGCGCGTCTCGTCGTCGCCTTCGCGCTTCCGATCGCGATCTTCGGATCCTGCAGCGCGGACACGACCGTTCCGACGGATCCCGGCGGCCCGCCGACGCCATCGACGCACAAATGGTCGGACGCCCAGAGCTGGCCGTCGCACGCGGTTCCGGTGGCGAACGAGGACGTGGTGGTACCCGTCGGCACGGCGATGATTCTCGACATCACCCCCCCTGCGCTCAAGAGTCTCACGATTCAGGGCTCGCTGACGTTCGCGGACAGCGACCTCGCCCTTTCGGCCAACTATATCCAGGTGAAGGGAGCGCTGCAGATCGGCACGGAGGTGAAGCCGTACACGCACCGCGCGACGATCACGCTCACGGGTGATGACTCGAACGAGGGCGTGCTCGGCCTCGCGAGCAAGGCGCTGTCGGTGAGCTCCGGCGCGTCGCTCGAGCTGCACGGCGCGCCGCGCGTCGTGTGGACGAATCTCTCCGCATCGGCAGCGAAGGGTGCGACGCAGGTGACGGTGGCGCATGGCGTCGATTGGCGCGCCGGCGACAACATTGTGCTGGCATCCACCGACTTCGATCCGAATCAGGCGGAGGCGCTCGTCGTGCAGTCGGTGTCGGGCCAGCAGGTGACGGTGACGACGCCGCTCAAGTACGCGCATTGGGGCGTGCTGCAGACGCTCGGCGGCGCGACGCTCGATGAGCGGGCCGAGATCGGGTTGCTCTCGCGCAACATCACGATTCGTGGCAACGACGAGTGTGTGACGAACGGCTACTGCGGACACATCATCGTCTTCCAGGGCGGCATTGCGCACGTCGAAGGCGTCGAGCTGTATCAGATGGGACAGAAGTCGAAGCTGGCGCGCTACCCGTTTCACTGGCACGTCGCCGGCGACGTGACCGGCCAGTACATCCGGAACAGCAGCATCTGGAAGACGTTCAACCGCTGCGTGACCGTGCACGGAACGAACATGGCGGTCGTGTCGGGGAATATCTGCTACAATCACCTCGGGCACGGCTACTTCCTCGAGGATGGGATCGAGCACGGAAATACGATCACGAACAACCTCGGCATCCTCGCGGTGACGCCGGCTGCGGGGCAGCAGGTGCTTGCGTCCGACACGCGTCCCGCGACCTTCTGGATCACGAACCCCGACAACACCTACACGGGCAACGTCGCAGCGGGGTCGATGGGCGTGGGGTTCTGGATTGCGCTGCCGCTGCATCCCACCGGCCTTTCGGCGACGGATGCCGTGTGGCCGCGACGGACGGCCTTCACGAACTTCTCCAACAACAAGGCGCATTCGAACCGCTCGACGGGGATGAACGTCGACGACGGTCCGAATCCCGACGGGACGGTGGGGACGACCTACTACGATCCACGCGTCGATCCGACGAACGGCAGCTCGGCGATCGTGGTGACGTCGTTCGATCATTACACGGCGTACAAGAATCGCAACCGCGGCGCGTGGATGCGCGGCGCGAATCTGCGGCTCACGCACGCGCTGCTGGCGGACAACGACATCGGCGCGACATTCGCGGCGAACGAGACCTTCCTGCAGGACGCCACGATCATCGGGGAGAGCGCGAACAGCGCGACGACGCTGGGCGCGTATCCGATTCGTGGCTACGAGTTCTACGACGGACGGGTCGGTGCGCAGCGCGTGCAGTTCGTGAATTTCGTGCCGAACGGGACGCGGCCCGCGAGCGCGTACGGCTACAACAGGAACAACGCCTTCAGCATCAACACGCAGAACTTCACGGACAATGCGACCTTCCTCAACGCAAATCACGTCTATCTCGAGAACCCGAACCCGGCAAAGGATGGCGACAAGGCCGCGGTGTTCCTCGATGCCGATGGAAGCGTGACGGGAACGTCGGGCGCGCACGTGGTGACGAACATGCCGATTTTGCTGGACAACTCGTGCATCTCGCGTACGGAGTGGAACGCGTACGTTTGCCGTGGCACCTACGGGCTGTTCTCGCTGGGGACGGGTGCGGCGACGCCGGAGAACATGGCGCCGCTGGTTATCAAGCGGGACGACAACGTGACGGGGAGCATGGCAGGGAGCGGCAACTCGCTCACGTCGATCAACATGTCGCTGCTGAGCGGCCGCGCGTACACGCTGCAGCCGACGACGGTGCCGAGCAAGCCGCGAGTGTACTGGCGTGACGTGTCGCCGGGGGACAACGTGCGCATCGGCTTCCCGTGGACCATCGCGAGCGTGAAGGTCTGGCGCGACTACGACTCCGGACATCCGATCGGGGCCGCCGCATCGCTCGCCGATCTCGATGCGAGCACGGGCAACCTGTACTTCTTCGACGCCGCGCACTCGATGATGTACGTCAAGTTGCAGGTGCAGTCGAACAAGAGCTACGCGACGATCTTCATTGACCCGGTGTAGGGCGTCGGGGAGTGAGTAGTGAGATCAACTTCGATGTAACTACGACAAAAAACGGATTTAACGGACAGGAAACGGAGACGGCCACGAACGCCTTTTCCGTTTGTTGTCGGCGTTGTCCGTTAGTTGTCGCCTTACCAAGCAGTCGCTGCTACGGGGTGCTCGAGCCCAAATACTTGCCGTACCAGTTGATGTAGCGCTGCATGCGGTCGGCGAGGAAGCTCGGGCGCGTGAGGCCGTGGAACTGGCCCGGGTAGATCACGAGCTGCGTCTCGACGCCGAGTGAGCGGAGGGCTTCGTACATCTGTTCGGAGTTCTGGAGCGGGACGTTGAAGTCACGATCGCCAACCATGAAGAGCGTCGGCGTCACGATGCGATCGGCGTGGAGGAAGGGGTAGGACACACGGAGCCACGTCTCCAGATGCTTCCACGGCACTCCCAGCTCGGCCGTGTACTCGCGCACGTATTGATCGGTTCCGAAGCCGGCGAGGACGTTGCCGATGCCGGCGCCAGCGATGGCCGCCTTGAAGCGTGTGTCGCTCGCGATGACGTAGTCGGTGAGCTCGCCGCCGTAGCTCCAGCCGCCGACGCCGAGACGGGCGGGGTCGGCGATGCCGTGCGCGACGGCGTAGTCGGCGCCGGAGAGAACGTCCTGCACGTCCTTTTCGCCCCAGTGCGCGTAGATCGCCTTCGCCCATGCGAGCCCGCGCCCCGAGCTGCCGCGCGGGTTCATGCCGATCACCGCGAAGCCGTTGGCCGCGAGCAGCTGCCAGGAGAGCTCGAAGCCATTCTCCCATTGGGAAACCGGGCCGCCGTGAAGGCGAAGAATCGCGGGCACCGTTTGCCCCTGCGTGTGGCCGACGGGGCGCATGAGGAATCCGTGGATGGGCGTGCCGTCCTTGCTCTTCGTCGTGATCGGCTCCTGGTCGGCGAGCTGAATCTCGCGCAGCCAGGCGTTCGCGTTGGTGAGCGCGCGTGCGCTGTCGGCGTCAACGGCGAAGAGCTCATCGGGCTTCGTGACGGTGCTCTGCGTAATGGCCACATGTGTGCCCGCGGCGGTGACGGCGCTCACGACGCGCCGGCCATCAAGCACTCGTTGCACCGGGCCGCCTTCGCGCGCGACGCGCGCGAGAATCATCGAGCCATCGTCCTCGAGCTGTGCGTAGATCCACTTCCCGTCACCGGACCATGCCGGGTGCACGAAGTTCCGATCGAGCGCGGCGCCGAGGAGGCGCACGGGACCGCCGGCGGCAGGGACGACGGCGAGATGCTGCAGCCCGAAGTAGAGCAGGGAGTCCGGTCCGCCCTGCAGGAAAGCGATCTCCTTGCTGTCCGGACTCCAGACGGCACGGCTTCCCCATTGCGGATCGTCGTCATCGAGGTCGTTCTGCGTGAGTTGCTTCGCGGACGCTCCGGCGGCAGGCGCGATGACGTAGAGATCCCAGTTGTCGGAGCGATCGGGATCCTTCTGCTGCTTGGACGAGAAGACGATGAGGGAGCCGTCAGGAGACCACTCCGGCATCATGTCGTCGTGATTGCCGCTGGTGAGCTGGGTGAGCGATTGAGTCGCGACATCGAGCAGCCAGAGATGCACGCGATGCTCGTCGAGATACCCTTCAACATCCTGCTTGAACTGGTAGCGATCGATCACGATGGGATGTGGTGCGCTATCCGCATCGGCCATGGAGTCGCGCAGCGCGAGCACCGCGCGCTTGCCGTCGGGCGACCACGAGTAGTCGTCGATGCCATCCTTCACCGAGGTGAGCTTGCGCGCTTCTCCGCCTTCCATCGAGAGGAGCCAGAGCTGATCCGAGTCGTGTGGATCGCCGCGCGAGGAGAGAAACGAGATCGCGTGATCACTGCCGGCGAACTGCGGTGAGTGCTCGTCGTCGGCGCCGTACGTCATGCGCACCGTGCGCGTGCCATCCCATCGTGCGACCCAGATGTCGCCATTCGCGCGATCGTGTGCCGAGTCGACTCCGGAGACCGTGTAGACGATCCAGTCGCCGTTGGGCGAGAGGCGTGGATCACTCACCTGCTGGAAGCGCTGCATGTCCGCGATCGTGAGCGGGCGCGTCGTTTGAGCGCGGGCATTCGAGAGTGCGATGGTGCAGGCGAGTGCCGCGAGGGCTGGGCGCGGAGGGACGACGAAGCTCATGATGGCGCGAGGTGCGGGGGGAGTGCCGTGAGCGGGATTGTATGCGTGCGCACGGAGGGCAGCAAGCCGAAGGGAACGTTGTCCGTGCGGTAAGCCGTCCAAACCCAGCGGTACGCCTGTTGCTTAAGAAAGCGGCGTACCACTTACCCTAGTGCGGGGGCTCACACAATGCTTTGGACACTTGCGGTCATTCTCTTCATTCTTTGGATTCTCGGCTTCGGCGTCTTTCACGTCGCGGGCGGGTTGATCCATCTGCTGCTCGTCATCGCGATCGTGGTCGTGCTGATTCGCCTGATCACGGGCCGTCGCGTCGTCTAGCGGTCGCAGGCAGCACGGAAAGTCGAATGAACGGGAAGACCCGCGAGGCGAGAGCCGCGCGGGTCTTTCGTCGTTCGCGATCGTGCTGCGTTCAGTGAGGGTGGCCGTACGGAATCGGAGGCCTCGCGCTATCGGGATCGGGGACCGATGGCGGGAGATACACGACGACCGGCTCTCGGAGAACAGCGGCGCGGCTTAGGGGATGATCGGCGGACGCGGGGTCGAGGTGTCCACCATGGGCACCCGTGGAGCGGACGAGTCGGCGATTGACTTCATCTCGCGAAAGGGATGCTTCCACGATGTGGTATCGCGATCGTCCCTTATCTGCTTTTTCGCATCGCAGACTGCATCACGCGCGTCGCATCGTGGCAATGCGTAGTGGTCGATCAGCTGCTGCGGCGTGCAGCCGGCAATCAGGATTGTCACAGCAACCGCTACAAGGCGAACGCGCATGCATGACCTCCCGGCGGGGGGCACACCCGAAACGATGGGCGGTGCTCCTGAAAAACGCCATGCCCAGCCGACTTACCCTCGGCGTGCCGCGGCGCTGTTCCGTGCGGAGGACCCTGTTTCCGGTCGTCGCGGAGCGATAAGTTAGCCATCTTCCCCCCCAGGAACCGTCCGATCGCTGCCACGCATCGCTACCCCGATAGCAACGTCTTCTACCGGAAGCTGACCCGCGACTTTCCCGAGATCGTGCGGGGCGAGGGGTGCTATCTGTGGGACGAACATGGCCGCAGATACCTCGACGGATGTGGCGGAGCCTTCGTCGCCAATCTGGGGCACGGGGTGCGCGAGATCGCGGATGCCATCGGCACACAGGCCGCGACGATCGCGTACGTGAACGGAACCGCGTTTACATCCGAGCCGGCGGAATCGCTCGCCCGTGAGCTCGCCGCGCTCGCGGCGGGCGATCTCGACTACATCTATTTCCTCTCGAGCGGCTCCGAGGCCGTCGAGGCCGCCCTCAAGCTCGCACGACAGTACTGGGTCGAGGTGGGGCGTCCGCACAAGCAGGAGATCATCTCACTCGCGCCTGGCTATCACGGCAACACGCTCCTCGCGCTCTCCGCATCCGCC
The DNA here is from genome assembly GCA_038237245.1 of Gemmatimonadales bacterium. Taxonomy (GTDB): domain Bacteria; phylum Gemmatimonadota; class Gemmatimonadetes; order Gemmatimonadales; family Gemmatimonadaceae; genus FEN-1250. Next base: position 93,417 of record JBBRYY010000001.1, on the reverse strand, counting down.
CGTCCGCACTACGCGACGTACTTTCGCGAATGGATCGTCGCCGTACATCGCATTCCGGCGCCGCTCGCCTATCGTTGCGCGTGTCGCGGCGCCGAAGCCGCGTGCCCGGTGTGCTCGGGGACCGCGCTCGAGGCGAAGATTCTCGAGCTCGGTGCCGATCGCGTCGCCGCGTTCATCGCGGAGCCCGTCGGCGGCTCGTCGACGGGTGCATTGGTGCCGCGCGACGACTACTGGCGCACCGTGCGCGCGATCTGCGACCGGCACGACGTGCTCTTCATCGCCGACGAGGTCGCGTGCGGCGCGGGTCGAACCGGCACATGGTCTGCGCTCGAGCCGTACGGCGTAACGCCGGACATCATGACGATGGGGAAGGGGATCGCCGGCGGATACGTCCCGCTCTCCGCCGTCGCGGCGCCACGCCGCATCATCGATGTGCTCGCGCGCGGCTCCGGCTCGCTGATGCACGCGCAAACCTTCTCGCATCATCCCGTGCTCTGCGCCGCCGGTCTCGCGACCGTGCGCTACCTCCGCGAGCACGCGCTCGTCGCGCGCGCGGCGGACATGGGGCGCGTCTTCCACGCGAAGCTCTCCGCGCTGCTCGATCTCCCGCACGTCGGCGACGTGCGCGGTCGCGGCATGATCGCGGGTATCGAGCTGGTGCGCGATCGCGAAACGCGCGCGCCGTTCCCGCGCCGCGCGAAGATCGCCGAGAAGCTTACGGAGGCCGCGCAGCGCGCAGGGCTCGTCGTGTGGCCGAATACCGGACACGTCGACGGCGTCGACGGCGACATCATCATGCTGGCACCACCCTTCATCATTGAGCCCGCGCAGATCGACGAGCTCGTCACGCTGTTCCGCGCAGCGTACGACGACTCCGTCGCCGGCGCGCTGGCGACGACATGATTCCCACTCCGAGCGATATGACCGCAGCGACACTGCCGAAGATCACGTACACATCGACCAACGTCGACCTCGATCAGTTCCACACACTCTTCGACGAAGCGCTCGTGCGCGTCCGGGGGGCGAGCGGAAAAGAATACCCGCTCTACATCGACGGGAAGGCCGTGCGCACCTCGGCAGAACAGATCGTCGATACTTCGCCGATCGATACGTCGAGGGTGCTCGGCACCTTCCACAGCGCGCGGCCGGAGCAGATCGATCTCGCCGTGCGCGCCGCCCGCACGGCGGCGAAGGGGTGGGTTGCGCTCGGCGCCGGCGGCCGCATCGCGATGCTGCGACGCGCTGCGGAGCTCATTCGCGAACGAAGGTTCGAGCTTGCCGCGATCATGAGCGTCGAGGTCGGGAAGAGCCGCCTCGAGGCGATGGGCGATGCCGAGGAGTCGGCGGATCTGATCGACTACTACTGTCAGCAGATGGAGGACGCGCACGGTTTCGTCCGCGAGATGGCGCGCATGACGCCAGGAGAGCGCAATGTCGATGTGCTGCGGCCGTTCGGCGTGTTCGCGTGCATCGCGCCATTCAATTTTCCGTTGGCGCTCTCGGCCGGGATGTCGTCCGCCGCGCTCGTCGCCGGCAACACGATCGTGTACAAGCCGGCGGAGGACGCGCCGTGGACGGGGCTCAAGCTCTACGAGATTTATCGCGACGCGGGAATTCCGGCAGGCGTGTTCAACCTCATTCAGGGGCACGGCCATCTCATCGGCGATGCGATCTGGCGACATCCCGGTGTCGACGGCGTGGTGTTCACGGGATCGAAGGAGGTCGGGATGCGCATCTTCGCGGAGTTCAGCGCGAAGTGGGCGCGTCCCTGCCTCCTCGAGCTCGGCGGGAAGAATGCAGCGATCGTGATGGACACGGCGGACATCGACATGGCGGCCGAAGGGGTGATGAAGTCGGCCTTCGGACTGCAGAACCAGAAGTGCTCGGCGACTTCACGCGTGTACGTGCACAAGTCGGTAGCGAAAGCGTTCACCGATGCGCTCATCGAGAAGACCGGGAGACTGGTCATCGGTGATCCATCGGAGCGGGATGTGTTCTTCGGGCCGGTGATCAACGAGGAGTCGGCAAAGCGTTACGAGCGCGCGGTGGCGCAGGCGACGTCGGAGGGGACGCTGCTCGCCGGCGGCACGCGCCTGACGCGCGGCGCGCAGGCCAGGGGGCACTATGTTTCGCCGGCGATCGCGCTCGTGCCGCTCGAGAGTACGCTCTTTCGCACGGAGCTGTTCGCGCCGCTGCTCGTGATCGGCGAGGTCGGCTCCTTCGAGGAGGCGATCGCGGAGAGCAACCGGACGGAGTACGGGCTCACTGCGGGGATCTACAGTGGAAGCGACGAAGAGGTCGCGCGCTTCTTCGACGAAATCGAGGCGGGGGTGTGCTACGCGAACAAGCGCACCGGCGCGACGACGGGCGCATGGCCGGGCGCGCAGGCGTTTACCGGCTGGAAGGGATCCGGCTCCAGCGGCAAGGGTGGATGCGGGCCGTATTACGTAATGCAGTTCATGCGGGAGCAGAGTCGCACGACCATCCATACATCGGAACAAGAGCCATGACCGCCACCATCCGTCCCACCGCCGCTCCGGCGGCCGCGCGCAACTATCCGAAGATCGTCACTCCGGTGCCGGGTCCAAACGCGAAACGCATCGTCGCGCAGGATGAGGCCTTCGCCTCACCGTGCTACATCAAGGAATATCCGCTGGTGATTGCGCGCGGAGAGAAGGCGATGGTGGAGGACGTCGACGGCAATCGGTTCCTCGACTTCATGGCGGGGATCGCGGTTGCGTCGACAGGCTACGGACATCCAAAGGTGATCGCTGCGATCAAGGCGCAGGCGGACAAATTCCTGCACATCTGCGGCTCCGATTTCTACTTCGAGGGACTCGCGACGCTCTTCGAGCGGCTTGCGAAGCTCGCCCCCGGCCCGAGCAAGAAGCGCGTGTTTCTCTCAAACTCCGGCGCGGAGGCGGTGGATGGCGCGATCAAGCTCGCGCGAAATTCGACGCGTCGCGCAGGGCTGATCGCATTCAAGGGTGCGTTCCACGGACGCACGTACGGCGCGATGAGTCTGACGTCGAGCAAGGTGAAGCAGCACGCCGGCTTCGGACCGCTGCTCGCCGAGGTGTATCATGTGCAGTACGCGAACCCGTATCGCTGTGAATGCGGACAGGCGCATGCGGACTGCCACATCCACAGCATCGGTGCGATTGAAGAACTTTTCGCGCGCCAGGTCGATCCGCGCGACGTCGCGGCGATCTTCGTCGAGCCGATCCAGGGTGAGGGCGGCTACATCGTGCCGCCGCCGCAGTTCCTCCCCGCGCTGCGCGCGCTGTGCGACAAGCATGGCATTCTGCTCGTGTGCGATGAGATTCAGTGCGGAGTTGGTCGAACGGGGAAGATGTGGGCGACGGAGTTCGCGGGGATCGAGCCGGACATCCTGCTCACCGCGAAGGGGCTCGCCTCCGGAATGCCGCTCGGCGCGATCATCGCGAAGGAGTCGATCACGAAGTGGGAGAATGGCGCGCACGGCTCGACCTTCGGCGGAAATCCCGTCGCCGTGGCCGCCGCGATGGCGACGCTCGACGTCGTCGAGCAGGAGCTCATGCCGAAAGTCCCCGCGCTCGGCGAGAAGCTCATCGGCGCGATGCGCGAGCTGCAGAAGAAGCATCCGTCGATCGGCGATGTGCGCGGCAAGGGGCTCATGATCGGCGTCGAGTTCGTGAAGGACCGCGGTACGCGCGAGCCGGCGCCCGAGCTTGCGCGCGCGCTCGTCGAGAAGGCGTTCGAGGAGGGGCTCCTCCTGCTCACCTGCGGCAAGAGCGTGCTCCGCCTCGCGCCGCCGCTCGTCATCGATGAGCAGGACATCGACATCGCGGTGTCGATCATCGATCGCGCGCTGACGTCCCTGACGTGAGCGGAACGGCGCCTCAGGCGCGCCCGGTGCCTGCGTCGTCCTCAGCGTCGGAGTCCAAGGTCCTCTCGATGCGCGATGCGATCGCGCGCTTCGTGCACGACGGCGACACGGTCGTGATCGAGGGATTCACGCACCTGATCAGCTTTGCGGCGGGGCACGAGATCATCCGGCAGAAACGCCGCGACCTCGTCCTCTGCCGGCTCACCCCCGATCTCATCCTCGACCAGATGATCGCGGCGGGGTGCGCGCGGAAGCTGGTCTTCTCCTGGGCCGGAAATCCCGGTGTCGGCTCACTGCACGCCTTCCGCCGCGCCGTGGAAGCGGGAACGCCGCCGCTCGAGATCGAGGAGTATTCGCATTTCGGGATGGTCGCGCGCTTCTGCGCCGGCGCGGCACAGCTCCCGTTCTGGCCGCTGCGCGACTATCAGGGCACCGACATTCCCGCCGCGAATCCGCTCATTAAGCAGGTGACGTGTCCCTTCACGGGGGAGCAGCTCGCTGCGGTTCCGGCACTCAATCCCGACGTGACGATCGTGCACGCACAGCGCGCGGACGCCGAGGGGAATGCGCAGATCTGGGGGCTCCTCGGCGTGCAGAAGGAAGCGGCATTCGCATCGAAGCACGTGATCGTCGTCGTCGAGGAGCTCGTTAGCAGCGCGGTAGTGCGCTCGGATCCCAATCGCACGGTGATTCCCGGCATCATCGTCGATGCGGTTGTGGTCGAGCCCTGGGGCGCGCACCCGTCGTACGCGCAAGGGCACTACGATCGCGACAACGACTTCTACGTCGCCTGGGAGCGGATCTCGCGCGATCCTGCGTCGCTGCAGAGCTATCTCGACGAGTACGTGATGGGTGTGGAGGATCGCGCGGGATATCTGGCGCTCCACCCCGGACTCACCGAGCGGCTCGCCGCGCGCGCGATGATGTGCGAGGGAGTGAACTACGGCTACTGAGACGGAGTACTCGGCCGAGGAGATGATGACGGTGATCGCTTCGCGCGAGCTGCGCGACGGCGAGGTCGTCTTCGTCGGGATCGGGCTGCCGAATCTCGCGTGCAACCTCGCACGGGCGACGCATGCCCCGAAGCTCGTGCTCATCTACGAGTCGGGCGCCGTTGGTGCGCTCCCTGCGCGACTGCCCGTGTCGATCGGCGATCCATCGCTCGTCACGGGCTCGCTGATGACGACGGGGATGGCGGACATCTTCCAGCTCTTCCTGCAGGGTGGCCGGATAGAGGTCGGCTTCCTCGGGGGTGCGCAGATCGACAAGTACGGCAACATCAACACGACCGTCGTCGGCAGCTACGCGAAGCCGAAGGTGCGCCTGCCCGGGAGCGGGGGCGCAGCGGAGATCGCGACGCACGCGAAGCGGACGCTCATCATCTCGCGCCTCAGCACGCGCGCGTTTCCGGAGGCGGTGGATTTCATCACGAGCCCCGGGAACCGCTCGAAGGGGAAGTCACGGAAGGAGTGGGGGATGCCGGGTGCGGGGCCGGTGAAGGTCATCACCGACCGCGGCGTGCTGGTCGCGTCGGATGTTGATGGCGAGATGGAGCTCGCGGCGTTGTATCCCGGCATCATGACGGAGGATGTCACGTCGCGCGTCGGGTGGAAGCTGCGCGTGCGCGACTCGCTGGAATCCGTGGCGCCGCCGAGTGCGGAGGAGCTGCGGCTTCTGCGTGAAGTGCTCGATCCGGGGAAGCTGTTTCTCAAGGGGAGCTGAGTGGCGTCCGGAGCGGTGAAGACGTACTGGCGCGCCAGCCGTGCGCCGCGCTACAGCTTCACCTTTGCGCTCCCGCTGCTCGCGCTCTACGAGCTCCTCGCTGCGATCCTTCCGGTCGGCGAGACGCACGGCGTGCGCAACGGCGCGGACGTCATCCTCAAGTCGGTGTTCTACGCGGCGCTCGGGCGCTGGGGTCCGCTGGCCTTCGGCGTGCTGCTCGTCGGGATCTTTCTGTGGGGCGCCGTGCGCGATGCGCGCGCGAACGGCGAGCCGCTGCGCGCTTCGTTCTTCGTCTGGATGCTGGGCGAATCCGTTGCGCTGGCGCTGGTGTTCGGAGTCGTCGTCGGGCTCATTACGGCGCGTCTGCTCGGCACGCTGCACATGCTGGCGCTCGCGCCGATGCAGCAGCTCGACACGCCGACGAAGCTGATGGTCTCGCTCGGTGCGGGGCTGTATGAGGAGCTGCTCTTCCGCGTGATCCTGGTGAGTGGGCTTGCCGCGTTCGGCCGCGTGGTGTTCAGGATGACGCCGCGCATCGCTGGCGCCTTCGCGGTAGTGCTCGGCGCGGTGATCTTCTCGGCGTTCCACTACGTGGGCGCGTACGGCGACGTCTTCACCGTGCAGTCGTTCACCTTCCGGCTCATCGCGGGGCTCTTCTTCAGCGCGCTGTATCTGCTGCGCGGTTTCGGCATCGTCGCGTGGACGCACGCGCTGTACGATGTCTTTCTGATCTTCGCGTGACGACTTTCAAGGAGATTCTCGTGCGTCGCATTCTGCTCGCGGTCGTTGCGCTCGGTGCCGCCACTTCGCTTCCGGGACAACGTGAGGCGGTGCTCAAGCAGATCAACGTGCCGCACCCGTACTACTTCCGCGAGATGTACCTTCCGCAGCTCACCACGGGCCCGAGCGGTGCGGCGTGGATGCCGGATGGCGCGGCGCTCGTGTACTCGATGCGCGGATCGCTGTGGACGCAGACGCTCGGCACGACTGTGGCGACTCAGCTGACGTCGGGCGGAGGCTACGATTATCAGCCCGATGTGTCTCCGGATGGCAAGTGGGTCGTGTTCGATCGCTACGACGGGAGCTCGGTCGAGCTCGAGCTGCTCGAGCTCGGGAGCGGGAAAGTCACGGCGGTGACGAGTAACCGCGCGGTGAATCTCGAGCCGCGCTGGTCGCCGGACGGAGGGCGCATCGCCTTCGTCAGCACCGCGTTCGAGGGACGGTGGCACGTCTACACGATGGAGATGCGCGACGGGCACGGTGCGGAGCCCAGGCGAATCACCACGGATCGCGACAGCAAGCTCCCGCGCTACTACTACAGTGTATACGATCACTATCTCTCGCCGACATGGTCGCCGGACGGGAAGGAGCTGATCGTCGTCTCCAATCGCGGGCAGATCTGGGGCACAGGCGGCTTTTGGCGGATGAGCTCCGAGCCGGGCGACTCGATGCGGCTCATCCACTTCGAGGAGACGACGTGGAAGGGACGTCCCGACTGGTCGCCCGATGGAAAGCGCGTCGTGTACAGCTCGTACGTCGGCACGCAGTACAACCAGCTCTGGCTCATGACGAGCGATGGCGGCGTCCCGCTGGAGCTCACGTACGGTGCCTTCGATGCGACGAGCCCGCGCTGGTCGCACGACGCGCGGCACATCGCATACATCTCGAACGATGGCGGCAACACGGCGCTCTGGGTGCTCGACGTCCCCGGAGCGGCGAAAACGAAGATCGAAGCGCGAACGCTCGTCTACCGCGAGCCGGTAGCTACGCTCGTGATCGACGTCGTCGACGAGGCGGGGAAGCTGCTCGATGCGCGCGTGTCGGTGACGAGCGCCGACGGACGGAGCTGGGCGCCCGCGGATGCACTGATACACGCGGACGATTCGTTCGATCGGAGCCAGCGGCACTTCGAGGTGGGCTACTACCACTCGTCAGGAGCATCGGCGGTGACGGTGCCAGCGGGCGCAACGACCGTCGAGGTGACGCGGGGGCTCGAGTACGCGGTCGCAACGCGAACGGTACAGATGACTGGGAGGGGCGCGAAGTCGCTGCGCGTCGTCATGCGCAGACTGGTGAATCTCCCCGCGAGCGGGTGGTACAGCGGCGATCTCCACGTGCACATGAACTACGGCGGCACTTATCGTACGGTGCCGAAGCAGCTCGCCTTCATGGCGCGCGCCGAGGATCTGCACGTGATCGAAGAGTTGATCGTGAACAAGGAGCAGCGCGTTCCGGACATCTCGTACTTCGGCCATGGGCTACCCGATGCGGTTTCGACGCCGACGAACCTGATCGTGCATGGACAGGAATTTCACACGAGCTACTGGGGGCACAGCGGGCTCATAGGGCTGACGAAGAACATCATCCTTCCGGGCTACGCGGCGTACGCCAACACGGCGGCCGCGAGCCTCTATCCCGCGAACGCGAACGTGTTCGATCTCGGCCATGCACAGGGCGCGATGACGGGCTATGTGCATCCATTCGACGAGATGCCGAATCCCGAAGACACGGTGTCTCGCGTCACGAGCGAGCTTCCCGTCGATGTGGCGCTCGGCAAGGTCGACTACATGGAGATCCTCGGCTTCAGCGATCATCGCTCGACGGCTGCGGTGTGGTATCGGCTCCTCAACTGCGGCTTCAGAATCCCCGCGGGCGCGGGCACGGATGCAATGACGAACTTCGCATCGCTGCGGGGACCAGTCGGGATGAACCGCGTCTACGTACACAGCGGCGCGCCACTGAACCATGCCAGTTGGATGCGTGCGATCGAGGCGGGGAAGACCTTTGCGACGAACGGGCCGCTGCTCACGCTCACCGCGAACGGAAAGGAGGCCGGCGACGAGATCACCTTCCCGCTCGGCACGCACACGCTGTCCGTGCGTGCGACGATGCACTCGATCGTCGCAGTCGATCATCTCGAGCTCGTACAGAACGGTAAGGTCGTCGCGGCGGTGCCGATGTCGGCCGATCAGAAGAGCGCGTCGGCCACCATGGCGGTGAAGGTTGAGCGCAGCGGGTGGATCACGCTGCGCGCGTGGAGCGATCACGCGATGCCGCCCGTCCTCGACATCTATCCGTTCGCGACGACGAGCCCCGTCTACCTCACGGTCGCGGGCATTCCTCCGCGCTCGCCGGAGGACGCGCACTTCTTCATCGACTGGATCGATCGGCTGCGAGAGGGCGCGGAGCGCCACGCGGGATACAACAGCGCGGCGGAGAAGGCGTCGGTGCTCGATCTGATCTCCCGGGCGCGCGCGGAATTCGAATCGCGCGCGAACGAGATCGCCGTCGGGCGCTAGCTCAGGGAGGCGGCGGCGGCGAGACGTCGCGGTCGCGCATCCCGCCGCCCGGGCGGCACGACGCGACATGCGCCGCGTGCCGCGACGTCACGATCTGACGTGCGCACGTGGGACAGAGGCGGCAGCACTCGAGAATGTGCATGACGACGGCGCCGGCGCGGTGACATGCGCAATGGCATTCATCAGTGGATTGCTCCTGGAGCATTCCCGCCATGGTTGTCTCGCACGATAGGGTGAACCTGCGCGTCCGTTTTTCAATGCGTGATGTGACTTACATCACACATGAGTCTCTTTCGCGGTAAGAGCATGGGGCTCGATCCGGCTTCGCGCAAGTGAAGCGAGCGCAGCCTTCGTCTTCAGCCCGCGGCGATATCCTGAACCTTCCCTGACCGCGCCGATTCGTAGGCGGCTTCCAGAACGGCCGCGACGTTGCCGATGTCGGCGAGCGATGGCTCGAGCTCGTTTCCGTCCATCGCGTCTGCAAACGCGTTGAACAATCCGGCGAACCATGCGGGATACGCCGACTTGTCGAGTTGCGCGGAAAAGTCGAACGACTCGACCTTCCCTTCGCGCTCGAGGCGAAGCTCGCCGCCGATCCAGTCGATCGAGCCGGCATCGCCGATGAACCGCACGTGAGTCTCGCGATGCCGCGCGGCCCACGTCAGGAACATGACGCCGAGTCGCTCGGGATATTCGAAGAGGAGATGCGCACTGTCCTCGACATCGTAGTCGCGATGGCGAAGCAGCCCGGTCCACGCGCGGACGCGCGGAGGAACGCCGGCAGCATCGAGCAGCTGGTAGATGAGATGTGTGCCGTGATCGAGAAGAATCCCTCCGCCCGCATTCGCGCGCAGACCGCGCCACGGCGTATCGTCGGTGCTCGCGCCGCGATCCGCCATGAGCCGGTAGACGTGCAGCTCCGCGAGATGCCAGCGACCGATCGCGCCCTCGGCGAGCCACTTCCGCAGCTGCGTCCACACCGGATTGTAGCGATACTGATGACAGGGCATGACGACGCGGTTCGCCGCACGCGACGCATCGGCGATGCGACGCGACTCGGCCACGGTCAGCGCGACGGGCTTCTCGCACAGCACGTGATAGCCCTGCTCGAGCGCCCACAGCGTGAGGTCGAGATGCGATGACGTCGGTGTGCAGATGTCGACGAAGTCCACATCCGGAATCGTGCGCAGCAGGTCGCGAGACGCGAGCTGGGGTACGCCTTCCAGCGGCACGACGTTCGGCGCCGCGTCCACCGTCGCGACGATCTCGAGGCGATTGCGAGTGGCCGCGTCGTACGTGAAGCCGGGAATGTGGGATCCGCGGGCGACGCCGCCCAGCCCGATTACCGCGCCGCGATACTTCCGCGTGCGCGGCGATGCGGCGACCGCGTCCCGTAAAGGCGATGCGGTCGCTGCTGCGTCATCGCTCACCGGGACAACGAATCCGCTGTTTCGCGGAGAATGTCCTCGGTGATCGCGAGCGCTTCCATCGCCAGCTCCTCGTTGATGACGAGGGGCGGGTTGATGCGAACTTCCGGGTTGTAGATCATCGACAGCACCCCGCGCGCGAGACACTTGTCGAAGATCTGACGGGTGATTTTCTTGTCGAGCAGGGTGTCCGTGCCGGGCTCCACTATGTCGAAGCCGATCATGAGACCGCGGCCGCGCGCATCCTTGATGATCGGGATCTCGCGCTCCCACCGCTGAATCTCGGCCAGCATCTTCTCGCCCACCTTGCGCGAGTTCTCGACGAGTCCCTCTTCCTGGATCGTCTCGATCGTGACACGAGCCGCGGCGGCTGCCATCGGGTTGCCGCCGTAGCTCGACGAGCTCCCGCTCGGATTCGCCCACGGCTTCGCGAACGCGATCTTCTCACGCACGAGCAGCCCGCTCATCGGGAAGCCGCCGCCGAAACCCTTGCCGCACGTCATGATGTCGGGGACCATGGAGCCTTCGTGCTCGATTCCCCAGAACTTTCCCGTGCGGCCGAAGCCCGTGATCATCTCGTCGGCGATGAGCAGTGCGCCCATCTCGTCGCACAGCTGCCGCAGCGCCTTCATGAAGCCCCGGCGCGGCACGATGTTCCCCGCCGTGCCCTGGATCGGCTCGACGATGATCGCGGCAATGTCGTTCGACGTCTCGTACTGGATTTTGCGCTTGAGGAAGCCGATCGCATCGCAATCGCAGTCGCGGTGCGACCTGTCGAAGCCACAGCGGTGCGCAGGATCGTATGGCGACAGATAGCGACCCGGCACGAGCGGTCCGAGATCGAACTTGAAGTTGGAGCCGAGCAACGGGAGCACGCCGGCGGTCTTGCCGTGGAAGCCACCCCAGAAGCCGATGACCTCGTTCTTCCCGGTGTACGACTTCGCGAGACGGAGCGCGGACTCGACCGCCTCGGCGCCGCTGGAATAGAGCTGGGTGCGGTTGATGTCCCCAGGCGCGAGATCGGCGAGCATTTTCACGAGCACAGCGCGATTCTCGGAGGTGAAGCTTCCGACGTGGATCTTCGCGATCTGCTTCTGCATCGCGGCGACGTACTTCGGGTGTGCGTAGCCGAGGCTTGCAACGCCAATGCCGGCCATGAGATCGATGAAGCGGTTGCCGTCGACGTCGAAGAGGAGCGCGCCCTCGCCATGGTCGATGCAGATCTGGCTGAACAGCGCGAAGCTCTGTGCGCCGGGTGCGAGGTGCAGCTGCTCCTGGTCGAAAATCTCACGCGATTTGGAGCCCGCAACCCACTGGGGCGTCTCGACGTTCGTCACGTATACCGTCCGCGAATCAGATGAAGTAGGGAATACGACCGCACGTCAGATTCCGTGCATCGTGCCTCGTGCAGCGACAGTTCTATAGCGCGCTCAGGCGAGAAAAAAATTATCGGAAATGTCCGCGCGATACCAGCAGCGGCCGCCAGATCAAGAGTTCTTTGTCAGTGGATACTAACCAAAGTACGCGGCTCATGCCTGTCCGAATTGTCAGCTATCCCGGAGGGTGCGCATCACGACCGCTACGGCGCTCACCGTGGCATCGATCTCGATGGGGCGATTGGCGTGCGCGGGAGGTGGCTCCGTGCCGCGATGATAGCGATCGAGCGACTCCGGATCCTTCAACACGTGCCCCGTGAGTACGCAGACGACGCTCGCATCCGGCGCGATCGTGCCGGCAAGGCGCATCTGCCGCACGCCGGCGACGCTCGCCGCACTCGCGGGCTCGCAGCCGACGCCCGCCGCATCGATAATCGCCTTCGCCTCCATGATCGCTCCATCGCTCACCGAAGTCACGATGCCGTTGGTTTCGCGAATCGACTGCACCGCGCGCTGATAGCTCGCGGGCGCTCCGATGTTGATCGCCGTCGCGATCGTGTTTGCGCGCACGCGATGGCGCACGCGGAAGTTCTCGCGAAAGCTCATCGCGAACGGCGCCGCGCCGTCGGATTGCACTGCGAGCAGCCGCGGAACCTTCGTGATGAGCCCGAGCGCGAGCGCCTCGCGCAACGCTTTTCCGAATGCTGCGGTGTTGCCGAGATTTCCAGCGGGGAGCGCGATCCAGTCGGGCGCTTCCCAGCTCAACTGCTCGAGCATCTCGAAGACGATCGTTTTCTGCCCCTCGATGCGATACGGATTGATCGAGTTGAGGAGGTAGGCACCGAGCTTCTCGCTCGACTCGCGCACGAGATGGAGACAGTCGTCGAAGTCGCCTCGCACAAGCAGCGTGTGCGCTCCGTACGCGAGCGATTGCGTGAGTTTGCCCAGCGCAACCTTGCCCAGCGGCACGAGCACGAGCGCAGGGATACCCGCGAGGGCAGCGTACGCCGCCATCGATGCACTCGTGTTTCCCGTGGACGCACACGCCACCGCGGTCGCGCCCACGCGCACCGCCTGCGTCACGCCGACCGTCATGCCGCGGTCCTTGAACGAGCCCGTCGGATTCATCCCCTCGTGCTTGATCTGCAGCGCGGGCACGCCCGCCCACTCTGCAATCTTTTTTCTGGCGATGAGTGGCGTGTTGCCTTCGGGCCACGAAACTGCTGCGGCCGCGCCGTTTGGAAGCACGAGGGGGCCGAAGCGCCACACTCCCGATGGCGAAGTCGATGCGCGGAATCGCGACGCGAGGGCCGCGCCTCGCTCCGCGGGACAGGCGTGTCGGAGCTCGAGAAGGCCACCGCAGTAGGGGCAGTGTGGGTGGGGATCGAGCTCGTCGAGCTCCCGTGCACAGCGCAGGCAGCGTTGCACCGACGTCGACGCTGCGAGTGACGTATTTTCCATGTACAAGGAGGATACATGGCGCCTGGGGGCATTGAAAGTGCGCAGGCAACACCGTGGCCGATGTAGTGTTTCAGGGAGAAGCGACCCGGCAATTCCCCCGGCGGCCATTCCGCACTACACTGCAGCAGTGATTTCGACGTCACGCATGACCTCCGAGGGCCGATGACCCGCGTCCGTGTTTCCATGCTGGCTGCCGTTCTGCTCGTTCCGCTCACGACTGGCGCATGGCTGATCGAGCGACGCTCGACGCGCGACAGCGCACGGCTGTTCGATCAGGTGCTTTCGCTGGTCTCGGATCGTTTCGTCGACACGGTGGCGATCCCGGACCTCTACGAGAAGGCGGCGCGGGGGCTGGTGCGCGAGATCAACGACCCGTACGCGGCGCTCTACTCTCCGAAGCAGCTCGCCGAGTTCACGGCGAGCACCGGGGGCCGCTACGCGGGTCTTGGGATGCTCGTCGAGGACCAGCAGGGTGTCACGGTGGTCAGCCGCGTCTATCCACACACGCCGGCCGAGGCGGGCGGGGTGCACGACGGCGATCACATCGTCGCGGTGGAGAAGCAGGCGGTGCACGGCTGGAAGCTCCCGCAGGTCACCGAAGCGCTCAAGGGAAGCCCCGGCACCCAGGTCAGTGTCACCTTCGCTCGGCCGGGAGTCCCTGCGCCGATCGTGCTCAAGCTGACGCGCGCGGTCATCCATATCCCGGCGGTTCCGTACACGATGCTGCTCGACGGGAAGATCGGGTATCTGCCGCTGTTGCAGTTCAACGAGACGTCGAGCGATGAGTTCGAGCACGCCGTGCAGACGCTCACGAAGGAAGGCGCGCGCGGGATCGTGATCGATCTTCGCGGCAACGGCGGCGGGATCGTCGACCAGGCGATCGACATCAGCAATTTATTCCTGAAGGACGGCGCGGAGATCGCGACGGTGCGTGCGCGCTCCGGCGAGGTGCAGCGCTATGCCGCGCGCGGAACGCCGCTCGCGCCGACGCTGCCGCTGGTCGTGCTGACGGACGGCTACACGGCGTCCGCGAGCGAGATCGTCGCGGGTGCGCTGCAGGATCATGACCGTGCGCTGGTGGTCGGCACGACATCGTTCGGCAAGGGACTCGTGCAGTCGCTCTTCACGCTCGACGGTGGGTGGGCGCTCAAGTTGACGACGGCGAAGTGGTATACGCCGAGTGGGCGCTCGATCCAGAAGGAGCGCAAGGTCGTCGACGGGCATCTCGTCGAAGAGCCGGACTCGCTCGAGACGGACACCGTCAAGAAGAATCGCCCGCAGTACAAGAGCGACGCGGGGCGCGTGATCTACGGCGGTGGCGCCATCACGCCGGACGTCGTCGTGCAGCCCGATACGCTGAACGAGCCGGAGCAGCAGTTTCTCAAGGCGATCACGCCGAAGTCGCAGGAGTTCTACATCACGCTCTACAACTATGCGATGGAGCTGAAGCCGAAGGTCCGCCCCGACTTTACCGTGACGCCTGAGTGGCGCGACGAGCTGTATCGGCGCCTCACCGCGGCGGCTGTTCCGATCGACAGGAAGCTCTACGCCGATGCCACGCCGGAAGTCGACCGCGTGCTCGGCGACCGCGTTGCGCGCTTTGCGTTCGGCGACTCGACGGCGAAGCGCCGCGAGCTGTCGGACGACAACCAGCTGGTGCGCGCGGTCGAGCTGTTGCGAAAGGGAACGACGCAGCAGGATCTGTTCACGCTGGCGCAGCACGAGCCGACCAGCGGAACGAAGTGATCCCATAGTCGCTGCTCGCGTCGTGCGCTCATCGCTGGCAATCGCAATTCTGGCTGTCGCTCCCGCGGCGCTGCTCTCCCAGGCGCCGCGAACGATCGCGCGCTATGGCTTTACCGACGGCGCAGTGGTCATTAGCGTGCGCGCGGGCGGGATCATCGCGGTGGCGGGGGCGCAGGGCGACAGTGCCTCGACCGTGGCCTTCCGAGCGAGCGACGTCCGCGCCTGGATGGACTCGACGCGGCGATTCACGACGCGCGCTGCGCCGCGGAAAGCGACCGTCGTCGTGCTGCAGCGCAGCATGATCTCCGAGGCGGCGGACAGCGGCGCCGCGCTCAGCTTTCTGCGCCGCGCGGCCTCTGACACGACGACGTTCGAGCTGCTTTTCTCGACGCGCGGCTACGGGAAATTTCCGCTCGCGCTCGAGCGACGCGAGGCAGTGTTGTTCTTCGCGGCGATGCGGCGCGCGGTCGATGCAACGCGGCCGCCTCCGACGCCGAAGTCCGTCAAGAAGCCGAAAGCCAAGTCGGCGACAACACCGCCCACGTCCAACCCGGCAGCGAAGCCCTAGCGCCGCCAGCCGATCATGCGATCGGCTCGCCACTCCGACGGCTCGGCGCGATCGCTGTCCGCCGCGACGGTCGCGATGTCGGCCACGTCGGCGCGGATATCGGCGAGGATTGCGATCGGCGGCGTGAATCCATCGGGACGCTCGTGCAGCCAGTTCGCGAGGACGATCACGTAGAGTCCGCGGTCGGGATCGATCCAGAGCGACGTTCCGGTGAATCCCGTGTGCCCGTAGGCGCGCTCGCTCATGTGCTGGCCGCAGCTCGCGCCGCCGGCGCACGTGTCCCAGCCCAGCGCACGCCAACCGGCGGAGCGACGCGTGAAGAGCGCAACGGTGCTGTCGGCGATGATGCGCCTGCCGTCGAGCGTGCCACCGTCGAGGAGCATCTGTGCGAAGCGCGCGAGATCGGAGGCGGTGGAGAAGAGCCCCGCATGTCCAGCGACGCCGCCGAGTGCGAAGGCGTCGCCGTCGTGCACCTCGCCCTTGAGCGCGTGACCGCGGCTGCTGTGAATTTCGGTAGGGGCGGCGCGCGCGCGCAGCGATGCGGCGGGACGATAGCCCGTGCTCGACATCGCGAGCGGCATGAAGATGCGGCGCCGAACGAAACGGTCGAGCGGCTCGCGCGTGATCGCCTCGACGACGAAGCCGAGGACGTCCATGCCGACGTCGGAGTACTGCTGAACGGATCCCGGCGGATGCTCCAACGACGTTGCGAGAACGATTTCCCGGGCGCGCGCAGGCGACCTTGCGCGATGCGAGAGGTTGCTTCCCGCGGGGAGCCCCGATCGATGCTCGAGCAGCTCGCGAATCGTGACGCGCGCCCTGGCGCCGCGCGCGAACGAGGGGAGATAGCGCGCGACGGGGGAGTCGAGCGAGATGCGGTGCTCATCGTAGAGCACCATGACTGCGCTCGTCGTGGCGACGACTTTCGTGAGCGATGCGAGATCGTACAGCGTGCGCTCTGGCGAGACCGCGGTGCTCGCGGGCGACCAGTCGAGGGTGCCGTAACCGCGTGAGAGGACCGTGGCATCGCGACGACCGATCACCACCGCTGCGCCTGGAAAGCCGCTCGCCGTCACTCCCTTCTCGAGGACGCGATCCACCGCGGCCAGTCGCTCCGACGACATCCCGACGCTGTCCGGCGCGCGCGCGGGAAGGGGACAGGGCGCGCCAATCGTGCAGAGGAGGGCGAGGATGGAGAGCAGCATCCTCGGGTGACGAGCGCGCGCGGAAGCGCGCAACGCTCGGCACGATTCGTTACGGAGGCTGTTACGGCTTCTTGTAGATCACTCCGCCCTTCATCACGAGCGCGACCTGCCGGAGCGCGTGGATGTCCTTCGTCGGATCGCCGGCGACGGCGACGAGGTCCGCGAAGAGTCCGGGCTTCACAGAGCCGAGCTTCTGATCGAGATGGAGCACCTTGGCATCGACGCTCGTGGCAGCACGCAGCGCGGCGATCGGCGTCATCCCGTAGTCGACGAGGAGCTCGAGCTCGCGCGCGTTGTCGCCGTGCGTGAAGACGCCGACGTCGCTTCCATTACAGATCGTGACGCCCGAGGCGAGCACCAGCGCGAAGGTCGCGCGGCGATGCGAGATCGATGCCGGCTCGGGGTCGACGCCTTTCTTCCAGCCGCGATACTGTGCGATCGCGTCGCCGGCGGCGAGTGTGGGGCAGAGCGCGACACCACGTTCCTTCATGAGCTGCAGCGTCGATGCTGATGCGTCGTCGGCGTGCTCCACCGTCTCGACGCCGGCGAGGACGGCGCGTCGAATCGCGGTGTCGCTGTATGCGTGCACCGACACGGCGCGCCCGCTCGCGCGTGCCGTCTGCACGACGAGGTTCACCTCCTCCTGCGAGAAGGTCGGACGTGTCTCGCCGTTCGGTCCCCAGCGATAGTCGCCGTAGATCTTGATCCAGTCCGCGCCCTTCGCGATTTGGCTACGCACCGCGTGGATCAGCGGATCGACGCCATCCGCTTCCTCCGCGCCCTGCGGCACGTCCCAGCGCGGATCGAAGCCCTTGGGGCCGTACGCGCCCGTCGCGACGATCGCGCGCGTGACGACGAGCATTCGTGGGCCCGGAATGATCCCCTGCTCGATCGCCTGCTTGAGCCCGACGTCCGAGTAGCCCGCGCCTTCGGTGCCGAGATCGCGGATGGTCGTAAAGCCGGCGAGCAGCGTGTTGCGCACGTGGTTCGTCGCGCGCGCGACTCGAAGCGCGAGCGGCTCGTGGAGCACCTGATCGTCCCACGGCGTCTCGTTGTACGGATGCAGGAAGACGTGCGAGTGCGCGTCGATGAGGCCGGGCAGCAGCGTTGCGCCAGGGAGATCGATGCGCGCGGCAGCTGCCGGCGCGTGGACGGAGGCGACGGTGCCCGCGGCGACGATCGTGTCGGCGTTCACGAGCACCACCCACCCTTCGTGCATCGTCGCGCCGTCGAAGACTCGCGCAGGGACGAGCAGCGTGGAGCCCTGCGCCGCAAGCGCGAAGGGAGCGAGAAGCAGCAGAAGCAGCGCACGAGCGAGTCGCATGTGAAGTCGGGGAAGAGGACGACCCATGTTATCTCCCGTGCCGCGCCGCAGCCACCCGCGCTCGCGCCCGCGCTCGCCTCGCCTCCCGTCGACGATTTACATTCCCTCGTGCCCGACGCCGCCATTCGCACCCAAAAACTCCGCAAGGTCTACACGACGGCTCCCCCGAAGGCTGGCCGCGGCGCGCCCGGTATCGCTCCCGACGCATCGCGCGCCGCGGCCGAACGCCGCGTCGGCAGCGAAGTCGTCGCGCTCGAGTCGCTCGACCTCGAAATCCGATCAGGCGAGTTCTTCGGGCTCCTCGGCCCCAACGGCGCCGGGAAGACGACGACGATCGGCATCTGCACCACACGCGTGTTGCCGACGTCCGGAACGGCGACCATCGAAGGGGCCGATGTACGCACCCAGCCGACGCTCGTGCGCCAGCGCATCGGCGTCGTGCCGCAGCGGCCGAATCCCGACAGCAGTCTCAACGTCCGCGAGAATCTCGTCTTTCACGCGGCCTACTTCGGCATCGCGCGCTCCGTCGCGAACGCGCGCGCGAAGGCGCTGCTCGAGAAGCTCGGCATCGCCGAGCGCGCGGAGGCAAAGGTCATGCAGCTTTCGGGCGGACAGCAACAACGGCTCATGATCGCGCGCGCGCTGATCCACGAGCCGCGCGTGATCTTTCTCGACGAGCCGACGGTCGGTCTCGATCCGCAGGCGCGCCTCGACCTGTGGACGATCCTTCGCGACCTGCATTCCCAGGGGCGGACGATCGTCATGACTACGCATTACATGGAGGAGGCGGACCGGCTCTGCGATCGCCTCGCCATCGTCGATCAGGGAAAGCTCCTCGCCATCGACACCCCTCAAGCGCTCAAGGCGCGCGCGCCGGGCGGCACGATGATCGAGCTCGTGCTCGACGGGAGCGGCGCCGAGTTGGTGTCCGACGTGCGCGCGGTGCCGGGCGTCTCGAGTGCGGAGCTCACGGGGAATAACGTGCGCGTGTATAGCGATCGCGGCGGCGAGGTCATCGCCGCGCTGGTCACGATCGCCACGGCACATGGCCGCGCCATCCGCGACATCCACCTCGCGCCACCCAGCCTCGAGACACTCTTCATCTCACTCACCGGGCGGCAGCTCACATGACCGGCATAGCCACCGATCTCGCCCAGCGGCCCGCGGCGGGACGGATCTTTCTCGCGCTGCTGCGGCGCGACATCAACGTCGCGCGGCGCGAGCTGCCGTACTTCCTGTTGCGCACGACGCTGCAGCCGCTGCTCTTCATCGTCGTCTTCGGCCTGCTGCTACCGCGCATGGGGTACGTTGGCAGCGAATACAAGGCCGCACTGCTCCCGGGCGTGCTCGCGGTGAGCCTCGCCTTCTCGAGCGTGCAGTCCGTTGCGCTCCCCATGGTCGCCGACTTCGGCTGGACGCGCGAGATCGAGGACCGCCTGCTCGCTCCCGTCTCGCTCGAGCTCATCGCGCTCGAGAAAATCGTCTCCGGCGTGCTGCAGGGATTGATTGCCGCGCTCTTCGTGCTGCCGATCGCGCGCTTGATCATGGGCCCCATCGATGGTCTCACCGCCGCGCACTTCGGGCTCGTGATCTTCATCGTCCTCCTCGGCGCCACCGCGTTCTCGGTGCTCGGGCTGCTCATGGGATCGCTCGTCAATCCGCAGCAGATCGGGCTGATGTTCAGCGTGATCGTCGCGCCGATGATCTTCTTCGGCTGCGCGTACTATCCGTGGGAAAATCTCTCGGTGTTCCCGGTGATGAAGTACGCGGTGCTCATCAACCCGCTCGTCTACGTGGCCGAGGGGATGCGCGGCGTGCTCACGCCGGGGATGCCGCACATGGATCTGCGCGCGGTAAGCGGCGCGCTCATCGTCATCATCGCGATCTTCTGGACGATCGGGATTCGCAGCTTCGCGAAGCGCGCGATGGGGTGAGCCTCGCGCTCAGGACGCCTTCTGCGCCGCGTCGATGCCGAGCCACCCGTCGGGAACATTCACCGCTCCGATTCCCGCAGCCGACAACAGACTCGCGGCCACCGCGGACCGCGAGCCGCGCTGGCAGTAAACTGCGATCGGCCGATCGCGAGGGAGCGTGGCCAGTGCGCGCGGAAGCTCGGCGAGCGGAATGTGATGCGCCTCGCGATGATGTCCCATGTTCCACTCGCTCTTCGAGCGCACGTCGACGAGCATGACGGCTTTGTCCTCGACCTGCTTCAGGAGAATCTCGGGGGAAAACTGGCGAATGCGTCCGAGCGCGCGCCCACCGTTCACCCACGCGATGCAGGCATCCTCGTTGAAGATGCCGGAGATGCGATCGAGCCCGATCAGCGTCAGCGCGCGCGCGGCGGCGAGCGCCGTCGCGCGATCATCGGCGAGCAGGTAGATGTCGTGGTCGTAGGGAAGGAGCGAGCCGGCGAGCGTCGTGAACGATCCGCTCCACGGGATGTTGAGCGTCCCCGGCACGTGCGCGCGCGCGAAGCGATCGGGTGCACGCACGTCGATGACCAGCGCGCCAGCGAGTCCGAGCTCCGCCAGTGAATCGGGTGGCGGCGACGGCGGCTCCTCGCGCACGCCGAGCACCCGCGGACCAGCGCGATTGATGCGCTTCATCGCTCCGAAGTACGCCGGCGGCTCCGGCTGTCCATCGAGCACGCGGTCGACGAAGGCGTCGACGTTGCGCTCCGAGAACGCCCAGTTCGACAGTCGTTCGTAACCCACCGTCGAAGACGGCATGTCGCCGAGCGCCTTGCCGCACGCGCTGCCGGCGCCGTGCGAGGGCCAGATCTGCATGTAGTCGGGGAGCTTGCGGATGCGGCTGAGCGAGAGGAAGAGCTGCCGCGCACTCGCCTCCTTCGTTCCGGCTTCGTTCGCGGCGCGCTCGAGCAGATCGGGGCGCCCGACATCGCTCACGAACACGAAGTCGCCCGTGAGGATTGCGACCGGCTCCTCCGCCGTGTCGAGCGATCGGACGACGAAGGAGAGATGCTCCGGCGTGTGTCCCGGTGTGTGCCGCGCAGTGAAGCGCACGTGCCCGACGTCGAAGATGTCCGCATCGCGCAGCAGCGTCGCCCCGTCCGCCTCGGCGAACTCGTACTGCCAGTCTGGGGGACCGGCTGCGGAGAGGAGCAGCTGTGCGCCCGTTCGCGCGACGAGCTCGCGCGTCCCCGAGACGTAGTCCGCGTGAATGTGCGTCTCCGCGACGTGCGTGATGGTGAGCCCCGCCGCGGCAGCCGCCTCGATGTACAGGTTGGGGTCGCGAATGGGGTCGACGACGATCGCGGCGCGCGTGTCGCTGCACCCGATGAGATAGCTCATCTGTGCAAGCTGCTGTTCGTGAAAGCGACGCAGGATCATCTAGCCTTCCGTCTGAGCGTGGCGTTTGACGTAGTCGAGCGCGAGCGCGGCATAGTCCGGTGAGCGAAGGCCGACGGCCGCGGCACGACGCTGCGCCTCGTCGATGGGGACGTGCTCGTCGAGCACGAGATACGGGAGGATCAGTGCCCCTACGCGATTCGCCGACTGGCAGTGGATGAGCACCGGACGATTCGTCGCGTCGCGGATGAAGTCGCGGAGCACATCGAACTGACGATCGCCGAGCGACTCATGGCTCACCGGCAGCGGAAAATAGGTGAGGCCGGCGCGAGCGATCGCTCCGGCCTCATCGTGGCCGCGCGGCTCGTCCGGCTCGCGCAGGTCGACGACGGACTTGAATCCCGAGCGAGCGAGCTCCTGCCACGTCGCGGCGTCCGGCTGTCCCGACGTCGCGACGCCGGGCATCGGACACCCGCCATACGGCAGGATCGCGACGATCTCCTTCATCGCACCCTCATCCATCGAATCCGTCACGGTAGCCATTCGTGGAAGATGCACTGCGGAGCCGCTCATGTGAACCGCATCGTTGTAGGAGTAGACGCACTGGCTCATCTTGGCGCAATGCCTGGTGCCGCGCGACGCTTCTTTTCGCTGATCTCGATCCTCTGCGCGGCGCTGGCTCCCGCGGGGCGCGCAGCCGCGCAGCAGAGCACGATTTCGCATCTGCGCTGGCGCACGCTCGACACGCGGTACTTCCGCTTCTTCTTCACGGACGATGCGGCGCCATGGACCCGCGATGTCGCCGCGCGGATCGACGCCGCGCACGATGCGGTTGCCGCGCTGGTGGGCAGCGCGCCGACGAAACGAGTGACCGTCATCGTCGAAGACCCGAACAACGTGTCGAACGGCTTCGCGCTCCCACTGCTCGATCATCCGCTGATCTTCTTCTGGCCGACGCCGCCGGATCCGTCATCGCCGCTCGGCACCGGTGCATGGAGCGATCAGCTGTCGGTTCACGAGTTCGCGCACATTGCGCATTTGACGCGTGAGTCGCGCAATCCGGGAGTGCGTCGTTTGACGGCGCTGCTACCAGTAAAGTTCGGACCCGTGGCCGTGCATGCGCCACGCTGGGTGACGGAGGGCTATGCGACCTTCGTGGAGGGACGGATCGTGCGCGAGATCGGCCGTCCGCACGGTGCGTGGCGGCCGGCCGTGCTTCGGCAATGGGCGATCGAAGGGCAGCTGCCGACGTACGGCGCGCTCGATGGCTCCCCGCGCTTCGAAGGCGGGGATATGGCGTATCTCGCGGGCTCGGCCTTTCTCGAGTGGCTCGCGGCGAGCAACGGCGACTCGAGCGTCGTGCATCTCTGGCGGCGGATGTCGGCGCGCACGCCGCGCTCGTTCGTCGAGGCGTTCATCGGCGTGTACGGCGCACCGCCCGATGAGCTGTACGGAATCTTCGCGGCCGAGCTGACGCACGACGCGCTGGACGCGGTCGAAGCCCAGCGCGCGCGCGGCGGCGGGCGCCGCGGCGCGCTGCTCGCGGCCACCGCGGACACCCTCACGGCCGACGACGAGGGTGAGCTCGTGCAGCGGCTGCACTGGGCGACCGGCGCGCCCGCACTCTCGCGCGACGATTCACTCCTCGCGCTCGTGCTCACCGATCCGCAGCGCGCTCCGCGCATCGTTATTCTCGATCTCAATCGCCACGCGCCCGACAGTGCATCGCGCCTGCGCGCCGCGCGCGCGCGTGCGCTGGATCCGGAGGACGTGCCGGCAGTCGCGTCGCGCCCCGCCGCGCTCGAGGTCATCGCGCACCTCGATCCGCGCGGCGGGATGTCGTTCGCCGAGCCGCGCTTCTTCGCGAATGGAAGTCGCCTGCTGGTGACGGCGCTCGCGGCGCGCGGCGATGGCGTCTATCGACGCGACCTCTTCGTATGGAGCTGGAAGTCGGGCGACGTCCGGCGTGTTACGCACGGCGCCGGCATCCGCCACGCCGATCCGTCGCCCGATGGCCGCACCGCCGTCGCCGATCGCTGCGCGGGCGGGAGGTGTGATCTCGTGCGCATCGATCTGACGAGTGGCGCGATCACGATTGTTGCCGCGGGCGACCGCACGCATCTCTACAATCGCCCGCGCTTCTCGCGCGACGGACGCGCGATCGCGTTCGCGGTGCAGCGCCGCGATGGTTGGCGCCTCGCGACGATGCCGTCGGTGGGCGGCGAGATCGCGATCGTCGGCGATGCGCAGGCCGCTGCGTACTCGCCGGCTTTCGCGCGCAGCGATGCTGAGCTCGTGGTCACCACCGAGACCGGCGGCGTGCCGAACATCGCGCGTGTCGAGCGCCGCACGGGCGCGATGACATTGCTCACCAACGTGAGCGGCGCGGCGATCGATCCCGAGGTGAGCGCCAGCGGGTGGGTGTACTTCCTGCGCCTCCACGCGCGCGGACTCGATCTCGCACGCGTGCGACTGAACGCCGCCGCTCCGCGCGCGGACAGCGTGCGCGGACGCTTTCCATGGGTGCGCGATCAGCCGTTGACGGCCACGCTCGATTCGTTGAGCACCGCGCCGATACCGAAGGACCGGTCGTACGGACTGGGTCCGCGGGAGCAGCGACTTCTCCTGTCGGGAAGCTGGGCGGGCGAGGGCAAAGCGCTCGGTCTCGCGTTCGCCGGCACGGATCCCGTCGGCAAGCTGACGTGGCTCCTGCAGGGGCAGTGGGGCGACCGCTCGAGCTGGCGCGGCGCGTCGATCGGGGCGGTATTTCGCGGAAGCCGACCGCTCGTGGGCGTCGAGGCCTTTGCGCTCGAGAACCAGCCGTCGCGCCAGCACGACTTCGATGCGCCGCCGGTGCTCGATGCGAGATACCGCGCGCTCTCGGCGTGGACGGAGCTCGATCACGACACGCAGTCGCGCGATGTCGGCGCGCGCGCGATGGCGTCCTTCGGTACGGTCGACCCGCTCCGCATGCCGTCGATGCAGCGCGCCGTCGCGCAGCTCTCGATACACGCCGGTGCGCTGCAGACGCCGAGCGACTGGCATGTCTCGGAACGGCTCGCGCTCACCGCCGACGGAGGGAGGCTCGGCGACGACGGGTGGAAGCGCGCGGTGCTCACCGGCGCCCTCGCGGTGAAGGGATTCGGACACGAGCTCGCGATCGATGGACTCTACGGTCTCGTGTCGGAGTCCGCGCCGCAGTTCGAGCGATTCGCACTCGGCGGGCTCGCTCCGCCGTTGATGGATTCATCGCTGCTCGCGCAGCGCGTTCCGATGGCTGCGCTGCCGATCGCCAGCGCGACCGGCTCCGCGATCGCGACGCTACGCGTCTCCCTCCCCGGGCCGATCTGGCGTCCGTACTACTGGATCGGGAGTGCCAACGATGAGGTGGGGAGCTGGGCACAGGTGGTCGGCTTCGAGGGGGCTTGGCACACCGATGGTATCTGGATCGTGCGTGAGCCCGGCGCGACGCTGCTCGGCGGCCTCGGCTACTCGCTCACGGGCCCGGTGCGCCACCACACCCAACTCTACGCATCGGTGCGCTACCGCCCCTGACAGCGCTATCGCATTTGCGAGAAGCCGACGGTGTTGCCGCCTGGCTCCTTCACGTAGATCTCCGTGCTTCCGTAGAAAGTGTCGTGGCGCGCCTTCACGATTGGTGCTCCCGCGATCGCGCGCTCGGCCTCGTCGATGGAGTCCACCGTGAGGAAGAGCGCGATGGAATGCCCATCCAGCGAGGCTCGGATGCTGATGCCGTCTGCGAGCACGCTCTCGCGGCTCTGGTACATGATCTCGATCCCCCCTCGCTGCAGAATCACGAACGCGAGCGAGCCATCCTGCCCCGGTACCTCCGCTGTCAGCTCGAAGCCCAGCCGGTCGATCCAGAACGCCATGCACTCGGCGACATTTTCGACGATGATGACAGGCGTCAGCCCGCGCAGGGCAGGGAAATCAGGCGAGAGTTGCGGCGGTGAGCGGTCGGGCATCGTCGTAATCGCGGACTCGGGGAGATGCGGCGAGGGAAAATTCAAGATATGCTCCCGAATAAAAGCCGCAAGAGAGGCATTTTCGTGCCTCGCCCGGCGCCTGAATCTTGCCGTGCTCATCCGGTTACAGCGAGCGCCCCTCCGCGTCTTATCGAAGGGAGGAGCAATGAACGACACGATCGAAACTCGCTGGGAGCAGCAGAACGAAGCTGGTCGCCTGTCATTCACCGACGGCGACTACGCGCGCGCAGAGCAGTCGTTTCTCGCGGCCATCCGCGAGGCAACGCAACTCGGCGCCGACAACGTGCGCCTGGCCTCGAGCCTCAGCAACCTCGGGCAGCTCAAATACAAGCAGAAGGACTTTGCGCAGGCGGAGGCGCTCTTTCATCGTGCGCTCGCCATTCGCGAACGTGTCCTTGGCCCCGAGCACTTCGGACTCGTTCAGAACATCAACAATCTTGCGGCGCTCCACTACGCACGCGGCGAGCTCGATCAGGCGGAGCCGCTCTTCCAGCGCGCCCTCGGCATCAGCGAACAGCATCTCGGCGAATCGCATCCCGACGTTGCCGTGACGCTGAACAATCTTGCGCGCCTCTACTTTCGCCGGAACGAGTACGCATCGGCGGGCCCGCTCCTCGCACGGCTCCTTTCCATCAAGGAGCAGGCGCTCGGCGCCAGCCATCCGGAGATTGCCGCAATTCTCACGAGCCTCGCAAAGGTACGCCTGCATCAGGCGGACTACGATGGCGGTGAGCAGTTCGCCCGTCGTGCGCTCGAGATTCGCGAGAAGCTGAAGCTCCCCAACGACCTTGCCGTAGCGACCGCGCTCGAGACGCTGGCCGAGATTAGTGGGGCTCGCGGACGGCTCGACATAGAGATTCAGCATCGCGAGCGCGCGCTTCTGGTTCGCGAAGGCGCAATGGGTGCGGATCATCCGGTCGTCGTCGCCGCACGCGCGGCGCTTCAGTCGCGCCGCGCCGTGATGGCTCCGGCGCCGCAGCCCGTTGCGCCGCAGCCCGTCGCGTCGCAGCCCGTGGTCGCGTCGCAGCCCGTCGCGCCGCCGCCCGTCGCGCCGAAGCCCGTGGCCGCGCCGACTCCCGTTGCAGCGCCGGCCGCCGTCTCCCACCCCCCCATGGCGGAGCCGCCGGCGACGAAGCCGCCCGTCGCCGCGCCGCCGTCGTTCACCGTGTCGCCGCCGCCGGTGCGCACCACGCGCAGCACGTCTCTCCCGTGGATCGAGGTGACAGAGGCCCCGACCTTCGATCGCATGCGTTCGCCCGCCGTGCAGCGTAACAGCGGATCGAACGGAACGGTCGCGATTCCCGCGCGCAACGGGAATGGCAACGGCTCGCACGGAGCGGCGGCATCACCCACGATGCCGGCGCAGGAGTCACCGCTCGCCTTCCATCCGATCGCCGCGGCACCGCCGCTCGCGCACAACACCGCTCCGCAGATGGCAGCCAGTGCGCCTCCGGAGCCCGAGATCGAGCACGAGGCGCACGCGAAAAGTCCTTTCACGAACTCGTTCGCGCGACTAGTGGCAGAGACGCCGTCGGGACGAAACGCGATCGTGCACGAGTCGCCTCCGCCGACGACGCATCGTATTTCGGATCCGCGTCCCGAGATCAGCCTCGATTGGCCGATCGAGCCGCGCCGCCCGTGGCTCAAGATCTTCGTGGGGGTGCTGGTGCTCGGCGCCATCGCCGGCGGCGGGTGGTACTTCCTCTCGCGCATGGAAGGCGCACCCACACCAGCCGCTGCCGCAGTTGCGGCGAAGCCCAAGCAGATCGTGGCCGCACCGACGGACACCCTCGCCGTCAGGCACGACTCCGCCCCTGCTGGCCCGCCGGCGAGCGTGGTCAAGCCAGGGGTCACCAGCGCGATCGTCCCGACATCCAAGCCTGAGGCCGCGGCTCCCAAGGCCGGAGCCCCGGCGCCGAAGCTCGAGCCGGCTGTCATCAAGCCGCTGTTCAACCCCAGCGCTCCTGCCTCTCCCTCGGCGCGCGACGAAGGCCCGCCCGTCGACGCGAAGCACGCGACACATGTCGCTGCGACGCCGGCCGCAGCCGAAGACGTGATCGCGGCTCCAGCCATGCCGTCGATCAAGGTCGACGCGATCACCAACATGATCGACGACAGCGCCCGTCACCGCGCAGATTCGGTAGGCAGCGACATTCAGCAGCAGCCGCCGACCTTCAAACCCAAGACCTACAAGCCCCCGACGTAACTTCCGTAAATTCAGTGGTCGCATACCTTTCCATACGCACCCCGGCATCTTACTGTAGCTGTAGAGTGCTTACGACTTATCTGCCGGAGAAGCTATGGAGCGACAGACCGGGTCTACGCGGCTGACTGGATCGCCGGGGGGCCAGGGTGGCGACGACGAATTGCTGCGCGCAGTGAAGGACGCGGCGGCCGCAGAATACGAAATACTGGGCGAAATGGGTCGTGGGGAGCGTGGAAGCGTCGTCTACCTCGCGCGCGAGCGCGCATCGCAGAAGCTCGCGGCGTTGAAGCTGCGCCCCGACGGCAGCGAGTTCGAGCTGAGCGTCGTGCGCGAGCTCGATGCATCCGTCCCCGCCATGGGGAACAAGTGCCCGTCGTGCAAGGTCGACCTCGTCGGCTGGGGTCGTTTCTGCAGCAACTGCGGAAAGGATCTCTCGGGCACGCGCTCGGGAGAGGCATCGCAGGAAGAGCTGCTCAAGGCAGTTCAGAGCGCGGCTGAAGGCGAGTACGAAGTGCTCGGCGAGATGCAGCGCTCCGAGGGCGGTGGCGTGGTCTACTTCGCGCGCGAGCTCAAGAGCGGCCGCCTCGTCGCACTCCGTCTCACGCGCGAGCAGGAGAGCGACGGCAGCGAGTCCTACGCGCTCGGCGTCACCCAGGTCATCAAGCCGCTGGTTGCGTCGCTGGGAGCGACGTACGCGTCTCCGACATCGATGATGCAGGCCGCAAGCGCACCGCCGTCGCGCGCAGCCGCACCGTCCTCGCGCTCCCCGCAGCCCACCGCGAAGAGTGTGACGCCGCCGAGCGTGATGGTGCCGGACGATGCGGCGGAAGAGGAGGAGGAGACGCGGCCGAAGAAGCGCGCGCCGATCATCCCGATCGCCGTCATTGGCGCGCTGCTGCTCGTGGGTGGTGGACTGTTCATCTTCTCGGACATGAAGCAGGGCGCGCCGGACGCTACGCAGGGTCCGGCGGCGAACGTGGTCATCCCCGCAGCGCCGCCGACTGTGCCACCGCCCGTCGCTGCAACGCCCGACAGCGGGAAGATCTCGATCGGATCGCTCCCAGCGCGCGCGCGCGTGACGGTCAACGGCAAGGCCGTCACCGACAGGGAGCTCTCGCTGCTCCCGGGCAAATATCAACTCGTTGCGTCGGCGCCGGGATTCAGGACGGAGTCGCAGCGCGTGGAGGTCATCGCCGGGCAGTCATCGAGCTTCGCTCCGACGATGAAGCCGGTGACCGTTGCAGCCGCTCCGGCGCCTCCGCCGGTGACGACCCCTGTCGCTCCCCGCCCCGCGTCCGCTCCGAGCTGTCTCAACTCCTACAGCGACAAGCAGTACGCAGCGGCGCTGCTCGCGTGCACGCGCGAGGCGAACGCCGGAAATCAGCAGGCGCAGCGGAATCTCGCGGTCATCTACGATCAGGGGCTTGGCGTCAACAAGGACCCCGCGCAGGCGGCGATCTGGTTCCGGAAGGCGGCGCAGACGGGCAATCGCGACGCGACCTTCCAGCTCGCGTCGATGTACGAGCAGGGACGTGGCGTGCCGAAGGATCCCAAGCAGGCACTCGACTGGTACCGTAAAGCCGCGCTTCTGGGCGACGCGGATTCGCAGGTGAAGCTCGGCCGCGCGTATCTCAGCGGCGACGACGTCGACAAGGATGAAGCCGAGGCCTCCGCGTGGTTCCAGCGCGCTGCCGATCAGGGCAACCTGTACGCGCTCAATCGACTCGGCGCGATGTACATCGATGGCAAGGGCGTGCATAAGGACGAGACGCGAGGGGTGAAGCTCTTTCAGGTCGCTGTGGCGAAGGGCGACGCGCAGGGGGAGTTCAACCTCGCGGCGATGTATGCGAAGGGGCGTGGAATCGCCAAGAGCGATTCGGCGGCGAACGATCTGTACATCAAGTCGGCGAAACAGGGCTACGCGGATGCGATCAAGGAAGCAAAGAAGCGCAACCTGAAGTTCTGATCTCGCGCATACTGCTCGTGACGGCTCTCCGCGCCGCGAGTGAATCCAGGGACGACAGAGTCACGAAGCCCTTAGCCGACATCGATGCCTGCATACGCGGTTGAGTTCACGACGGAGCGCGGGCTGCAGCGAACGCAGTTCACGCTCGATGACGACCGGCCGCTTGGCCCGCAGGTGCGCCAGATTCTCGAGGAGCTGCGCGGCACCGGTGTCGTGATCTCCGGCGCGGCCGAGGATGAGCTCACGGTGATGTGGGGCGGCCGCGATCTCGACACGACGCAGGCGCCGCAGCAGCTCGGCATCTCGCCGCAGCGCACGATCGAGCTTCACATGAAACGCCGTGCGCGCGCGATGAAGATTCCGGCGCTGGCGCCGTTCGTTCCGAAGGGCGCGTATGCCGCCGCCGTGAGCGGGATGTCGGGCGCGCTGCTCGCGTGGCTTGTTTGCTCGACGATTACGGACCTCAGTGATGCGCTCCCGACTTACGCACGCCTCGATCTGGCGGAGGGCGGGATACTCGGCGTGTTCGCGGGGGCGTTCATCGCGGGGAGCGATGCGCTGCGTCGTCGTGCGAGCGTGCCGCTCGGCATCCTGTTCGGCATCGCGCTCGGGCTCGTGGGTGGAGTCGCGGGCGGAGCGGCGGGCGCGGGACTCGGCGGCGTGCTCGCGCCGAGGCTGACGCCGGCGATCTTCCCGGTCGTGCGCATCGTCGCCTGGGTCGTGCTCGGCGCCGCGCTCGGACTCACGCTCGGGATGCGCTGGTGGCAGGACGATGAGCGACGAACCGCCGACGGTGCCGGATACGGCGCACTCGCGGGGCTCGTTGCGGGCATTCTGTATTCGCTGCCGGGGCCATCGGAGCTCTGGCAGGCGCTCGCGTTTGCGATCGTTGGCGCAGGAGTGGGCGTGGGGGTGTGCGCCCCGTCGCTGCGCCGTTCCGTCGCGATCCTCGAGCTGGAGCGCGGCGGCAGCGGACGCATCGGACTGACGCGGCTGCGCGAGTGGGGATTGCTCGATGGGACGACCGTTCCACTGGAGCGCGATGGCAGCGCGGCGGCGAGCGTCGTGTGCGAGGCGACGCGATGCCGCGTCGTGCCGTCGGCGGGCGGCGGCGTGCGCGTCTCCGGAAAAGCGATCGCCGCGCCGACGGAGCTCGTCAACGAAGACCGCATTGCGATCGGCGACGCGCAGTACCGCTTTCGCCGGCGCCGCCGGGTGAGCGCGTGATGCGGATCGGTCCTTCGGCAGCGATCGCCGCGGCGCTCGTCACTTCGTTCGCGGTGCACGCGCGAGCGCAGGTTGCGACGACAGCAGCGCCGGTGACGATCGTTCGCTGCAGCGAAAGCTCCGACGTACCGTGCATCAGCGCGACCGTTCCACTGCGTCCGGAAGAGGCGCGCGCCTCCGGCGATGCAACGGGCGCATCGGATTGGAAGGGAGAGCTCGCGGGGGTGCCACTAAGCGGCGGCATCGCGCGCTCGACCGCGACGATCGCGCATCCGCTCACGCTGCTCGTGCTGGTCGACATCAGTGGAAGCATGAAGGGCGCGGGGATCGAGCTCACGCGGTCCGCGCTGCGCACCTTCATCTCCGAGCTGCCGCGCACTTCCGTTCGCGTCGCGGTAGCCCCGTTCGCGAGCCGGAATCTCGCGCCGAGGATTCGTGCGGCGACATTCACCGATCCGCAGAGCGCGCTCGCGCAGGTGGACGCGCTTCCGCAGCCGGAGGGGAACACTGGCTTGTACAGCGCGGTGGAGATCGGATCGGAGGTCGTAAAGGGCGCACTGCAAGGCGCGCCGAAGGATGCATGGGGTGCGCTGCTGGTGATCACCGACGGCCGCAACGATGTGCGTGCGACCGACGACCCGGGGTTGCTGACGGGCGCACAGGGGCGCGATGCGGCCGTAAATGCTGTCGCGAGCAGCGGCAGCTATGTGTGGCTCGTGGGGATTGGCGACGCGCCGGACGGAGCGGACCTCCAGGCACTTGCGGGCACTAATGGCGAGCGGTATTTAGTAGCCGAAGATCCGCTGCTGTTGCATCGGGTGTTTACAGGGATACGCGAAGCGCTATTTACAACGCGCGCATTGACTTATCCCGCACCAATCTGGGCTCGCACACGGCTCGCCCGCGGGGTATTCCCGCTCACGGTGAGTCGCGGGGATGGTCGTGGTTGCTGTGCCGCCGCGGTGGCGGGGCGATGGACTCCTCCGCTCTACGCGCTCCCTGCGTTCAGCGGCGTAGCGGATACCGGAGCCGCGACAGCGAAGGGGATCACCTCGTTCGAGCACGGACAGCCCCGCGTCGGCAGCAATGTGCTCGTGTTTGGATTTCTTGCAGTGCTCGCGCTCGTGCTCTGGTTTTTGCTTCCCGGGATGCTCTGGCCGGACGAGTCGGTGGCGATGGCAGGCCCGCAGGCGTCGAAGCTGGCAGACAGCATATCTCCGGCAGTTGCAACCCGCGCGGCGCCGAAATCCGCCGCGCCGGAGCAGGCGCTGGCGAGAGGTGGTGGACTTCGTGCGGTCACGGAAGTCCCGCCACGTCGTCCTACCGAGATCACCGGCTCGTTCGCGCGCCGGGCAAAGTAACGGCGCCGTAACATGTCTCGTGCACATTCGTTCGCAGTCGGAATCGTTCGTTCATTGTGATGCTGGTGCGCGGTTCATCCCGAGGAGGAAATAGATGCCAGTTGTGAAGGTTTCGCGGGCGGGTGTCCGCTCCGCACCACGTGAAGTGCCGACGGATACGACCGCAACGGTCCTCCCGATGACGGTCGACCGCGTTGGTCAGGAATGCCCCGAGGATGATCAGCCGACGAAGGTGAGCAGCCTGGCCGAGGCGTTCGAGAAGTTCAAGCCGAAGCTGGATTTCAAGACGACCGTCGGTGAGGAAGGAACCGAGTTCGTCGCCGAGCTCGAGTTCAAGAGCCTCAAGGATTTCGATCCGAAGAAGATCCGGTCGCGCGAGCCGGGGAAGCGCAACGATCTCGCGGATCTGCAGAGCCGCATCGACCTCCTTCACCGCATGCGCGAACGCTTTGCCGTGCTCTCGGTGAAGAAGGCGTGGGAGAACACGGATCAGCGCAAGGAGATCATCGACGCCGTTGCGGAGTTCGAGCAGCAGCTTCGCAACATCGCCGGTGGCGAAGGAGCCGCATCATGAGCGACGAAGTCAAGACACGCACGACGTTCGACATCATCGGGAAGAAGGCGGCAGGCAAGGCGATCGAGGAGATCTTCAACGTCATCCACCCCGCGCCGCCAAAGACCTCGCTCGGCGAGATCTTCACCGCCGAATCTGCACACCAGTTTCTCGATCGCGTTGCGAGCTTCTCCGCACTGCTCTCGCAGTCGGACAGCCACGCGCAAGCGCTCAAGAAGCTCGACGCCGCCATCGCCGACATGGAGAAGGTGCGCGACGAGGTGCTGAAGGCGGTCTACAAGCAGATCCGTCCGCTCGAGAAGAGCTACAAGCAGATCCAGCTCTTCTTCGAGAACTCCGAAGTGCGCGACAGCGTGCAGCGTCCGCCGGTGGAGTTCTTCATCTTCAATGCCGACACGAAGGCGATCACGAGCGACGTCGACAGCTCGACGATCGTGGCGCTCGACGAGTTCGTGCAGGGGCGCAACGACAGCTTCAACTTTCGCCAGTTCATCTGCAATCTCGTCGTCCCGGGCTACGTGCCGGACGTCGTGCGCAAGCGGCTCGAGGACATCTCGAACAAGTGGGGGATGCTGCTCATTGGCGATTTGAAGGATGAGAAGTCCTTCCGCTCGTTGAGCGATCAGTTCCGCACGGACGGCGGTGCCTATGAATTCCTCAAGCGCCCCGAGGACAAGGCTGCGTCGGATGTCGTGATCGCGGGCTACGTGAAGCTGCGCGAGAAGCACTGGTTCGAGGAGCCGGATGGCGACTCGGAGGATGCGGATCTCTATTCGCCGGCGTCGATGCTTTTCGCGGGCTCGCTCGCACGAGCCGATCGCACGACGGGCGGGGGCATCGCGCAGGGTCCCGTCGGGATGATCTTCGGCAAGATCCGCGGCGTGGAGAAGTCGCGCATCGAGCCGCGCATCTCGCAGATGGAGCATCTCTCGATGGAACGGCAGGTCGTCTCCATCATCCGCAACGAGGACAATGATCTCTGCTTCGTCGGCAGCCGGTCGCAGGCCGAAGATCCGAACGGCGTGCTCAAGTTCTTCACGTCGTACCGGGTGCTGCGGTATCTCGAGCGTCGCATCTCGGTGTATCTGCGCCGCGTCGCCGAGCAGCGGCTCACGCGCGATCTGGTGAAGTCGCAAGTGCGCGATCCGATCGAGGAGTTCCTCCGCAGCGAGAAGCAGAAGGGCACCATTTACGACTTCAACCTCGACATCGACATGGCCGAGGAGAAGTTCGCGATGGGCGTGCTGGACATGGGGCTGGAGGTGCTGCCGGTTGGTCCGGCGGAGACGTTCAACCTGAAGATCGACACGCCGAACTTCTCGAAGGAAGAGGCCAAGTAGTGGCGGCCGGCGACGGGAAAGCGCCCGGTGCGGGCGATGACGAGTCGCCGGCGCCGCAAAAGCCCGATTTGCGCGTGGGCTCGCACGACGACATGGGCGTGAACATCTCGCGCGATTTTCGCGGGACTGGTGGGAATGCGCGCGGCCATGGGGCGAACTTTTCGAAGATGAACTTCTCGTCGCGCGGACTCCCGCGCAATGAGCTCGTGGAGGAGGACCCGGCGCCAGTGACGCCGGCCGCAGTCACAGCACCGGCGGCGCCGCCCGCGGCACCACCCGCCGCGTCGGAGGGGTCGGCGCCGGGCGGCGTCGTCTCATGGCTCACGGGGCTCTTCACGCGCCGCTGAGCGGCGATCGTTTCCCCGAATCACTCGCCGGCGGCTGCCGGCGATTCATCACGAACCCAATCACGAGGAACGGCAATGGCTGCTCGTACTTACGGCGCCTGTCACATTGAGGCGGGGAAGATCGACCTGTGGCCGAACGAGGCGCGCGTGCGCATTGCGTCGCCGCGTGATGCGGCGACCGGACTGGCGACGGGCCGCCATCAGATCCAGGGGATCAGCGCCTGGGTGAATGCGAGCGACGAGTCGCGCATCACGCAGGACGTGCTCATGGAAGTGTGGAAGTCGATGTTCGCGAACGAGCTGCTCGCGAAGGTCTCGATCACCTGGTTCACGAACGAGGCGAAGGGCGCAAACGTCCTCGCGAACCTCGAATTTCAGGGGAGCGTCACGGCGTTCGAGTTCTTCAATCCTGGCTCGCCGACGTCGGATCTCACGGACGGTCCGGGGAAGGGCGGAATGTCGATCGCGGATCATCGTACGGAGTCGATGTTGATGTCGAACATCATGCTCGTCACCTTCGCTGCCACGACCACGGACAAGGGCTACGGCGCGCTGAAGTTCACGAAGTAGTACATGACGCGTGGTGCGGCGAGATCCGCCGCATCACGTTTTCGTCACAGACCCCGCACCTCACGAGTCGATGACCGGTGAAAACTCGGCGCGCTTCGGCACGATCTTCTTCACCATCGAAGATGGCGGCATCGTCTTCGAGGTGGAGGATGCACGCGTCGAAGTGACGCGCGACGTGAGCGCGATGGGCCGCCGCACGGGCTCGTCGCTCGACATTCGTGTGCACATCATTCTCGATCTGCAGGCGATGCCGGGCACGGATGTTCCGGCGAAGCTGTTCAAAATCTCGATTCAGCCCGACGACATCGTTCAGAAGTTCAAGCTCGAGTGGCGCAATCCAATTTCGGGAGACACCGGAGACGACAAATTGGCGCGGGAGCTCTCATTTTCAGGATGGTGTTGCGAATACGAGCTCTATCGGCCGGAGACCACCGGCGCATCCAGCTTCGGCACGAGCGACGCTACTACGGGCACGCGGCTCGGTCGCGCCGACCAACTGCTGCACTGCACGTTCGCGGTGGTGACCGACGACGACAACATTGGTAATCTGACGCTCACCTCGTGACAGCGCCCCTATCGTCCGTGCGGATGCTGTCGCTGCCGCTCCGCATTACCCCGGATGGCCAGCTCGAGCGCACCGATCCGGTCGCCTCGCTGCTCGGCATGGTGCAGGCGATGGCCGCCACATCGCGTCAGGCGTGGCCGCACGCGCCATGGTTCGGTCTGCAGGAGCTGTTCGCCGATGCCAGCGCCGATGTGCAGGAGCATCCACGGCTCGTGTCCGCGCTAAATGCAGCCTTTGCGGGGCTCGGCGTGAGCTGGGCCCGCGTGTCATCCGTGCGACGGCCGCGCGAGCGCGTACAAGGTGAGCGCAATTTCGACATCACGCTGCTGATCGATGGCAAGCCGGCTTACGGCAACGTCGTCGCCTCGGCGCCCGTCGCGGGTTAGGGCGGCATGGCCATCCGCATCGAAGCGACGATCGGTTCCGTCACGCTGCGCGACCGCGAGGTCGAGCGACTCGAGATCACACAGGTGCTCGGCGATCACCATCGCCTCTCGATCACATTTCATCGCGATCCGAGCAAGCCGCTCCAGCTGTCGGATTTCGTGGAGCCGCCGGTGACGGTGACGCTCACGGACGATGTGCTGAAGAAGAGCGCCAAAGTCTTCGTCGGAGTGGGCGACGGCTGCGAAGAGCAGCATCAGCTTCGCGGTGGCTCCTTCTTCGTGATCACGGCTGTGTCGGATTCGGCGAAGTTCAGCGCGCGGCACCACAAGGGGAACGTGCTGAGCGGCAGCCTCACCACTGTCGCGGCGGCGTTCGAGGTGACGATCGGCGCGCCGCCGCCGGTCAACCGCGTCGCGGACTACCGGCAGGCGGGGGAATCGGACTTCGAATTTCTGCGCCGGCTTGCGGACGATCACGACTGCTTCGTGCGCCCCCTTGAACAGGGAATGGAGATACGCCACGGCTTCGACGACAAGCGACACGATCTTACGTGGGGACAGAACCTGCAGGCGCTGACGTCGCGCATCGTTCCGAGGAATAACCGGTTCAAGGGCGCGTACTACGAGTTTCAGCGCAAGGTCGAGATCTCGCTCTTCGATCGATCGCAGGATGCGCCCGCCTCCGGCGCGACGAACCTCACCGATGCGGTGAAGAAGCGGGGGAAAGCACTGCAGTCAGCCGGCGTTGGCAACTTCTACGAAACGGCGTCCCGCTCGAGCACGTTGTTCGAGTTCCGCGATGCGATGCAGCGCGAGGCCGAGCGAGTCAGCGGCAGCGCGGTGACGATCGATGGCAGCTCGACGAACATCGATCTGCTCGTGGGCGATACCATAGACATTCGCGAGGGCGTGAACTTCAAGCTCGACAATCCGCCGGGTGTACTTGGCCTCACCAAGGTCTCGCACGTCTTCGACGGCAAACAGTACACGAACACGTTCACCGCAACACCGTGGGTCAACTTCTCCAACGCCGTGCAGCCGACGCGCGCGCTGCTGTTCGGGCTGACCACGGGCGAAGTGCTGGACAACGTGGATCCGCAGCAACTGGGTCGCATCAAGGTGCGGCTCAAGGACGGCGCGCAGGCACGTCCCGAGCTGGAGCTGTTCGCACGATACGTCACGCCCTTTGCCGGCAATGGCAGAGGCATCGCGTTTTTGCCTGAGATCGGCGACGAGGTGATCATCGCCTTCGAGGAAGGCGATCCTGAGCATCCCTACATTCTCGGGAGCGCGTGGAACGGTCGCGACGTGAGTCCCGGCGCCGCGCCCAAGCGCATCGTCACGAAGAGCGGTAACGCGATCGTGATGGACGACAATGGAATGGTCGAGATCCACTCCCCGAGCGGCGTCTGTCTGATTCAGCTCAGCAACGGCGTGAATGGCGCGGCGCGCATCACCATCCATTCCGACGGCGACCTCTTTCTCTCTGCCGGCGACCGCATCCAGCTCGAATGCAAGAATCTCGTCGAGCTCGTGGACAAGGATGCGACGCGGATCGTCAAGGGCGATGAACAGACATCGGTGAAGGGCGTGCGCTTCAGCGAGGTGACGGGGGAAGATGTGCATCAGTCGAATGCGCGCATCGCAATGCTCGCTGGAGGCAGCACCGTCGAGCTGTCGGCCTCGGGGTCCGTGATCCAGGGGATCAACGTCGTCACGCTGGGCTCGACGCAGAACGTCGTGTCGGCGCCGCTCACGAACATCAATCCGCCCGCCTTCGTGATGCCGCCGACGCAGGGAGGGATTTTCGTCGAGCCGGAAGCGAGAGAGGGCGTTGCGACGGGGCGCGAGAATCCGAAGCCGACGGATATCTTCAAGGTTTCGCGCGAAGGCGATTCGTGACCACCGCACAGCGCTCCAATCAGGGGGGGCGCATTCCTTCCGCCGGCGTGCTCGGCGGAGCCACGCGCTCGGCGGCGGATCTCGCGGCCGAGATGCGTCGGGAATTCGAGTCGGCCGTCGCGATCCGCTTTGGAACCCAGCCGCAGCCAGATCCCGTGCTCGGCGCGCTCTTTCAGGCATTTGCGGTGCAGCTCGAACGCATCTACCAGGAGTCGGAATACGTCTTTCCCGTCGCGGTGCTGGACGATCTCCTCAACGGACTCGCTCTGCCGGCGCGACTTGCGCATCCGGCGCAGATCGTCATCGCGTTTTCCGGGATCGAGCAGCGCGAACGCCTCGCGCTCGATACGGAGCTCATCGGCAACGCGCCGAGCGGCGAGCAGATCCGATTCACCATCGACGAATCGATCGAGATCTCGTCCACGTCTCTGGCGTTTGCGGGTGTGTATGAAAACGGGAGGCTCCACTCCGTAGCCGGCGCGCGCGTCCGCACGACACCAATTCTCCCCGGCAGCACCTCGCTCGAGCTGCGCAACGCGCCGCCAACGCTCTTGATGGCGTTCGACGCCGACGCCGCGCATCTCAGCGGCCTCGGGCTCTTTCTCGATGTCACGAGCGCCGAGAGTCCGCTCGTCGAAGCCGTGTCGCGTAGTCCGTGGCAGATTCTTTCCACGGACGGCGCCGTGTCGGAAGAGGGAACGCTCCGCGCAAATCACGGGCGCGGAGGTGTGACGCGGCTCGTTTGGAACGATTCCTCGCGCGCCGACGATGAGGTGATCGCCGCCATGGATTCCGCGTCGGACGCCGCCGCGGATGTTGCGAGCGCCTTCGAACTCTCGGCGGGAAGCTACGGCAAGCAGTGCGTCGTTTTTCCGCCGGTGCCTCTGGAGCGCCGCACGACGTCCGCACCCCCCACGCGCTTCGCCGAGGGGCTGGCAATGTTGCTGCCGGAAAAGGAGCAGGATGCGCTCGACCGGCCGCTCATCTGGGTGCAAGTGCCGCTCCCGGCCGGACTGACGCGCGTTGCGGATGAGCTGCAGCGCGTCGCACTGCATGCGGTGACGGCGAGCAACATCGAGATCTACAATGAGCGCATCCAGTTCGATCGCATGGGGAGCGCAGTCACGCTGCGACCTGAGGGGCGCACCGATCAATATCTGCTCGGTCTGCTGAGTGTCAGCGGTGAGAAGGGCGACGCGTACGTAAACGACTCCTCGATCTCCGCGCCCACTGACGCGGGGCGCTACCGCTTTCGCAGCGGACAGCTCGAGTGCCGGCCGCATCGTCTGCCCACGGGGCGCTTCGACGGCTACGCGATGGCGCGCTTTCTGTTCTGCGACGGCGCGCGCGCGAACGGCATCGAGGTGGGCTCCGTGAAACGGATCGCGTCGCCGCTCTCGAACGTGACCGCGAGAGTGACCAACCTCGCGGTCTCGCGCGGCGGGAGTGCGCCGCCCCCCTACGCGGACGCGCGCGTGCGCTTCGCCGAGCTCCTGCGCACGCGCGATCGCGTCGTGACCATCGATGACGTCGAGATCACCGCGCGCGCGTTCGAGCCACGCATCAAGAGTGTCGACGTGTCCACGACCTCGGAGCTCGGACCGCACGGCGTGCGGCAGGTCGACGTCGTCGAGGTGCACGTCGCGCCGAGCGATTTCGCGGATCCGGACTCCGAGCTGCCACGCCTCGGCACGCTGCTGCAAAATCATCTGCAGCAGCGCGTGATCATGGGGCGCGGTGTGCGCGTGACGGTGCTGCCCCATGCCTAAACGCGTCAAGGGAGCGGAGCCCGGGAGCCCAACGCCGGAGAAGCAGAAGCCGGCCGCGACGAAGGAGGAGGCGATCGCGACGCTCGTCGCTCCGATCGCGGAGAGCGACGACGAGACGGGTCCGCTCGGGATGCCCAATCTCGTCCGCGCGCGCAGGCTCGCGCGCCAGAGCATCGACTCCGCGCTGACGACGCTTTACGCGCTCGGCGTCGACGATTCACGCGTCGTCATCGAGAGTGTCGGGCGCGGATGGGAGGCGGGGACGATCGTCGAGCAGTCGCCGCCACCCGGCGCTCCGCTCACCGCTCGCACGCGCGTCGTGCTCAAGGTGGCGGGGCCGAGCGCGATCGACGCGCTGCCCTTCGCGATGCGCGATGAGGATGAATACGAGTTCCGCTCGGATCGACTGTTCGCGCTCTTCGACAGCCCGCTCGCCAAGCTCGCCCACCGCGTACGTCGCGGCGGCGACTATTTCGTCGCTTCGCCCGACGACATGGTGCGCACTCGCCGATGGATCGAGGAGATCTTCCAGCTGTCCGCCGAGCGGTGGAGCGAGGAGCGATGGTTCGCGATTGCGCGGCTGCTGCCGGCCTTGCACCGCATCGCCGGCCGCGAGCTCGCGCTACGCATCGCCTTCCGGCTCGTCTTTACTCTGCCGGTGGAGCGCGTCTCGATGCATGCCGGGATGGTACAACTGTCCGGCGGCACGACGCGGCTTGGGATGTCCAACGCGCGACTGGGGGTGGACGCCATCGCGGGGACGGGGCTGCGCGATGAGGCATCCGTGGAAGTGCGCTACGGGCCCATCGATCTCGCGATGTATCGCGCCCACACAGGTGACGGCGCGAGGCACGAGCGCGACGCGCTGTACCGGCTCGTGCTCCCGATGCATCTCGCACGATCGGTGCGGGAGCGGTGGCGCGTGGGGGATGCGAGTCAGCCGGCTCGCGTCGGCGGCGCGAAGGCGAACGAAGATGCAGCGGTCCTGGGAGTGAACAGCTATCTTGGCGCACCGCCGCAAAGGAGATCCGCGTAATGCCGGAGGAGACGGGAGAAGGGCTGAAGTCGGTCAACTGGACCACGGGGATGCTCCTCACGCCGGAGCATTTCAAGCTGCAGGACCGGTACATCGACAACACCGTAGGCTGGGTGCTTCGCAACTGCCTGACCGCAACGGGGTTGGTGGGTGGCGGCGTGCGCCTCGAGTCCGCGCAGCGCGGCCTTGGCGTCCACGACCCGAAGGTCGACGTGAAGGACGATGGCACCGCGGTGAGCATCTCCGTCCGTCAGGCGCGCGGGCTCACATCGCACGGAGACATCGTCGACATCGATGAGTCGTGCCTCATCCGCCAGAGTTTCCCCCGCGGCGATCTCGCCGGCGCCAATGAGCTGCTCGTCTATCTGGTGGCCGGCAGCGGAAAGGAAGAGGATCCGGAGAGCGTCGGCAGCGACGATGCGAATCCGAACTTCGCCGCCCTCCGCCGCAGTCGCTACACGATCGCCCTCGGCGTCGATGCCGACGCGCTTTCGCACTCGCTCGCCATCGGGAAGGTGCGTCGCGCGTCCGAGACGCTTGGCTTCGAGCTCGATCCGCGCTTCATCCCGACGTGCGCCACGCTGATGGCGCACAGCTCCCTCTATGGCGGCTGGCGCTCGCTGCAGGCAGAGATCGTTCTGCTCGCTGGCGAGTTCGCCGAGCTGCATCGCGCGGTGGCGCGCTACGCCGACCAGGTCTCGCGCCGCGGCATCGATGTGCGCGCCGACATCGACATCCTGGCCTTCATCGAGCGCGCCGTGATGGCGCTCGACACCGTCGCGTACGAAACCTTCGATCCGGCGATGTCGCCGTTCGCGTTTTTCCAGCAGGTCGATCGCTGCGGCAGGCGGATCGCCGTCGCGCTGGATCTGAGCGCGTCGACGCAGAGCTTCTTCCAGACGCTCACGGGCGCCGATGCGAGCTACGCGACGCTGCTCGAGGAGGAGCGACAGGCGCTGTCGACGCGCCGCGAGCTGAGCCCGCGTGACGACCTGCGGCATTCACTCGAACGCGCAGAGCAGACGATCGGTCAGCTGCGCAGGCTGTGCGAAGCGCTCGAGGGGAAGTACATCGACTATCGCATCAACCGGTCGATCGACTCGCTGCGCTTCCTGCTCGACCGCGGCGGCGAGCACTTCTACGTCTCGGTGGCGACGCCGGGGCACCCGCAGCGCGACGGCGACATCCTCACCTTCGTCTTCGCGCAGATGAATCTTACGGGGCGCCACGAGTATCGCATCGTGCTCATGGGCGACCCGCAGGGCACATCGAGCTGGCAGGTGGGCGAAGAGCTTCGCGTCGACCTGCGAATCAATTCGACCGCCGGCCCGAGCCGGCCGACGTCGCGCAACATTGCCGCGGAGATTCCGGGGCAGCGCAACTTCGCGATGAACTTCGATACACCGCCCGATGTCGCGACGATCTCTGGGCTCACGATCACCGTGCAGCCGGGCCATCGCGTGCGCGGCGCGCTGCTCTATCAGCGCCGTCTCGGGCTCATCGCCGAGGGGAGCGTCGCGCCGCCGGCGATGTCGTCGCCGGCTCCCTCGGTATCGCCCGTCGCATCCGCTGCGCCGCAGCACTCGCCATCGACACCGTCCGAGCACACGCCACTCAGCACGCCGGTCATCAAACTGAAGAAACCAAAGTGAGCGACGTCCGGCGCGCGGCTCGCGCCGGCGTACCGCACACGATGTCTATCAAGGAGAGCACCCGATGGATCTGAGTCGTCTCGCCATGGACCTTTCCGCCGCGCTCGAGTCCGCGCGGCGCGTCGCGGCCCGCGCGGGCTCGGGATACATCCACTCCAGGCATCTGATGCAGGTGCTGCTCGACAAGGGCGGTGCGCTGCAGCACGTCGCCGCACAGGTGAAGCTCGACGCGGCGGCGGCACTCGCCGCGGTCGAGCGCACCCCCGATGAGCGCGATGCGACGAAGCTCGAGCCGGGACGCCAGCCGATCGCGGGGCGCTCGCTGCGCGATCTGCTCGACCGCGCATTCGCCGTGGCGGACAAGCGCGGGAGCAGCACCGTCGGCGCGCTGGAAGTTGCGTTGGCGGCAACGGACTCGCGCTCGGGCGATCTTGCGACGGCGCTCAAGGATGCGGGGTGGACGGCCGAGCGCATCGGAGCCGCGCTCGACAATCCGGCTGTGATGCAGCCGACGGAAGAGACCTCGGCCGACGCTGGTGCGAGCCAGCTCGCGAAGTTCGCAACAGATCTCACGCAGCGCGCCCGCGACGGGAAGCTCTCGCCAGTGATCGGGCGCGACGTCGAGACGCGCGCACTCATCCAGACGCTCCTGCGCAAGTCGAAGAACAATCCGGTACTCGTCGGTGATCCGGGAACGGGAAAGACCGCCGTCGTCGAGGGGCTCGCGCTCCGCATTGCGGCGGGGGACGTGCCGGAGTCGCTGCGCAAGTGCCGGCTGCTCTCGCTCGATCTGACCGCACTCGTCGCCGGCGCCAAGTATCGCGGCGAGTTCGAGGAGCGGATCAAGGCGATCGTCGACGAGGTGCGCGGTACCGACGACGTCATCCTCTTCCTCGACGAGCTGCACACCCTGGTTGGCGCGGGCGGGAACGCCGGCGGAATGGATGCGGCGAACATTTTGAAGCCCGCGCTCGCGCGTGGCGAGCTGCGCTGCGTCGGCGCGACCACGCACGACGAATATCGCGAGCACATCGAGAAGGATGGCGCGCTCGCGCGCCGTTTCGAGAAGGTGATCGTCGAGGAGCCGGACGACGACATGACGCTCGCGATGCTTCGCGGCGTGAAGGGGAATTTCGAGCGGCACCACGGCGTGCGGATCAGCGAGGACGCGCTGCACGCGGTCGTGAAGCTCGCGCGCCGCCATCTGCGCGACCGATTCTTCCCCGACAAGGCCTTCGATATCCTCGACGAGGCGGCTGCGCGCATCCGCATGCAGCTCGAGTCGAAGCCGAATCAGATCGATGAGAAGGAGCGCGAGCTCGTGCGTCTGAACGCGCGCATCGAAGCCTTGAAAGGATCGGGAGGCGGGAAGGGCGACGATCTCAAGAACGCGACAGCCGACGCCGCGAAGAAGCAGAAGGAGCTCGATGTACTGCTCGCTCGCTGGAAGGATGAGAAGGAGGTGTCGGACGGGCTGCAGGCCACGAGCAAGGCGACGCAGGAGAAGCAGGCCGAGCTCGACGCTGCGGAATCCGCCGGCGACGTCGCCAAGGCCGCCGAGCTCCGCTACGGCGCGCTCAAGTTCCTCGGCGACCAGCAGGCCGATCTGGACGCGCGATGGGCGAAGCTCTCCGCCGCCGGCGTGCTGGTGCCCGCGGAGGTCGGCCCCGATATGATCGCCGAGGTCGTCGCACGACGCGCGGGGATTCCGATTTCGCGCATGATGGAGAGCGAGCGCGAGCGGCTGCTCAAGCTCGAGGAGCGCCTCCGCGCGCGCGTGCTCGGGCAGGACGACGCGGCGGACCATCTCGCCGATGCCGCGCGCCGCATGCGCGCGGACCTGCGCAAGAAGCGCAAGCCCGCGTCGTTTCTCTTCGTCGGGCCCACCGGCGTCGGCAAGACCGAGCTCGCGAAGGGACTCGCCGAGGCGCTGTTCGACGATGACTCGGCGCTCATTCGCATCGACATGGCGGAGTACAAGGATGCGGGCTCCGTGTCGGGGCTCATCGGCTCGCGCCCCGGTCTCGTCGGGTCGGAGCAGGGCGGCTTTCTCACCGAGCAGGTGCGACGCTCGCCCTATTCGATCGTGCTCTTCGACGAGATCGAGAAGGGACATCCCGAGGTCATCGACATCCTGCTGGGCGTGCTCGACGAGGGACGCCTGACGGATGCGAAGGGACGCTTCTGCGACTTCACGAACACGATCATCATCCTCACGTCGAACCTCGGCGTGAAGGAATCGATGGCCGCGACCGACGATCTCGAGCAGCGGAAGGAGATCCTGATGAAGGTCGTGCAGTCGTCGCTGCGCCCGGAGCTGTTCAACCGTATCAGCGCCGTGATCCCGTTCAACTCGCTCGATTTGCCGATCCTCTCGAAGATCGTACGCATGAACCTCGCGAGCATCGGCGCGCGACTGCTGGAAGAGCATCAGGTCACCTTCGAGGCGGACGATGACGCCGTGGAGCTGCTCGCGCAGCTGGCGTACGATCCGGCCTATGGCGCACGGCCAGTCGAGCGTACGGTGGAGCGGCTCGTCGTGTCGGAGCTCTCGCGCACGATCATCGCCGGCGAGCTGCCGCCCGAATCGCACGTGCGCATCATGCGCGAGGACGACGACGTGCTCATCGTGACGGGGACGAAGGCGCAGGTCGCGAAGGACGCGGCCGTGATCGAGGCGAGCAAGAAGGCCAAGGCCGCGGCCGCAGCCGCCGCAGCTCCGGCTTCTGCGCCAGCCGAGCCGGCCGAGCCGGCGGCGGTCTGACGACGATGCGCCG
This sequence comes from Gemmatimonadales bacterium, assembly GCA_038237245.1. Taxonomy (GTDB): domain Bacteria; phylum Gemmatimonadota; class Gemmatimonadetes; order Gemmatimonadales; family Gemmatimonadaceae; genus FEN-1250. Next base: position 48,425 of record JBBRYY010000001.1, on the reverse strand, counting down.
CACGCGGGGGCTCGCGCTGCGCCACGTGCTGCTCGGCGCCGCGTTCGCGATCGCGTCGCTCGCGCCTGCGAGCGCGCACGCGCAGGGCATCTTCTTCTGGAAAAAAAAGAAGCCGCCTCCACCTCCGCCCGCGGCCGCACCGGCTGCCGCCGCGGCTCAGGCGCCGCCGGTCACGCCTCCGAACGCGCTCACTCCCGAGCAGGCGGCCGACAAGGATCGTCTGATCAAGCAGGCGCGCGAGAAGGCGCTGAATCGGGATACGACCGAAGCGGGCGCCGAGGAGCGAGCGGAGCTCTTCAAGATGGTGCTGATCATCGACGGCTCCGACACCGAAGCGCGCATGGGCTTCGATCAGGCGCAGAAGGACATCGACGCGGCGCACGCGCGCGATGCGGCCTCACAGAAGTCGAAGGAGGATGCCGTCGCGGCGAAGCGCGACAAGCTGCGTGCGGCGGAGACCGCGCTCGATGCGGGGGACCTGAAGACGGCGGACAGCCAGGTCGACGACGTCCTCTCGACGGCGCCGGACGATCCGCGGGCCGTCTCGCTCAAGGCGGCGATCGCGGACAAGCGGAAATCGGCCGCGACGCGCAAGAAGCTGTTCATCATCGGGGCGATCGTGCTCGCCGTCGCGGTAGCGGGCGTACTGCTGGTGATCCAGCTACTGCGCGCCAAGCGCGATCACGACAAGGACGCGAGAGCAGCCGCTGCGGCGCGCAAGGCGATTCTCAAGGTCGTCGACGGCGTGGGGCGGGGAAAGCTGATCGCGCTCGACAAGGATGTCTTTCGCATCGGCGCGGCGATGGGCGACAAGCCGGAGGAGCAGAACGACCTCGTCCTGAGCGACAGCGAGAGCGTGATCTCCCGCTATCACTGCTCGATCATCAGGAAGGACGGCGGCTTCTGGCTGGTCGACTCATCGCAGAACGGGACGTCGCTGAACGACCAGAAGCTCGATCGCGGCGAGGATCACAACCTCGACGACGGGGATGAGTTCGTGCTAGCGGATGTGAGTCGGATCAAGTTTTTGTTTACGTAGCGCCGAGGTTGTCTACCTCAGCTCACCGTGTACCTATCGTGCCGGTCCGCGAAGCGATCCACGTGCAGATGCACCCCCGTCCCCGCGCGATCCGATAGCCCAGCCTTGATCGCGCTCTGGATCTGCGCCTGCAGCACGGAGTCCGTGGAAAAATCCTTCACGCGAATCCCCGCCGCCCTGCAGTTCGCCACGATCCACTGCACCTGATCGCGCGAGAGATCATTGACGCGCATGTCGATCGCTCCGCCCCTGCCATAGAGCGAGAGATGTTCGGGATGATCGCGTCCGGTGACCACGACCTGTCGATGAAATTGCGACGCAAAGCGCGCCTCCATCGAGCCGAATCTCGTTGCGAAGTCCGCGGCGCTCAGCTGCGCCTTGAGCGATGAAGCGGTGCTCACCGTCGCCTTCGCATTCCTGTACTGCGCCGGGACGTTCTGGCTCCGCGTTCGATAGATCTCGCCGATCGTCGCCTCGAGCGATGCGATCCGCGGCTTCACCCACGGGTTGTCGCGCAGCCGGCTCGTCTCGATCACGTTCGTCGACCGCGCGAATTCCTGCAGCGCCTGATCGTTGAGCCCGAGATCGAGCAGCGTCGAGCCACGCTCCATGTGATCGTAGCTCACCAGCAGCAGCGAGTCGAAGAGCGTCGCGTCGTTGTCGGAGAGCGGGGTCACCCGCGACTCGTCCGTCGCGCCGCGGTACACCGACACCCCCGCGACGACGAGCAGCGCGACCACTACGAGCACTGCCGTCCAGATCGCGATCGAGCGCCAGACTCCGCCACCGCCGCCGCGTTTCGCCTTCCTCTTCTTTTTCCGCTTCCCACTCCGCGCGGCGACGGGCACGAACTCGCCCCCTTCATTGTCCGTCGCCTGGACGGGCAGCGGCTCCCCGGTCTCCAGACGCCACACCGATCCTGGAACCACCTGGATCACGTCGCCATTCTGCACGCGCGTCAGCCCGCTCACCGAGCGGCCGTTCAGCGTCGGTGCGGGATGCACACCGGCTACCGGTGACAGATAAAAGCCGTCCTCGCGCTCCATGATCGCGACGTGGCGCGACGCCACGCCAGGAAGGAGTAGCGCCAGCGCCGAATTGGGCGCCGAGCCGATCCAGAAGGGCGTCAGCGCGATCGATGTAGGCGCGCCCTGCGTCGGCGCGACGGGAACCAGTCTGGGATCGTAGGTCACGGCTCGTAATGGACGGGAAACGCACCCGCTTCGCAACGCCCGCCTTCGATTCGCGCGCCGCGCGAATACCTTTCACCCATGGATCCCATCGAGGAATTTCGCGCGCTCTTCGCGCAGGCCCAGGCCGTGGACCGCTCACGTCTCCCCGATCCGACGGCGATGTCGCTCGCGACGGTGAGCACCGACGGTTCGCCCTCCGTCCGCATCGTCCTGCTCAAGAGCGTCGACGAGCGCGGCTTCGTCTTCTACACGAATCTCAACGGCCGGAAGGGGCGCGAGCTCATCGCCACGCCGCGCGCCGCGCTCTGCTTCTACTGGGCCGCGCTCGACACACAAATCCGCATCGAGGGCATTGTCGAGCCGGTGACCGACGCCGAGGCGGAGGCGTACTTCGCGTCGCGCGCGCGAGAGAGCCAGATCGGCGCATGGGCCTCCCGCCAGAGCGAGACGCTCTCGAGCATGGACGAACTCCGCGGACGTGTGCTCGAAGTCGAGCAGCTCTATGCGAACAAAGCCGTGCCGCGTCCGCCATACTGGACCGGGCGCCGCGTGAAGCCCGCGCGCATCGAGTTCTGGCACGCGGGCGACTTCCGCCTGCACGAACGCCGCCTCTTCGAGCGCGACGGCGACCGCTGGACGATGCGCCGCCTCTTTCCGTGACGGAATCGGTACTGTTGAAGCGCACACGCAGTCCGTAAGATTCGCCGCATGGCAACTCGAGTGGAGGCAAGTCCTCCTTCCGTCGCAGCGACCACGTGGAGCATTGACGAGTCGCGCGCGCTCTACAACATCGAAGGCTGGGGGATCGGCTACTTCGACGTGAACGAGCAGGGACATGCGGTCGTCTGTCCCGATCTCTCCCGCCCGGATCGCAAGCTCGACCTGTTCAACATGGCGATGGATCTCGCCGAACAGGGCGTCGGCCTCCCGGTGCTCCTCCGTTTCAGCGACATCCTGCGCTCCCGCATCGAGACACTCTGCGGAACGTTCGATCGCGCGATCAAGGAGTTCGAGTACGAGGGGACATACACCCTCGTCTATCCGATCAAGGTCAACCAGCAGCGCCACGTCGTCGAAGAGATCGTGCACTTCGGCGCGAAGTATGGCGTCGGCATCGAGTGCGGCAGCAAGCCCGAGCTCCAGGCCGTGCTCGCGCTCACCGAAGCTGCCGATCATCTCATCGTCTGCAACGGCTACAAGGACGAGGAGTTCATGCGCCTCGCCCTCATGGGACAGAAGCTCGGCCACGAGGTGTTCATCGTCATCGAGCAGGAGGGCGAGCTCGACGTGCTCCTCCGCGTCGCCGACGAGATGGGCGTGGTGCCGCAGGCGGGCATCCGCATCAAGCTCGCCTCCGAGGGCTACGGACGCTGGGCCGAGAGCGGCGGCGAGAAGTCGAAGTTCGGACTAAGTGCGAGTGAGCTCATTCGCGTGGTGGACAAGCTTCGCGCGATAGGCCGACTCGACGTGCTCAAGCTCATCCACTTCCACCTGGGCTCGCAGATCACGGACATCCGCTACATCAAGTCCGGGCTGCAGGAAGTGGCGCGCTTCTACGCCGAGCTGCACGCCGCTGGTGTGCGCGTGAGCCACGTCGACGTCGGCGGTGGTCTCGGCATCGACTACGACGGCTCCGGCTCGACGGTCACAGCCAGCGTCAACTACTCCGTGCAGGAGTACGCGAACGACGTGGTGTACACGCTCGCCGAGATGTGCCGCGAGCTCGAGATCCCGATGCCGAATCTCATTTCCGAGTCGGGGCGCGCGCTGACCGCGCATCACGCGCTCCTCCTCCTCAATGTGATCGACGTCGAGTCGCAGCAGGACGTCGAGCTGCCGGTGCTCACCGACGACGATCACACGATTCTGCACGACCTCCAGGACTCGTACACGTCGATCTCCGGACGCGACGCGCGCGAGGTGTATCATGACGCGACCTTCGCGAGGGAGCGCGCGCGGTCGCTCTTCAACAGCGGCGTGCTCTCGCTTCGCGCGCGCGCCATGGCCGAGCAGCTCTATACGGCGACCGTGAACGCGGTGGCGCTGATGGCGCAGAAGGACCGCGAGGAATACTCGGACATCATAGAGGAGCTCGAGGCGCGGCTCATCGACCGCTACTTCTGCAACTTCTCCGTGTTCCAGTCGCTCCCCGACAGCTGGGCGATCGACCAGATCTTCCCGATCATCCCGATTCACCGACTCGATGAAGAACCCTCGCGCCGCGGCACGATTCAGGACGTGACGTGCGACTCCGACGGGAAAATTGACCGGTTCGTCGGCGGAAAGAATGGAAGCCCGAGCTTGTCATTGCATCCATATCGCGCGGGGGAGCCGTACATCCTCGGCATCTTCCTCACGGGTGCCTACCAGGAAATCCTCGGCGACCTGCATAACCTGTTCGGAGACACGAACGCCGTGCACGTGCGGCTCTCGGAGACGGGCTACGAGGTGACCGACCTGGTGCACGGCGATACAGTGACCGAGGTGCTGAACTACGTGCAGTTCCGCGCATCCGATCTGTTGACGACGTTCCGGCGAAAGGTTTCCGCCGCGACGAACATCACGCGGCAGGAAGCCAACACGTTCATCGCGGACTACGTCGCGGGGCTCGAGGGCTATACCTACCTCGAAGGCGACGCGGTACGATGAACGTGGTGCGCGCCAGCGCTTATCGCGCTTCGTACCGCTTATAGACCTCGGCCCAGTTGACGACGTTCCACCACGCGGCCAGATAGTCGGCGCGGCGGTTCTGGTACTTCAGGTAGTACGCGTGCTCCCACACGTCAACACCGAGGATCGGCGTCTTCTTCTCGCTGATCGGCGTGTCCTGGTTCGGTGAGCTCTCGATCGTGAGCTTCCCGCCCTTGTCGGCCACGACCCACGCCCATCCGGAGCCGAAGCGCGCGAGTCCCGAGGCGTTCAACTGCTCCTTGAGCTTCGCGAAGTCGCCGAACGAGCTCTGGATCGCCTCACCGACGGCGCCGGCCGGATCGCCGCCCGCCTTGGGCCCGATGATCTGCCAGAAGAAGGAATGATTCCAATGGCCGCCGCCGTTGTTGCGCACGGCATTGCGAATGGCCTCGGGCACGGATGCGAGATTCTGCAGCAGCCACTCGAGCGTCTTGTCCGCGAGCTCGGGCGCCTTCTCGATCGCGGCGTTCAGGTTCGTGACGTACGCCTGGTGATGCTTCGTGTGATGAATCTCCATCGTGCGCGCGTCGATGTGCGGCTCGAGAGCAGCGTAATCGTAGCCGAGCGGCGGCAGCGTAAAAGCCATTTCAATCCTCCGGTAATGTCGTGCGAAGATCCGGGGTCGCGACTGCGGCGACCGCGGCGTGCTTGCGGCGCCACGCGCCGATGAGTGCAGGCGCAAGTGACACCGCGATGACTAGAATGATAACCTTGTCGATGTTCTTATCGATCCCGGGAATGTAGCGGCCGAGGCCGTACCCGATCATGAGCATACTGCATACCCATGCGATCCCGCCGATCACGTTGAAGAGCTGAAACGGCCGGTAGCTCATCCGCGCCGCGCCCGCGACGACGGGGACGAAAGTGCGCACGATCGGCATGAAGCGCGCGAGCACGATGGTCGCGCCGCCGTGCTTCTCGTAGAAGTTGTGCGCACGTTGCAGATGGCTGCGCTTGAAGAACATCGAGTCTTCGCGCGCGAAGAGCCTCGGTCCGGCCGCGTGCCCGATCGCGTAGCCCACCGTTTGTCCGACGACCGCGGCCACCGAACAGATCAGACACATGAACCAGACGTCGAGCGTTCCGTGCGACGCGATCAGCCCGGCCGACACGAGCAGCGAATCGCCCGGAAGAAAAAACCCGATCAGCAGCCCGGTCTCGGCGAAAATGATGATCGTGAGCCCGACGTAGCCGCCCCACATGATGAGGCCCGTTGGATCCGAATACTGATGCAAGAGGTCTCGTAGCGAATGCATGCGGCTCCGTGTGAGTGACGATCGACGCTCTGAACTTCGATCGTCGCCGCGGCTCGGTCAACCGCGGGGACCGTCGCGCGCGGACTTCCGCCGCGACGCAACGCCCCGCATAGTGAGGGATGTCACCTTCGCCGATCACGATCGTACTGGACGACAGGCGTGAGCACTTCGGGATCTGGTTGCAGAAGCTGCAGCACGCCGTGGCAGGTGTCCCGCTGCTCTTCGCGGGCATACACCGGCTGCAGGCGCCGGGTGGAAGCGGCGAGCTGCTCGCGTACGCAGAGGTTCTCGTGGCGGCGGTGCTGCTCGGGATGCTCGCGCGCGATCTTCGTGCGCTGCGAGGGCGGGTGGCTCGGCCATCGGTGACATCGGAATCCGAGGAGCACGCGCACACCGACTCGCATTCGCACACGCACGCGGGCGCCAACTGGTTCGACTTCGTCGCGGGGACGATGCTCATCGTCGAGGCGATCCACGCGTCGTCACTCGGCGGTAAGGCGTTTTTCGCGCGTCCCAACTTCCTTCTCGGGACCGTCACCATCATCGTCGGGCTGCTGCATGGAATACTCGCGCGGCGGCGGAGCAGGCAGCGCGAGCTTCGCCTCGACGAGAGCGGGGTGCACGCGAGGCTGTCGCGTTTCACTGCCTTCAGCGTACCGTGGAACGAGGTGCGTGCGATTCGCCTCACCAACTCCGCGGCGATCATCGACACCGCCGCCGGCACGCACACCATCAGGCTCCGACGATACAGCAACGCGAGTCGCATCCGGGCCGCGCTCGAGGAGTGGAATGCCGCGCGCACGCTCCCTCGACCGAGCTAGATCCGCTCGAGCACTACGGTCCCCGACATGCGCCGGAACTCCTCGCGCATCCGCGCCGGGTAGAAGCGGCCGATGAATCGCCAGAGCCACATCATCTTCATCTCGCGATCGAGGCGCTCCGCCTCCTCCATGGTGGAGTGATACGCGCGCTCCTCCCAGCCAAGCTCGCGGAAGTAGTCGGTACCGTTCGGCGGCGCGAACCTGAAGGGCGCATTTCCTGACGCGACCGCCTTGCCCCACGACTTCGTCATCATTTTGAGCAGCCGCGGGCTCGCGAGGTCGATCACCCAGCGCGTGAACGAGGGTACCGCGTGCAGGTCGGTGGCGAGCGCGGTCACCTCTGCTTCGCTGAGGTAGATGAGCAACCCCTCGGTGACGACCAGCGTGCGCTTCGAGTGCGCTCCGAGGCGCGCAAAGAGCGCACGTCGCACCTTCGCGTCGGTGAGATCTGCCTCGACCGCTTCATACGCGCACTTCGGCCTCGCATCGGCGAGCGTCTCGAGCTTGTAGCGCAGAATGTCGGGGAGGTCGACGTCGACCCAGTTGAGCGTCGGCGGAAGATCGAGGCGCCACGGCCGGGCATCGAGACCGGCAGCGAGATTGAGCACGAGATCGATGCCGTCGGTGCCGACTTCCGCCATGATGATCTCGTCGAAGATCTGCGTGCGCACGATCATCGCCCACGCCATCGCCACACCGTCCTTCATGGTGCGCACGATCTCGTCGCCCTTCGCGCCCGCAAGCCTGCGCGCGAAGGGATCGTTGAAGAGCGCATCCGGTCGCTCGCTCTCCATGGCGCGATAGACGGCTACCCAGCGTGCGGTATCAGAAACGTGTTCTATCGCCATTGGAGCGTGCAGGCGGAGGTCCGCTGGATCGTTGTACGCATGATTAACTGTATCCCTCGAGCCGCTGGTACGCGAGTTGCCTTATCACCGGGCAAGAGTTGGACAGACCCTCTTTCGCGGAGCCCGATAATGTTGTGGACGATCGCGGTAATCCTCTTCGTACTCTGGCTACTCGGCTTCGTGGTCCTCCACGTCGGCGGCGGCCTGATTCACCTGCTGCTCGTGCTCGCGGTGATCGCCGTCGTGTGGCGTCTCGTGACCGGCCGGTCGGCAGTTTAGCTGAACCAGCGTTCGCGAAAGAGAGGCGGCCTTCGGGTCGCCTCTTTTTTATTTGCGTCGCGCGTTGCACTCCAGCCTCGGCGCGCGCAGTTTGCGAATCATGCCGACTTCTCCCGAGCCGCTACTGATCGTTCACGTCGTCAGCCACACGCATTGGGATCGTGAGTGGTACCATTCGGCGGGGCGCCTCCGTCAGCGGCTCGTCGCGCTCATCGATGCGCTGCTCGATGACCGCGACGACGTCGCCCCATTCCTGCTCGACGGACAGGCGATCGTGCTCGAGGACTATCTCGCCGTGCGCCCCGAGCGCCGCGAAGAGGTGAGTGGCCGCTTGCGCGACGGCTCGCTGGAGGCGGGTCCCTGGTACGTTCTCGCGGACGAGCTCATTCCGTCGGGCGAATCGCTCATTCGCAATCTCCTCGCCGGACGCGCCGTACTTCGCGCGCTCGGCGCCGCGGCCCCACCCGTGCTCTACTCGCCTGACGCCTTCGGACATCCGGCGATGCTTCCCGCGCTCGCCGCGGGATTTGGCATGCCGCTCATCGTGCTCTGGCGCGGCTACGGCGGTGCGCAGCATCCGTTCGGCGACGTCGCGCGCTGGCGTGCGGCCGACGGGAGCAGCGCGATCCTCTACCATCTCACGCCCAGCGGCTACGAGCTCGGCTCGGCGCTCCCCGCCGGCGACGCGCAGGCCCGGGAGCGATGGAGCTCGCTGCGCGATGTCCTCGCACCGCGCGCGACGGTGGGGCACGTGCTCCTCCCCAACGGCGCCGACCATCACGCACGACAGCCCGACCGCGCGCAGGCGGTGCGCGCGCTCGCATCCGCCGCGCAGCCGCACGACGTCCGCCTGACGAGCCTCGGCGCCTTCGCGCGCGCACTCGTCAGCGCCGCCGACGCATCGCCGTCCATCCCGGAGGTGGCCGGCGAGCTTCGCGATTCGTACGGCTACACGTGGTCGCTGCAGGGGAGCTTCGCGACGCGCAGCGCGCTCAAGCGCCGCGCCGCGCGCGCCGAGCGGTCGCTGGTACGCAACACGGAGCCGTGGGTCGCACTCGCGCATCGCGAGCGGGCGACGAGCCGCCCCGCGCTCACGCGCGCGGCGTGGAAGACGTTGCTGCAATGCCAGCCACACGACACGCTCTGCGGATGCTCGATCGATGCCGTCGCGCGCGCGATGTCGTCGCGTCTCGAGGACGTCGAGCTCCAGGGCGCCGGCCTGCGCGAGGAAGCGATCTTCGATCTCATCGGTTACGACGCGATTGCAACGCGCGCAAAGCCCGAGGCGTGGACGTCGTCGCTCGTGATCTGCAATCCGTCGGCGTACCGGCGCGGCGGCATTGCGGAGGTCGAGGTCATCGTCGTGCGCGACCATGTGCGTGTGGGCCCCGGCTCCGGCGGCCAGGCGGAGATGCCGATCGGGGTGCAGACGCCGCCGTGGACGGTGGATGGAGGACGATTCGTGCAGCGGCTCGCCGCCAAGCGCCGCCACGATCGCCTCGAGTCGCCACAGCATTATCCCTGGGATGATTTCGTGGAGACGACGCGGGTGTTGCTGCACATACCGCGCATTGACGGGTACGGTACGCGGAGTTACGCGATGACGGGTGATCTTCCCGAGCACGGACAGCCGGGCAACGCGGTGTTGTGCAAGGGGACATCGATGCGAAACGGCACGATCAGTGTCGAAGCCGATCCGCGCGGCGTGATTCGCCTGCGCACTGTGGACGGCTCACGCGACCTCTCATCGCTCCTCTCGATCGAGAGCGTCACCGACGCCGGCGACCTCTACACGCCGTCGCTGCGCGGGGAGCCGCGCTTCGCGGAGCTCTCGAATCCGCGCCTCGATCTGCGCGGACCGCTGCGCGCGACGCTGGTGGTGCAGTGGCGCGTGGAGTTCCACGATAAGCTGCGCATGATCGCGCCGCGCGCCGCCACGGGAACGATCACGCTCACCATCGACGCCGACACGAGCTTCGTGCGCATCGACATCGATGGTAACAACGATCTATCCGATCACCGGCTGCGTCTGCGAATAGCGACGGATATCGCCGATGCAACCATCTTCGCGGACACCGCCTTCGGCCCCGTGCGACGCGAGCGGATTCTCGCCCCGGCGGGCAGCGCAGAGAGCCCGCCGCCCACCGCGCCACTGGCGCGCTACGTCACGCTCGTCGCGGAGGATCGCGGCGCGACGATCTACTCCGACGGGCTCGGCGAGTACGAAGCGCTCTCCAACGGCACTGTCGCACTCACCCTGCTCCGCGCCGTGGGCGAGCTCTCTCGCAACGATCTCCCCGAGCGCCCCGGGCACGCAGGGTGGCCGTCGAGCACGCCGGACGCGCAGCAGCCCGGACCGTTCAGTGGGCACTTCGCGATCCTCCTCCACGGCGCGCGCGATGACGCTACCATCGCGCGCATCGAGCGCACCGCCGCCGACGTGCTCCATCCGCTCTTCGGACGCACCGTTCGCTCGGCCACCGCGCTCCCCGAGTCGACCAGCGGCGTCACGCTCGAGGGCGACGGCCTCGCGCTCTCCGCGATCAAGCCGAGCGAAGATGGCGAATGGATGGTGCTCCGCTGCGTGAACCTTACCGAGCGCACCGTGGACGGCGGTTGGAGCCTCGGCGCGCCCGCACGCGAGGCTCGCGCGTCACGGCTCGACGAGACACCAGGAGATATAGTTGGAATTCAAGGTAGGTCCATCGCCTTCACCGCAGCCCCTCGGGCGATCGTCACGATCCTCGTGCGCTAGGAGCGCGCCCGCATCGTCTCCAGCTCGTCACCCGCCAGTTGGTCGCGCAATGCATCACCGAGCAGTGTGCACGACAGCACCGTGAGAATGAGCGCGATCCCCGGCGCCAGGGCGATCCATGGCGCGAGCACGATGAGCTCGCGCCCATCAGCGATCATGTTTCCCCAGCTCGGCTGCGGCGGCTGGATCCCGAGGCCGAGGAAGGAGAGCCCGCTCTCGAGCAGCACCGCGCTCCCGACGCCGAGCGCGATCGCCACGATGGCGGGCGCAAGCGCGTTGGGGAGCACGTGCCGCCAGAGCACGCGCGCCGGCGTCGCCCCAATCGCCTGCGCGCCCTCGACGAACGGCCGCGCGCGTAATCCGCGCACCTCGCCGCGGACCAGCCGCGCGACGCCCATCCATCCCGTGAGCACGAGGATTGTGATGACCATCGTCGCCCCCGGCGGCCAGAGCGCCGCACAGACGAGCAGGATCACGAGGCGCGGAATCGCGAGCAGCACATCCCCCACGGCCATCGCGGCGCGATCGATGAGGCCGCCCTCCCACCCACCGATCGCGCCGATCGCGATTCCCGCGGCGCCGGCGAGCACGGAGCCCGCAATGCCCACCGCGAGCGAAAGTCGACCAGCGAGCATCGCGCGCACGAAGAGATCGCGGCCAAAGGAGTCCGTCCCGAGCAGATGGAAGTGGTGCGCGGCATCGATGGAGAACGGAGGGAGCAGCCGCAGCGCCACCGCATCGCCGATCGCGAGTGGGTCCGTGCTGGCCAGCGCCGGCACGAGCAGCGCGCCGAGCGCAAGCGCGAGCAGTATCAGCAGCGCCGCGCGCGCGGGCGCGGCGGAATGTCGCCAGAGCGCGATCACGTGCGCCGTCTCGGATCGACCAACGGCAGCGCGAGATCCGCTGCGAGATTCGCGAGGATCACGAGCGCCGCGTACACCACCGTCGCGCCGACGACCACCGGATAGTCGCGCGCGAAGATGGAGCTCACCATGAGCCGCCCGAGGCCCGGCCATCCGAACACGGTCTCGACGAACACCGATCCCGCGAGCACGCCGGGAAGCGCGAGCGCAAAGAGAACGAGCAGCGTTGGCAGCGCGTTCGCGAGCACGTGGCGCGCCTGCACGGCGCGCGCGGGAACGCCTTTCGCGATCGCGGTGCGCACCCACTGCGTGCGCAGCAGCTCGACCGCGGAGCTCCGCGCATATCGCGCAATCCCCGCCGCTCCGACGAGCGTGAGCGTGAGCACCGGAAGCACCGCGTGTCGCACGAGATCCGCGAAGCCCGAGTCGCCGGCAGGATCGCGCACGCCGAACGCCGGAAGACGCAGCCACGCCGGAAAGCCGAGACGCGCGGCGCCGTACGTGAAGAGCGCGATCAGCGACAGCGCGAGCCAGAAGCTCGGCGCCGCGTACACGGTGGTGGTCGCGATCGTGAGCGCGGTGTCGGCACGGGTGCCGCGATGCGCACCCTGTACACCGCCGACGATCACCCCGATCAGGAAGGTGAGGACGAGCGAAATGCCGCCGAGCGCGAGGGAGATGGGGATCGCGTCGCCGAGCACGCTTGTCACCGGCCGATGGGCGACGAAGCTCGTTCCGAGGTCGCCCTTGAATACGTCGTGCGCCCAGCGACCATATTGGACGACGAGCGGCGCATCGAGATCGAGCGATGCGCGCAGTCGCACGAGCTCCGCCGCAGACGCTGCCGGTGGCGCGAGGAAGGTCGCCGGATCGCCGGGCGCGGCACGAACGAGGAAAAAGGTGAAGCTGAGGACGACCCAGAGGAGCGCGAGGGCGATGGCGAGTTGCCGCAGAATGGATCGCATTTGGGGATGATGATGCGCACGCGGCGTCCGTCAACCCGCGCGCTGAGCGCCATCGCGCTCGCCGCGTGCGCAGCAGCGTGCGGCCCGACGCCGCGCGCTGCGGGTACGGTGGTCATCGCATCCGGTGCGGATCTCGAGAGCGCGAACCCGCTCGTCACGATCCATCCGCTCGCGAAGCAACTGCAGCGATACGCGCTCTTCGTCACACTCGCCCGCTACGACTCGGCGCTCGCTCCCGCGCCGTACTACGCGCGCTCCTGGCGGTTCTCGCCGGACCGCCGCACGCTCACCTTGTCGCTCGTCCCGGGGCTCACGTGGGATGACGGCGTGCCGACCACCGCGCGCGACGTCGCCTTCACACTCGACGCGGCGCGCGACCCGGCCACCGGCTTCCCGCGCGCATCCGATCTCTCCGATATCGCGAGCGTCACCACAATCGACGACACGACGCTCACCATCGCGTACACGGGCGCGCAGCCCCGCTTCCCCGCGATTCTCTGCGAGCTCGCGATCGTTCCCGCGCACCGCCTGGCGCACACGCCACGCGCGGCGATGCGCGCGGACAGCTTCGCCATCCATCCCGTCGGCAACGGCCCGTTCCGCTTCGTGCGGCGCGTTGCGGGGCAGCGGTGGGAACTCGCGCGCAACGATGCCTTTCCCGCCGCGATGGGCGGGGCGCCGCAGCTGCGACGACTCATCATCGCGGTCATCGATGAGTCGGCCACCAAATTCGCGGGGCTCACGAGCGGCGAGCTCGATCTCGCCGGAATCTCGCCCGCGATGGCGCCGCTGGTCGCGCGCGATCCGCTCCTTCGTGTGATCGACTATCCGGTATTGCAGTCGTACGCAATCGTCTTCAACGTCGCGCGCGCGCCGTTCGACGACGCGCGCGTGCGCCGCGCGATCTCGCTCGCGCTCGATCGCCGGCGCATCGTGGCGGTGGCGGTGCGCGGCTACGGCGAGCCGTCGAGCTCCGCGATCCCCGCCGCGCATCCGCTCGCCGCTCCGGCGCCGCCGCCCGACCCCGACACCGCTCGCGCCAACGCCCTTCTCGACTCCGCGGGCTGGCGCCGCGACGCAAGCGCCGTCGCGGGCGCGCCGCGGTACCGCGACGGCCGCGCGCTGGCGCTCGAGCTCCTCACCGTCGGCAGCGCGGACAACGCGGCCGAGCAGCTGATCCAGTCCGACCTCGCGCGAGTGGGCATTCGCGTCGACATTCGGCAGCGCGAGCTCGCATCCTTCCTCGCGGAGGCGCGCGCGACGCCGCGCCGCTTCGACGCGCTCTACACCGGCATCCCCGGAGACCTCTCGCTGTCGTATCTCTCGGCCATGTTCGATTCCCGATTCGCGCATGGCGCGCTCGACTATTCGGGCTACCGCGAGCCACGCCTCGACTCGCTGCTCGCCGCTGCGCGGAGCGCGCCCGACTCGCTGGCCCGGGCGCGATGGGGGTTGGTCGAGGGCGCGCTCGCCGCCGCGATGCCGGTGGCATGGGTCTACCACGCGCGCGGCGTGCAGGGCGCGTCGCGGCGACTCGCAGGGGTGACGATGGATCTACGAGGCGAGCTCACCACGCTCGCCTCCTGGAACGTGCGGGTGCCGTGAAAATTCTCTTGCATTCAAGCGATCTCTCGGCGCGCCGGCGCATTGCCGCTGGCTCGCTCCATCCGCTCGCCGGCTCACTGCGCGCGGACATGGACCGCGTGCTCCGCGAGGCGCCCGCGATCTCGGGGCAGAAGGCGATGCTCACGCGCGAGGGCGGCCGCTGCCCGCGCGACGGAGCGCAGCTCGAGTTCGATCCGTATTCGCCGCACGCGCATCGCTGTCCCACATGCGGCGAGATCCAGACGCGCGAGCGCGACCACCGCTGGTGGCTGATGTTCGCGCAGCTCTGGCGCGCCGAGCGCGCGGTGCACGCTGCGGCGCTCCACGCCCTCCGCGGGGAACCCATTCTCGCCGCTTTCGCACGCGCCACGCTCGACGAGTACGCCGACCGCTACAGCCGCTACCCGCTCGACGACAACGTGCTCGGTCCCTCGCGCCCCTTCTTCAGTACCTACCTCGAATCGATCTGGCTGCTTCAGCTCTGCATCGCTGCCGATCTCCTCGATGCTGCCGGTGCCGGCGAATCATCCACCGCTCACTTTCGCGAGCGTGTCGCCGCGCCCAGCGCGGCGCTCATCCGCTCGTACGACGAAGGCGACTCGAATCGCCAACTCTGGAACAACGCTGCGCTTTTCGCCGCAGGCCGCTCGCTCGACGATTCCGCGCTCGTCGAGCACGCGATCCACTCGCCATCGGGGCTCATCGCCTCGCTCGGCAGCGGTCTGCTCGCCGATGGCAGCTGGTACGAGGGCGAGAACTACCACCTCTTCTCGCACCGAGCGCTCTGGTACGGCGTCACGATGGCGGAGGCCGCGGGGCACGAGCTTCCCGCCGCCCTGCTGGCGCGATTCCAATCGGGCTTCTCCACGCCGTTCCTCACCGCGTTCCCCGACCTCGGCTTTCCGGCGCGCCGCGATTCGCAGTACGGCGCGTCGCTTCGCCAGTGGCGCACCGCCGAGTCGTGCGAGCTCGGACTCGCGCGCGCCGACGATCCGCGGCTCACCTCGGCGCTCGCCGCGCTCTACGCCCATGACATCCCGCATCGCGACACCGGCCGCTGGCGCTCTGCCGCCGAGTCCGAGCGCAACGAGGCTGCGAGCGCGCTGAGTCGCGCCGATCTCGGCTGGCGCTCGCTGCTCTTCGCGCGCGAGACCCTTCCGTCGCTCGAGCGCGCGAGCATGGCGTCGGCGCTACTCGAGGGGCAGGGGATCGCCGTCTTTCGTCGCGACGAAGGGAAGGCGTACGTCGCGCTCGACTACGGGCATCACGGTGGCGGTCACGGGCATCCCGATCGCCTGAACCTCCTGCTCGCGTACGGCGCGCATCGCATCCTCGATGACATGGGCACGGGGAGCTACGTCGATCGCTCGCTGCACTGGTATCGCAGCACGCTCGCGCACAACGCGCCGCTGGTGCACGGGCGCTCGCAGCCGCAGACAGCTGGTGAGCTCGTGGCGTACGACGAGCGCGAGGATCTCGGCTGGGTGGATGCCGTCGCGAGCATTTCGGATGCGCCGGCGGTGAATGCCGAGCGCTCGGTGGTTGTCGCGAGAGAGCTGTGCATCGACGAACTGCGATGGATGGCGGCGGAGACGGTGCGCGTCGAGCTTCCGATCCATGCGCGAGGAAAACTCGACATTTCCGGACCGTGGACCGACACGACGCTGGACGGCGGCGATGGGCTAGAGGATGGCTTCTCATTTGTCCGCGATGCGCAAAGTGCCATGGCGGGAGCGAATGAGATCGTGCGGCTCCTTGATGCGGACTCGGGCGCCGTGATCGCGTGGATGACCTCTACCACCGATTCTGAGTGGTTCACGGCGACCGCGCCGGGGGCGCCCGGCGCACCCGAGCAACGGTTCATGGTCGTGCGCATGCGCGGCGTGGAGGGTCGTATGCGCACCGTTTGGAATTTCGCCCGCGCGATCGTCGACGTCACCCTTGAAACGAGGCGTGTGATCGCCAGAGGCAACGCCGGCGACGTTACCGAATACGAATACACGAGCGATGGCATGCGCGTCACCTGCGCACTGGATGGCGAGACAGTCGTCACGGATCTCGCGGGCCCGAGCGAGAGCAAACCCGTCCCGCCGGAAGACGACTCGCCACTCACTCCGCCCCCTCCTCCGCCCGCGCCACACCCGCTCCCGTTCTCCCGCGAGCTCGCCGAGCTTGACTATCGGATGTCCGAGTACTCCTGGTCCGCCGCGGGGAAGCCCAGCGCTCACGTCGAGATCGATGCGGACGACGCCGAGCTCGAGATCCGTGTCGACGTCCACAAGGCCCCGCTCTTTTTCCGAGCCTCGGATGCGTCGGATCCCGCGCTCGACAACGAGCACCCCGACATCAACAGCGATGGCGTGCAGCTCCACCTCTGGTGCGAGGGGTGGCGCGAGCCGGTATCCTGGCTCGTCATCCCCTCGCGCGACTTCTCGCACACGCGCATCCGTCAGCTGTCCGGCGGCGCCAACGCTCCAACGCTCACGGCCGACTCGCGCGAGACGATCGGTGGATACGAAGTTCGACTGTCTCTATCACGTGATGATCTGAGCTCCATGACTTCCATCGATATTCTCGTGAACGACATGATCGCTACCCGGCAGCGCCGCCGTGGCCAGCTCGTGCTGAGCGGCGCGCACGGCGAGCGCGTCTACCTCCGCGGCAACCGCCAACCGCTCGAGCGCTTGCTCCGTTTCCAGCTCCCCGCATGAGCGCGCTCGACAACGTCTGCGTGGTGCTCGTCGAGCCGCAGGATCCCGTCAACATCGCGGCCGTCGTGCGCGCGATGAAGAACATGGACACGAGCCGTTTGCGCCTGGTGAATCCCGTGGAGTACGACCCGTCGCGCGTCGAGCGCGTCGCCCACGACACGCGCGACATCGTCGCGAAGATCGAGCACTTCGACTCGCTCGACGCGGCGATCGCGGACTGCGTGTTCACCGCCGGCTTTTCCGCGCGCCGGCGCAAGGCGAAGTGGAAGCTCGCGAACCCCCGTGACATCGTCGCACCGATGCTCGAAGCCGCACTCACGGGACCGGTCGCCGTCTTCTTCGGCCGCGAGGACCACGGGCTCTCCAACGAATCGCTCGATCGCGCGCAGGCGGTGGTCACGATTCCCACGGGCGATCATCCGTCGCTCAACCTCGCGCAGGCCGTGCTCATCGCGCTCTACGAGCTCCACATCGGCGCCGACGCGTCGCGCATTCTCGCGCCCCCGCGCAAGGACGCGCCCCCCGCGAGCGCCGACCAGCTCCACCGCTTCTTCACCGACGCGGACAAGTCGCTCGACTCCATCGACTTCTTCCGCACGCGCAACCAGGAGCTCGTCCTCCGCTCCCTGCGCTCGCTCACCTACCGCGCCGCCCCCGACGCCCGCGAGATCGACATGCTGCGCTCGATCGCAATCGAGGTCATGCGCGCCATCGAGCGAGAACGCGAGCCCCGCACTTGACGCTACGCCCGCGCCTCCGCTTCTTCCCCACATGAGCGAGAGCGAGCTGGAGCCCGAGGAGGAAGGTCCCGATCTGGATTGGCGCACGCGCGCAGAGCGGATCATCGTGGGCGGCGCGTCCACCGGCAGCAAGCGGTTCGCGACCCTCTACGGCGAAGCGCACGACGAGATGCCGACGCACTATCTGCGCGCCTCCGGCTGTCGCATCTGGACCGCAGACGGACGGGAGCTCATCGATTGCATCATGGCGCTCGGCGCCGTCGCCCTCGGCTACGCGGAGTCCGCTGTCACGATGGCGATCACGCAGGCGGCGGAGCAGGGGAACGTCGCGGGTCTGTCGCACGTGCTCGAGGTGGATGTCGCCGAGCGGCTGTCCGATGTCATTCCGTGCGCGGAGCGCGTGCGCTTCCTCAAGAGCGGCGCCGAGGGCGTGGCGGCGGCGGTGCGCATCGCGCGCGCGCACACGCGTCGCGCGAAGGTCGTTGGCTGCGGCTACTTCGGCTGGCTCGACTGGTACACGGGTGGTCCGGGAACAGTCCCCGGTGCGCACGAGGACTACACGGCGGTGCCCTTCGACGACATCACGGCGCTCGAGGCCGCGGCGGCCGAAGCGGGCGACGATCTTGCGGCGATCGTGATCGAGCCGGTGATCGAGCGGCTGCCGAGCAACGCCTGGATCGAGTCGGCGCGCGGGATAGCGGATGAACGCGGCGCGGTGCTGATCTTCGACGAGATGAAGACTGGCTTCCGTTTGCGCACCGGCGGCTTTCAGGAGTACTCGGGAATCACCCCGGATCTCGCCGTGTTCGGAAAAGCGCTCGCGAATGGCTATCCGCTGAGCGCGGTCGTCGGCCGCGAGGAGGTCATGCGCGCGGCGTCGGAGGCGTGGATCTCGTCGACGCTCGCGGGGGAGACAACCGCACTCGCCGCGGCGGCCGCGGTACTCGACTGGCACGAGAAGGCCGAGGTGTGCGAGGGGCTGTGGGCGGCCGGTGAGGAGATGATGCAGGGGGTGCAGCGCGCGATCACGGCGTCGGGAGTGTGCGGCGTGACGGTACGCGGCATTGCACCGATGTGGATGTTCGACTTCGAGGACGAGGATCATCGCACGCGCTTCGGCGAGCTCGCGCTGGAGCAGGGAGTGCTGTTCAAGCGCGGCGCGTACAACTATGCGTGTCTCGCGCACGATGAGTCCGATGTCGGCGAGATCGAGAGCGCGGCGAGCGCCGCCTTCGTCGCGCTGCGCGAGGAGATCGCGGATGGCTGAGCCGGAAGGCGAGGCGCTCGCGGGGCGCACGCCGCTGGTCGACGTGCACGCGCATTTCTACCATCCGGCCTCGGGGCGTGGCGACTGGGAGCGCGTGAACGCCTCGCGGCTGCGCGCCGGGGAGCGCATCGGCATCCGCGCGCACATCGCCTCCATCCTGGGCAGCTGGGGCCACAAGTCGCCGACCTATTTTCCGTCGCCGTCGAACGTGTCCTCGGGAAACGACGCCATGCTCGCGCTGCAGGATGCGCATCCCGATCGCGTGCGCTGCTACGTCACCGTCAACCCGAACGACAGCGCACACGCGCGAGAGGAGATCGAGCGCTGCGTCGCGCGCGGCGCGGTCGGCATCAAGCTCGCGGCGAGCAGGCGCGCCGACGATCCGCTGCTCGATCCCATTGGCGAGGAAGCGGCGCGGCGCGGGCTGCCGGTGCTGCACCACATCTGGCAGCATCGCACGCGCGAGTGGCCGGGGCAGGAAGTCTCGGATGGCGTGGATCTCGGCCGCCTCGCCGTGCGGCATCCGCGCACGTCGTTCATCCTCGCGCACATCGGCGGCGGCGGCGACTGGGCGCACAGCTGCGCGGCGGTGCGGGAAATCCCGAACATCTACATCGATCTCTCGGGAAGCGGCGTCGATCGCGGGATGCTCGATCTCGTCTACGCGTCGGTGGGCGCGGCGCGGATGCTCTGGGGGTGCGATATCACGATGGAGACAGGGCTCGCGAAGCTGCGCGCGCTCGACGCGATCGGGATGAGCGAGGATGAAATCGAGGAGGTTCGCTGGCGCAACGCCGCGCGCATCTTCCCGCACAACGCGCTGCCCGGAATTCCGACGAGCGGCGTCGCGGCTCGGCGCACCGACGCGCACGTGAAAGTGAAGACGTGAGGGCGCCACTGCGAGCGCACGAGCGATGATCGACGTCAACTGCTTCATCGGCGCGTATCCCTTTCGCGAGCTGCCGCACCCGGACCCGGAGGTGCTCGTGCGCGTGCTCGCGCGCGAGGGAATTGCGGGCGCGTGGGTGGGCCATCTTCCCACCGCCTTCCATCGTGACGTCACCGCGGGGAACGAGGCGCTTTTCGCGGCGCTGGAGCCGCATCGTGCGGTGCTCGAGCCCGTGCCAGCGATCCGTCCCGACTGGCCGCGCTGGGAGTCCGCGCTCATCGCCGCGCACGCCGCGGGTGCGCGCGCGATTCGCGCCTATCCGCCGCAGTGGGGGATGAGTGCGCACGACTCGCGGCTCGCGCATCTCGCGCGCGCGTGCGGCGAGATCGGGCTTCCGCTCGTGCTCACGACGCGCTTCGAGGATGTGCGTCAGCGGAGCGCGCTCGATGTCGCGGGTGATCTGAGCGGCGCGCACGTTCGTGCGATCGTGCGCGCGGACCCGCGCGTGCGCGTCGTGGTGACGTCGGCGGGTCGCGCGTTGATCGAAGAGTCGCACTGGGGGCTCACGCCAGAGGAGCGCGCGCGGCTGCACTGGGACATCTCGTGGATCTGGGGACCACCGGAGGATGACCTCGCACATCTGCTGCATACGATCGGCGGCGCGCACTTTCTCTTCGGATCCGCGTGGCCACTTCGGCTCGTGCAATCGCCACGCGCAAATCTCGAGCTCCTTCCGGCGGAAACGCGAGCGTTGAAGCTCGCTGAGGCGCCCTGAGTAACGTGAATACCGGAATAAAGTTGTCGGCTAAAGCTTTCGCCGAGTGCCACTTGCGCGTGATGCGGCCCATGTGCAGATTCCCGCTTCACTTGCACTGCTTGTGAACAATTTCACAAACGCAGCGACTTCTGGGTTGACCGCTTCCTTGGTGCGATGACGATTCGGAAAAAGTGGGCAGTCCTGCCGGGATTCGTGGTGCTTGCGGCCATTGCCGCAATCGCATCCGCGTACACCGGCGCACGACAACAGCAGCAATCGCAGCAGCCGACCGCCGCTCCCGCCGCTGCTCCTGCCAGTGCTCCTGCCGCCATACCGTCCGCACGCGCGACGAACAAGGCCCCCGACACCACCATCGTGAACCGTGGCGAGTGGGGTTACTGGGGCGGATCCACGCGCCAGGGGCGCTCGCCCGTCCAGCCTATCGCCTTTCCGCACCCGCGCCACGTCCAGACGCTCGGCATGAGCTGTCTGTATTGCCACTTCTCGGCGAACAAGGCGATGGACCCCGGGCTTCCGTCCGTCAACACGTGCATGGGCTGCCACACGGTCGTCACCGCTCAGCGCCCCGCCACCGATGGTCTCCCCGCGCGCACGAGCGAAGGGATCGAGCAGCTCACCACCTACTGGAAGAACAAGCAGCCAATTCCATGGGTGCGTGTGCACAAGGTTCCCGACTACGTTCAGTTCCCGCACATGCGCCACGTGAACGCCGGCGTCACCTGCCAGAGCTGTCACGGACAGGTGCAGCAGATGAACCGCGTCTACCAGTACGCACCGCTCAACATGGGATGGTGCGTCAACTGTCACATCGGCAACGTGAATCCCGCGTGGAAAGCCCGCTACGACTGCAGCACGTGCCACTACTAGGAATCGCGCATGAGTGAGAGCCCGATCGCGGTGACGGATCCGAAACAGGGCACGACCCGCCGCACCTTCCTCAAGGTGCTCGGCGCCGCCGGCGCGACGACAGCGGCGATCGGGTGCAGCTCGGATACCGGGGAGAAGCTCATACCGTATCTCGTCCAGCCCGACGAGACCGTCCCCGGCGTTTCGAACTACTATGCGTCGACGTGCCGCGAGTGCGCCGCCGGATGCGGCGTGCTGCTCGAGGTGCGCGACGGACGCACCTTCAAGGTCGAGGGGAACCCCGATCACCCGCTCAATCGAGGCGCGCTCTGCTCGCGCGGGCAGGCGGCGGTGCAGGGACTCTACAATCCGGATCGCTACCGTCAGCCGATGCTCCGCAAGGATGGCAAGCTCTCGCCGATCTCGTGGGCGCAGGCGCTCACGCTCCTCGGCCAGCAGCTCGCGTCGGTGCAGAGCGCCGGAAAGGCCGGCGGTGCGCTCTTCATCAATCAGCACGAGACGGGGAGCTTTCCCGGTTTCCTCGATGCGTGGCTCGCCGGCTTCGGCATGCCTGCGCACCTGAGCTACGCCGCGCTCGCCGACGGCGGCGTCATCGCGGCGAACAAGCAGAGTTACGGCGTCGCCTGGCCGTCGCTCGACTTCGCGGCCGCGAAGGTCATCGTTTCCTTCGGCGCCGATTTCCTCGAGACGTGGGGCGCCAACGTCCCGCAGCAGCTCTCGTTCGCCGATGCGCGTGCGAAGGGCGCTGAGGCGCCGCGCGTGATCTACGTCGGACCGCGCCGCTCGCTTACAGGCATGAATGCGGACACGTGGATCGCGTGCAAGCCCGGCTCCGAGCTCGCCATCGCGAATGCGATCGCCGGCTCGGGCTCGATCGCGCAGGCCGCACAGGCGAGCGATGTGCCCGTGGCAACGCTGCAGGCGCTGGCAACCGAGCTTGCGGCTGGCACACCGAGCCTCTTCCTCGCCGGCGGGGCGTACGACCTCGCGCTGGCGGTGAACGAGCTGAATCAGAAGTTCGGCAACGTTGGCCGCTCGGTGCTCACCGCGCGTCCGATCGAGGGCTTCGAAGGGATGGCAACGGACGCCGAGCTCACCGATGCCATCGAGAAGATGCGCGCCGGGCAGGTCTCGCTGCTCTTCGTGCGCGGCGCGAATCCGGTGTTCACCACGCCGAAGAGCGCCAAGGTCGCCGACGCGATGGCGAAGGTCCCGTTCAAGGTTGCGTTCTCCAGCTATCCGGACGAGACGGCCGAGCTGTGCGATCTGGTGCTGCCGGACAGCCACGCGATCGAATCGTGGGGCGACGCGCAGCCGCTCCCCGGTGTGATCTCGCTGCAGCAGCCCGGCATGGATCCGGTGTACGACACGCGCGCCACGGCGGACGTTCTGATGGCGGTGGCAAAGGCGAATCCGAAGACGGCGGGCGCGCACCCGACGCCGAACTATCGTGAGTATTTGATCTCGCGCTATCCCGGTGGTACGACAGCGTTTACGTCGGCTCTGATAAAGGGCCTTGGCAACGGTACGCTGGCTGGAGAGCGCGCGAAAAAAGGCGCGGTCGCGACAACGCGCGCCGCGGCAAATATCGAGTCGACATCGGGCGACATGTACCTCGTCGTCTATCCCTCGCCGATGCTCGAGGACGGCAGCGGCGCGAACAAGCCCTGGCTCCAGGAGATTCCGGATCCCGTCACCAAGGTGTGTTGGCAGACGGTGATCGAGGTCGGCTCGAAGGCAGCCGCGCGGCTCGCGATCGATGCCGGCGACGTCCTGCGCGTCGAGACGCCGAACGGCTCGCTCACGGCGCCCGCATACGTCTACCCCGGACTCCGCGGCGACACGATCGCGATCGCCTTCGGCCGAGGACACACGGCGTACGGACGTTACGCGCAAAACATCGGCTCGAATCCGGGCGATTTGCTCTCCGCCGTCTTCGACTCCAAATCCGGCGCACAGGCGTGGACGTCGACGAAGGTGAAGGTCACCAAGACTGGGGACTTCGTGCCGGTCGTGAGCACCGAAGGGTCCGCCCGGCAGCACGGACGCGGCATTGCGCAGGCCATCGAGGCGCGCGACCTCGGACTTTTCCCGGCGGCGGGCGTAGGCGAGACGCAGCACGCCGGCGGGGTGAAGGATGGCGAGGCGGGAGCGGAAGAGCACATGCCCGGCGACGCGTCGCACGCGTTCCTCCCCGGGCTCCGCGCGCCAGTCGCGCAGGATGCGCAGGGCGATCTGCCGAGCGACGACAACAAGAAGGGGATGTACGATCCGAATCACTGGAGCGGGATGGCCAAGCGCCGCTGGGCGATGACCGTCGATCTCGCCCGGTGCACCGGCTGCTCGGCCTGCGTCACCGCGTGCTATGCGGAGAACAACATTGCAACGGTGGGCGCGCCGCATCAGTCAACGGCGACGCCGGGGCTCGAGGGACAGACCGGCGCGAACATCCTGCGCGGTCGCGAGATGGCGTGGATCCGTCTCGAACGCTACTTCGAAGGCGGCGAGACGCTGGACGACAGCTTCGAGACGCGCTTCGTGCCGATGATGTGCCAGCAGTGCGGCAACGCGCCGTGCGAGCCCGTGTGCCCGGTGTACGCGACGTATCACTCGCCCGACGGGCTCAACGTGCAGGTCTACAATCGCTGTGTCGGCACGCGCTACTGTTCGAACAACTGTCCGTACAAGGTTCGCTACTTCAACTGGTTCGGCTACGGCGAGCCGCGTCGGCCGCAATACGCGTGGCCGGAGCGCATGAACTGGCAGCTCAATCCCGATGTGACTGTGCGCGGCAAGGGTGTGATGGAGAAGTGCACCTTCTGCGTGCAGCGCATTCGCGAGTCGGAGAATCGCGCCAAGCTCGAGGGACGCGCCGTGCAGGCGGATGAGTTCACGACGTCGTGCGCGCAGGCGTGCCCATCGAATGCGATCACCTTCGGCGACGCGGCGGATCCGGAATGGTCGGTGACCAAGATGATCGAGGACAGGCGCGCCTATCACGTGTTCGAGGAGCTCAACACGTTCACCGCGGTGGTGTACTTGAAGAAGGTCAATCACTCGGCGCCGTCGGCGCCGGCGGGACGGTGAGCCGATGAGCGCAATGGCTCCCGAGCGTCTCGAGCTTCGGCCGGACAACACGGCCAAGGCGGATGTGCAGCTGCCGGCCGTGACGAGCTACACGCAGGTCACGGACGAGATTCTCGACACCCTCAAGCTCACGAAGGCGTGGTTTTTGGGGCTCGCGTTCTCGGTGTTCTGCATGCTGATCGGCGCGACGGCGTGGATGTACCAGATCTACATGGGATTGGGCGTCGCGGGATACCGCCCGCCGGCGATGTGGGGTGTGTACATCATCACCTTCGTGTTCTGGGTCGGTATCGGCCACGCCGGAACGCTGATCTCCGCCATTCTGTATCTCTTCCGCGCCGGATTCCGCACGACGATCTATCGATGCGCCGAGGCGATGACGGTGTTCGCGGTCATGACCGCAGGACTGTTTCCGATTCTGCACCTCGGCCGGCCGTGGAAGTTCTTCTGGCTCATTCCGTATCCGAACTGGCGCCTGATCTGGCCGCAGTTCAAGAGCCCGCTGGTGTGGGACGTGTTCGCGATCCTCACGTACCTCACCGTCTCGGCGACCTTCCTCTTCATCGGATTGATTCCGGATATCGCGGTGCTCCGTGACCGCGAAACGAATCCGGTCCGCAAGCAGATCTTCGGCGTGCTGTCGTTCGGATGGCGCAACTCGGACCGCGAGTGGCGGCACTTCGCGCGCGCGTATCTCTTTCTCGCCGCGTTCTCGACGCCGCTCGTGCTCTCGGTGCACTCCGTCGTTTCGTTCGACTTCGCCATGGCGAATCTGCCGGGGTGGCACACGACGATCTTCCCGCCGTACTTCGTCGCCGGCGCGATCTTTTCCGGAATCGGGATGGTCTTCACGATCATGATCCCGATGCGCCGCTGGTTCAAGCTCAAGCACTATGTGACGCTGAACGTGCTCGACGCGGCGGCGAAGCTCTGCCTCTTCACGTCGCTCGTCGTCGGCTGCGCGTATCTCACCGAGTTCTTCATCGCGTGGTACAGCGGGAGCGAGATCGAGCAGTCGTACTTCTGGAATCGTGTCTTCGGGCAGTGGTGGTGGGCCGCCTGGATCATGCTGACGTGCAACGGGATCCTGCCCATGCTCCTCTTTTTCCAGAAGCTGCGGCGGAACACGACCTTCCTCTTTACACTCTCGATCTTCATCAATCTCGGGATGTGGTACGAGCGGTTCGTGATCATCGTGCCGTCGATGTCGCACGAGTTCGAGCCGTGGCAGTGGGGGCCGTACGCGCCGTCGTACATCGACTGGGCGATCCTCCTCGGGAGCTTTGGCTGGTTCTCGATGTGGTTCCTGCTGTTCGTGAAGCAGCTGCCGATCATGGCGATCTCCGAGATCAAGGAAATCGTGCCGCCGAAGATGCGACACCATGTGTCGCGGCTCAGCGTGGATGGCCATGGCGAGACGCCGGGCGCCGTCGAGCCGGCGGAGGTCCACTGATGCGGGGAATCGTCGGAGTGTTTTCGGAGCTCGACTCGACCGTCGACGCGATCACGGAGCTCAAGAAGCTGCGCGTGGGCGATGTGACGGTGTATACGCCGACGCCGCGCCACGAGCTGGACGAGGTGCTCAGGCATCCGCCGAGCATCGTGCGCCGCTTCACGCTGATCGGGGCGCTGCTGGGGGTGACGTTCGGCTATTGGATTCCGATCTGGATCTCGGACTACTGGCCCCTCGTGACCGGCGGCAAGCCGATCGCCTCGTGGGTGCCGTACACGATCTTCGGCTTCGAGGTCATGGTGCTCATCGGATCGCTGGCGACGGTGCTCGGGTTGTTCGTGGCCGCGAAGATTCCGCGCATCACCAGCACCGTGGGCTACGATCCGCGCTTCAGCGACGGGAGCTTCGGGATCTGGGTGGAGTGCAGGCCGGACGAGGCAGAGGTCGTGCGGCGCGTGCTGCAGGAGAAGGGAGCGGAGGAGGTGCGCGGTGAACGCTAGTCGAGTGGCGCGCTGCGTTGCGGTCGTTCCCGTGGGGCTCGCACTCGGGGCGTGCGGCTTCGTCTCCAACATCTTTTCGGACTTCAGGGACCAGCCGCGCATCGAGCCGTGGGAAGCGGAATACGCGGGCAACGACACGACGCCGTTCCGTCCGGGAGGATCGGACAGCACATTCGTCGCGTACTCGGTGCCCATCACGGGGAACACGGTGCCGGGGTACGTGGTGTCGTACAACGGAAGCATGACGAACGGGCCGGGCGCGATACCGAATCCTGGCGTGGTCGACTCGATGGCGGGAATTCCGAATCCGCATGCGGCGACGCGTGTGTCGCTCGACAACGGACGCAAATACTATCAGATCAACTGCGCCGTCTGTCACGGCGTGGCGGGGAAGGGCGATGGTCCGGCGGTGCGCTTCGGCGTGCCCGCCCCCAATCTCCTCGGCCCCGCCACCAAGGGGCGCACCGATGGCTACCTCTACGGGATGATCCGGAATGGTCGCGGCCTCATGCCCAACTACGTGCGCATCGAGGATGCGGATCGCTGGGACGTGGTGAATTACATGCGCGCGCTGCAGGGATCGATCGCGGGCGTCGTCGCCGACACGTCACCGGCGGGATACCCTGGGGAGAACGGGCAGATGGTACCGGGCGCGACGCGCACGGCGCCAACGCGCCCGGCGCCCTATCGCCCGAAGGACATGGACGATCGCCTGCGCGATCCCGCCGCGGCATCCGCGGCCGACGGCGCGACCATGCCGGTCGCTGCGCCGGCTGCTGCTCGCGTACCAGCGCCACCGCCACCGGAGACGAAGCCGTGAGCGCGCACGACGAACACATCCCGACGCGCGACGAGATCGTTCGCGCGACCAACCGCCCGCTTCCGCGCGTGCTCTTCGTCGCGTCGCTCGTCTGCGCCGGGATCGGCGCGCTGGTCTTCCTCATTGGCATGTTCACCGCCTCGGGAGACGACCGCGTCTGGCAGGCGTTCCACGTCAACTGGATCTACTTCGCGACGATCTCGCAGGCGGGCGTCATCTTCGTCGCGGTCCAGCGGATCACGACCGCGCGCTGGTCGCGTCCGATCGTACGCTTTCTGGAGGGATATGTAGCGTTTCTACCTATCGCCTTCGTGCTGCTGATCATCGACTTCCTCGGCGCCAAGCACATCTATCCCTGGGCGACGCAGCAGATCGTCGAGCCGGAGAAGCGATTCTATCTGAATTCGACATTCCTCATCACCCGCGACCTGCTTCTCTTCGGCGGGCTCGCGTGGATGAGCGTCTGGTATGTCTATCGCTCGGTGCGCCTCGACGTGGGGCTGCTCCCCGAGGCGGGATCCGCCTGGGCGCGCGGCATCCGCGAGCGCATGCGGCGGAATTTCCGTGACGAGCGCCGGGAAATTCACTCCACGCATTCGATGCAAGGGAAGCTCGCGGTCTACCTGTGCCTCGGCTTCGGCTACTTCTACTCCGTGCTTGGCTGGGATCTCTCGATGTCGCTCGACCTCAAGTACAACAGCACGTTGTACTCGTGGTGGTGGTTCATGGGCGCGTGGCTGGCCGCCCTCATGAGCTGGTCGCTCCTCTGCATGTGGTGGCGCCGGTATCTCAACGTCTACGATCTGATCCAAGAGGTGAAGTTCCACGACCTCGGGAAGCTCTGCTTCGCGTTCACCGCGTTCTGGGGCTACTTCACCTTCGGCCAGTATCTCGTGGCCTGGTACGGCAACCTCGCCGAGGAAACACATTGGCAGCGGCTCCGGCTCATTCAGCCGTATCTGCCGATCGGCATGGCGGTGGTGTTCCTGGTCTTCGTCATTCCGTTCTTCGGGCTCGTGTCGCGCGCCGCCAAGGTGTACCTCCCGACATTCATCGCGTTCGCATCGGCGAGCCTGGTCGGCTTGTGGCTGCTGCGCTATCTCGAGGTCTATCCGTCGATCCACGGTGTGACGCCGAAACTCCCCTTCGGGATCTGGGAAGTCGGCGTGACGATCGGATTTCTCGGCCTGTGGGGCTTCTGCTACGCGTCGTTCATGAACGCGTTCCCGCGCATGCGCACGACGTTGATGACGAGCTCGTTCCGCGACGAGGTGCAGATCCCGGTGAACCCCGAGACGATGGAGCCGCTTCCGGCGCACGAGTAGCGTCGTATCTTTCGGTTCGCGGGGCGTTAGCTCAGTTGGGAGAGCATTCGGTTTGCAACCGAAAGGTCGCGAGTTCGAGCCTCGCACGCTCCATACTTTTCTCCACGGATCGTTTCTGCTGCCTCTCTTCGCCGCGGCGATCGATCTGGCCCGCGAGCTCCCCGAATCCGCGCCGTCCTTCGGCGTCGACGCGCCTGCCTACGTCGCGATTCGCGGCGTCATGTATCTCGCCGCGCTGACGGTCATCGGCTGCTGCGCGTTCATCCTGCTCATCGCGACGCGCGTGTCGCATCTCTCCGGAAGCTATCTCGAAGTCTCGGCCGTCGTGCCGCCCACGCGGAAGCTCGCGCGCTGGGCGACGGTCGTCCTCGCCTTCGCAATGGTCGGGCGGCTCCTCGCGCAGGGCTTCATGCTCGGCGAAGGCGAGTCGGTGATCGTGCTCCCCTTGTTGCAGGATACGGTGTGGGGGTGGGGATGGCTGCTCGGAGCCGGAGCGACGGTGGTCATCGCGCTCGCACTCATCGTGGGCATCGGCCGCAGGTGGACTTGGCGCGTCGCAGCCGCCGCGTCGATCGCGCTTGCGGTCTCGTTCTCGATCACCGGCCATGCGATCTCGACGCGCACGAGCCCCGCGCTGCACGTGATCTTCGACGCGATTCATGTGATGGCCGCCGGCGGTTGGCTTGGCACATTGCTCGTGACGGCGACGATCGGTCTGCACACGGTGCTCATGCTCCCGATCGAAACGCGCGGCCGCGCGGGGGCGGAGCTCATCAACACCTTCTCCACGTTCGCGCTAACGTGCGTCACGACGCTCGTCGCCACCGGCGTCATCGCAGCCTGGTCGCATCTGCCCACCGTGTCCGCACTCTGGACGACGCCGTACGGCCTGGCGCTCTCCCGCAAACTCATCTTCATCGCCCTGACCGGTGTCGTCGGGATCTTCAATTGGAGGTTCGTGAAGCCGCGGCTCACGAACGCAGACACGATTCCGCTGCTGCGAAAGAGCGCGTCGGTCGAGCTCGCGATCGGCGTGGCGGTGGTGATCCTCACGGCGATCCTCGTCGGCACGTCGCCGCCGGATGTCGATGACTCGCCTGCGCCCACCGCGCGGCACGCGTCGACGCACGTCCTTGTTCGCGTGTAGAGCCGCATCTACCTTCCGGCACACCACTTTCCAGGCGCCCTCGATGTCCAGCTCCGCCGTCGCCACAGCGCTCGTCGCGGGCCAGCTCGCGCCAGACTTCACCGCGGACTCGACGAACGGACATCCGGTGATGCTGTCCTCGTACAGGGGGCAGAAGCGGGTGCTGCTCGCCTTCTTCCCGCTGGCCTTCACGTCGACGTGCACCACCGAGATGTGCGACTTCTCCACCGACTTCGATCAGTTTGCGAGCGCGGATGTCGAGGTGCTGCCGATCAGCGTCGACTCGGTGCCGACGCTCATTGAGTTCAAGGCGAAGCATCGACTACGCGTCGACCTCGTCAGCGACTTCAGGCGCGACATCTCGCGTGCGTACGGCGTGCTGCTCGCCGACAGATTTTTCTCGGCGCGCGCCTATTTCCTGGTGGACCTCGACGGGACGATCGCGTGGGCCCACGTGGAGGCGAACCCTGGCCTGAAGCGGTCGAACGCGGAGATCTTCGAGCAGATCGCCGTGGCCACGGACTGACGAGACCCCGCGCGCAATGAGCGATCCACTCGCACTGCTCGCGCGCGCCGACAAGTGGTCTCTTTCCGCCACCGACGGGGTCGCGTTCGCACCCCCGTTCCCGAAGTGGCTCGACTCGCCAGGATTCTGGGACGAGGCGTCGCTCCACCATTACTCGTTCGCGCCGCTCTTCACCGTCAGCGCGCTCGATAGCGACGGCCACGAGATCGCGATGCGGCCGGTCGCGCGGAGATGGACTCCGGCCGAGCTGACCGTCGACTACCGGTTCGCAAACGGGATGATGGCGAGCGAGGTGCGAACCGTGCAGCCCGGCGGCGTCTTCGCCTCCGAGTGGCTGGTGCAGGGGCTGCGACACGCGCCGTTGCATCTCGTCGCGTGGACCGCGCACGACGCGACGGATCTCGATCGGTGGTCGGCGGGTTACGACGGGGCATTTGTCTTTCACACTACGGTCTACGACGAGCGAGGCGAGGCGCTTCCCGTGCGCGCGGAGCTCGCGTGTTACGGCGAGACCGCGAGCTGGGCCGGCTATCTCACCGCGCGCGTCCCCTCGGCGCCATGGTGGCATCTCACCCCCTTCGTCGAGAAGTGGGCGGGCGAGGGCCTTCCGAAGGAGATCCGCCTCGAGGGCCCGACCGCTGATGCGATGCTCTTCGGCGCGGTGCATCGCGCGCTCGCGGTGACCACCGAGGGCGCGTGGAGTACGTTCGCGATGCGTCTCACGCCGATGCAGCTGCCGCAGCGCGCTGGCGCTCCGGCGAATCCGCCCAGCGTCATCATCGTGGTGCCCACCAGCGAAGAGCCGTTGCATGCCGCGACGCTCGGCGGGACGAGCCGGCGGCGATGGGCCGAGCGATTCGGCCACGCGCCGCACTTCAGCTGCTCCGATCCGTATCTCGAGCATTACTACTGGTATCGCTGGTACGGGCTCTGGTCGAATGCGATCGAGCACGATGCCGGCGCGATCGGCGCGCCGGCGATGCGCGAGGGAACCGGCGCGCTGCACACGCCGTCGGCGCTCGCGGCGCCGGCGAACATCCGCGAGCTGCGCTGGCTCGACTCGCCGGTGCTCGCGCGCGGTACGCTGCGCAGCATCTTCGCGCACCAGCGG
The DNA here is from genome assembly GCA_038237245.1 of Gemmatimonadales bacterium. Classification (GTDB taxonomy): domain Bacteria; phylum Gemmatimonadota; class Gemmatimonadetes; order Gemmatimonadales; family Gemmatimonadaceae; genus FEN-1250. The sequence continues at coordinate 16,889 of JBBRYY010000001.1, read as the reverse complement.
GAGGACGGCAGCCTCCCCGCGCGCATCTTCGCCGACCATCGCTCGCAGGTTGGCGTGGCACAGGCGAACTGGGGCGACGCCATTCTCGCGCTCGATGCGGTGTGGCCGGATGAGGCGTTCCTGCGCGAGATGTACGCACCGCTCTCGCGCTACGCGGACTGGCTGATGCTCTCACGCGACGCGGAGTCGTCGGGGATGATCGACATCCTCGCACCGCGCGAGATCGGCGAGCAGCACTCGTCGCGCTTCGAGGGCGTCGATCCGGGGGGCGCGCGCGATGAGCTCACGGCGGGGAAGCGCCTCAAGGGCATCGACGTCACGACGTACGCGTACTCGCTCGTGCGCGCGCTCGAGACGATGGCGCAGCGCGCCGGACATCCGCCGGATGCGCGACGCTGGCGGCTCGCGCGCGAGCGCATCGCGATCGCGGTGCGCGCGCGCATGTGGAGCGCGCAGGACGAGATGTTCTCCGACGTCGATCCGGCGAGCGGTGAGCGCACGCGCGTGAAGACCGCGCATGCGTTTTTCCCGTACGCCACCGATCTCGTTGGCGCGCGCGACCTGGCGGGGCTCGAGCGGCATCTGCTCGATCCCGGCGAGTTCTGGACGCCCTTTCCCGTTCCGGCCACCTCCGTGGACGATCCGTTCTTCAGCGCGTACGGCGAGTGGAAGGGACAGCGGCAGTCGGAGCCGTGGAACGGTCGCGTCTGGCCAGCGGTGAACAGCAGCGTGATGGAGGCGCTCGGCGCGATGGCCACAACGCATGCGCCCGCGCTGCGCGAGGAGGCCGCTTCGTTCCTGCTGCGCTTCGTCCGCATGATGTTTCACGACGGAGAGCTCGGCAGACCAAACTCCTTCGAGCACTACAATCCGCTTACGGGTCAGGCGTCCGTGTATCGCGGGCTCGATGACGTTCAGCGAGGGTGGGTTGCCGACCACATCGTACAGTACGTGATGGGGATTCGCGCGCACGAGGGAGGGATCACTGTCGATCCGTTTCCGTTTGCGCTCGAGCGCGCGGAGATCACGCGTGTGCACGCGCGCGGGAAGCGCATCGATGTGCGCATCGCGGGACGGCGGGTGGTCGTGAGCGTCGACGGCGAGGCGCGCGAGACGGTGTTGGGTGAGGCACTCGAGATCGCTGATTAGCCTCCGCTCGCGACCCCTTTCCTTGTGCATGTGACGAAAGTACCTGTTCGGTCATCTTGTCCGAACAGGGTTCGTCGTCTAAGTTGGGGCGTCCAGTAACTCCGAGGGTCATTGCCGCGCGCTCGTTCTTCAGCCGCACCGTCCGCCGGACCTCCGCCGCTTTCGAGCACGGAGCCGGGGGGCGCGCCGCAGAACCACTTCACGCAGCAGATCCTCGACTCGCTACCGCTCGGGCTGCACGTCGTCGATCGCGAGTATCGCGTGCGCGCGTGGAATCGCACGCGTGAATCCGGGATGCAGGGCGTGCAGCGCGACGACGCACTCGGGCGCAGCATCTTCGAGCTGCTGCGTCGGCAGCCGGAAGAGGTGTTGCGCCGCGAGTTCGATGCCGTCTTCCGCACCGGCGAGATCCTGCGCTTCGACATCGAGTCGGCGGCCGGCGGCGAGGCGCGCGTCTACCGCGTGTCGAAGATTCCGATGCGCGACGAGGGCGGCGTCGTGACGCACGTCATCACGATCGGCGAGGACGTCACCGACGCGATCCGCGCGCAGGAGGAGGCGGCCCAGGCGCGCAAGCTCGCCGCGGTGGGGACGCTCGCGGCGGGCGCGATGCACGAGATCAACAATCCGCTTGCCACGATCGGTGCGTGCGCCGAGACGCTGGCGCTGCAGCTCAGCGATCCATCGATGCCCGCGGAGTTGCGCGCGTCGTTCGCGGAGCTGTGCGAGATCATCGATCACGAGGTGCATCGGTCGAAGCGGATCCTGAACGGGCTCCTCGATTTCAGCCGGCCCACCGGTGCGACGCGGTCGCTGTCCGAGTTGCACGACATCATTGAACAGACGCTCCGGCTCCTCAAGTATCATCCGACCTTCCGCGAGATGCTGGTCGAGGTCGATATCCCCGACTCGAGGAACGTGGTGCGCGCGGATCGCGATCAGCTGGTGCAGGTACTCATGGCGCTCATGCTCAACGCCATGGATGCGATGAATCGCGCGGGCACTATCCGTCTGCGCGCGTTCGGCTCACCCGTGAGAGGGGAGGAAGTCGTGATGGAGGTGATCGACGCAGGGAGCGGAATCTCCGCCGCGGTACGCCAGCGCCTCTTCGAGCCGTTCTTTACGACGAAGCCCCCCGGTCGCGGCACCGGGCTCGGGCTGTCGATCTGCTACGGGATCGTCGCCGATCACGGCGGACGCATCGAGGTCGACAGCGTCGTTGGACAGGGGAGCACCTTTCGCGTGATCCTTCCACTCGCGGAGCCCGCGGCATGAGAGACGACAATCGCATCAAGGTGCTGATCGCCGAAGACGAGGCGCATCTCGGCTCGATCCTGCAGAAGTTCCTGGAGGGACGCGGCTACCAGGTGTCCGTGCACACGGACGGCCGCTCGGCGCTCGATGCGCTGCGCGCCGAGGCCTTCGACGTCGCGCTGCTGGACATCGTGATGCCGGAGATGGATGGGCTCGAGGTGCTGCGGCAGATTCGCGAAGAGCTCTCCCCGCCCGAAGTCATCATCATCACGGGGAACGGCACCATCGAGACCGCGATCAGTGCGATGAAGCTCGGCGCCTACGACTATCTCGCGAAGCCGTACCGCATGGCCGAGATCGATGTGATGGTGCGTCGCGCGTGGGAGAAGCGGGAGCTCACGCGCGAGAACACGCTGCTGCACAAGCGGCTGTCGCTGACCGAGGAGCAGTCGGAGATCGTGACGCAGTACGCGCCGATGCAGGCGGTGCTCGCGCTGGTGGAGCGCGTGGCGCGCAGCGATTCCGCAGTGCTGATTCTGGGCGAGTCGGGGACCGGGAAGGAGCTGATCGCGCGCATGATCCATCGCCTGTCGCATCGGGTGACCGGACCGCTGGTCGACATCAACTGCGCGGCGATTCCGGATGCGCTGGTGGAGAGCGAGCTGTTCGGACACGAGCGCGGCGCGCATGCGGAGGCGTCGACACGAAAGCTCGGATTGTTCGAGCTCGCGAACGGCGGGACGATCTTCATGGACGAAATCGGCGCGCTCGATCCAAAGGTGCAGGGGAAGCTGCTGCGAGCGCTCGAGCTCGGGACGTTCTACCGGGTGGGCGGTACGCAGAAGGTGCGATCCGATCTGCGCGTCGTTGCGGCGAGCAATCAGGATCTCGCGCAGCGCGTGGCGAACGGCACCTTCCGCAGTGATCTCTACTATCGTATCAACACCATCAGTGTGACGCTGCCGCCACTTCGCGAGCGCGCGGTCGACATCCCGCTGCTCGCGCGCCACTTCCTGGAGCGCGCGTCGGACGGCGTTGCGCGCTCGCTGAGCCCCGATGCGATCGATGCGCTGCAGGCGTATCCGTGGCCGGGGAACGTGCGCGAGCTGCGCAACGTCATCGAGCGCGCGGCGCTGGTCGCGACGGGAACGGTGATTCATGCGAACGATGTCGCGCTGGGCGGGCTCCCCGCATCCAACGGCGGACGCGCGACGGATCCGCTCGCGCCGCTCGAGCAGGTGGAGCGGCAGCACATCGAGACGGTGTTGCAGCACGCGCGCTGGCATCAGGGGAAGGCGGCAGACATCCTCGGCATCTCGCCGAAGACGCTGTATCGGAAGATCCGCGAGTTCGGGCTGCGGCGCCCGAACGAGCGCTGAGGCGCGCACGATGAAGATTCTGGTGATCGAGGACGACCCGACCGTTGGACAGTACGTCAAGCGCGGCCTCGAGGAGCAGCGGTGGGGAGTCGATCTCGTCACCGATGGCGAAGAGGGGGAGCGTCGGGCTGCCGCGGAGCAGTACGACCTCGTGGTGCTCGACATGCGATTGCCGGGTCGATCGGGGATGGAGGTGCTGCGCAACATGCGCGGACGCGGCTTCGAGCGGCCGGTGCTGGTGCTCACGGCGCAGGATGCGGTGGACGCGAAGGTCGAGGCCTTTCGCGCGGGCGCGGATGACTACGTCACCAAGCCCTTCGCTTTCGAAGAGCTGCTCGCGCGCGTGGAGGCGCTGAGCCGGCGCACGAAGACGATGTCCACGCCGGTGCTCAAGGTCGCCGATCTCACGCTCGACAAGGACACGCGTACGGTTACCCGCGCGGGTGAGACGATCGAGCTCACGCCGAAGGAGTACACGGTGCTCGAGTATCTCATGCGGCACGCGGGGCGCGTGATGAGCCGCACGTTGATCACCGAGTACGCGTGGGGGTATCACTTCGATCCCGGTACGAACATCGTGGACGTCGTGATCAATCATCTGCGCAAGAAGATCGACAGCGGGAAGCCCGTGAAGCTCATCCATACCGTGCGCGGGGTCGGCTACGTCGTGCGCACCTAGAGTCGCATGAGCACCATTCGCGCGCAGCTCACCACCGCGTACGCGGCGGCGCTCATCGGCACCGTCGGCGTGTTCGCGGCCGTCATCTGGACGACGCGCCGCGAGGGCGCGGTGGACGAGCTGCGTCGGCATGCGCTCGTGGAGGCGAATCTCGCGCTGCGACTAATCCGGCAATCGGAGCTTGCGGGACAGCCGGTGACTAGCACTCGCGACTCGCTGGCCGGCGCGCAGCTCGACGCCCCGCTGCGCACGATGCTCGAGGGGATGCCCGATTACCTGCTCGTGCTCGACGCGAGCGGGCGCATTCTCTACGTGTCGGCGCCGATTCGCGACCTGAACGAGGATCCGGACCAGCTCGCGGTGCTGATGGCGGCGGCGGTGAGCGCACCGACGACCGGCGTCGCGAAGACCGTGCAGCTCGACGACCGCAGGCTTCTCATGATCGCGCAGTCGCCGGCCGACAAGGGATCAGCCGTCTCGCGCGTCGTCGTCGCGACGGCGGCGGACGTTCCCGATCCGGCCATCAAAGATCTCGTCGAGACGATGGCGGCGGTCGCGCCGATCCTGCTCATTGCGTCGATCGCACTCGCGTACGCGATCGGCGGGCGCGCCTTTCAGCCGGTAGATCGGCTCGTGAACGAGGTCCAGGCCATCACCGATGGACGAAGCCTCCATCGCCGGCTTCCCGTCACTGCCGGCGAGGAGATCGCGAAGCTCGCGATCACGCTCAACGAGATGCTCGAGCGGCTCGAGAGCTCCTTCGCCGCCCTGCGCCGCTTCACCGCGGATGCGAGCCACGAGCTCAAGACGCCGCTCGCAGTCATGCGCGCCGATGTCGAGCGCGCGATGAGCGACCGCGCACCGGGGCCGGACAAGCTCATCGCACTGGAGGAGGCATTGCACGAGACGACGCGCATGGCGGATCTCGTCGACAGCCTGTTGACGCTCGCGCGCGCAGATGAGGGGCGCTTCGATCTGCACCGCGAGCGCGTGCCGCTCGCGCCGCTCGCCGTCGAGGTCTTGGAGACCGCGACCATCCTCGGCGAGGCCGCGGGGCTCACCGTCTCGATGCCGCAGATCGCCGACGTCGTCGTACTCGCGGATCGCACGCGGCTGCGCCAGCTCTTCCTCAACATCGTCACCAATGCGCTCAAGTACACGACCACCGGCAGCGTCGAGCTGAGTCTCGTCGCGCACGACCGCACCGTCGCCTTCTCGGTACGCGACACGGGGATGGGTATCTCCGCGGCAGACCTTCCGCACATCTTCGAGCGATTCTACCGCGCCGATCGCGCGCGCTCGCGTTCGTCCGAGCGCGGAGGGTTCGGACTCGGACTCGCGATCAGCCAGTGGATCGCGGAGGCACACGGCGGCACCATCTCGGTGCGTTCGCGCCTTGGCCGCGGCACGACGTTCACGGTGACGCTGCCGGTTGCCGAGGAGGAGCAGGTGGTGCCGCAGGCGGAGCCCATTTCGGCCGACTGATCGTTACGCGCGCGTTAACGATCGGTTCACGATATCGTAATGCGCCCTTCAGCCGGTTCGTAATGCGTGCGAAAGGATCGCGATAACATCGCATCCTAGACTGATCCCAGGGATGATGCTCGCCTACGCTCTCACCTGGGAGACTCCGCACATGTCCATCAATCTGATCGAGTCGAAGCGCGTATCGCAGAAGTCGGTGCGCGGAACGCTCGCGAGCATCGCAATCCATGCGAGCGTCATCACGATTGCGGCGTACGCTACCGCCAACGCTGGCCAGGCGCGCACGCGGTTCGTCGCCGATACCGTGCATCTCGTGTATACCGCGAATCCGAACGCGGAAAGTCGACACGCGGCGCCGATGCGGCGCGCCGCGCGCTCATCCATGCCACCGCTGCCGGCGAAACCACCTCACGTTCTCGAATTTCCGGTGGCTCTTCCCGATCTGATCTCTGCGGCCGCATCGACCGCTTCCGTTGTCGACGCTGGCGCGCTATTCGGAGCATCGGTTGCGGGAGACACGGCAGCGGTTGGCGAAAGCGTGGCGGGCGATGGCGAAGAGCCGCTCTTCGCATCGCAGGTCGAGAAGTTGGCGCGCCCGCGTAGCGGAAATCCATCGCCGCGCTATCCGTCGGTGCTCGAGAGCTCGCGCGTCGAGGGCAGCGTGCTCGCACAATTCGTCGTCGACACGCTCGGGCGTATCGACATGAACACTTTCAGCGTGGTCGAGTCGACGAACGATCTCTTCTCGGCGTCGCTGCGTTCAGCGCTCCAGAAGTGGCGCTTTCATCCCGCCGAGGCGGGGGGGCGCAAGGTCAGGCAGATCGTGCAGCTGCCGTCGAGATTCATCGCACCGCGGCGCTGAGCCAAAAAACCGTTCGGTCAGCCGTCGAGCTCGCCTCAGGATACGCGGACCTGGAAACAACTGATCAAGTGGAATAGCGAGCGCGGCCAGAACGCCCGGCACGATGTGTGAATAAATGCTAACACGGCCTTCATGATTTCTTAATGATGGCCGCATCCCATCGATAACGTTGGATCGTAGGTTGCGTTCCAGGTCTGTCACAGTGCTCGCCTATTCTCTCCATTCTCCAGGCGCATGTTCAACAACCTGATCGAGTCGAAGCCGCAAAGGAAGGGAGGTATCGGCGGGACGTTCGTCAGCGTCGCGTTGCACGCGATCCTGATCACGCTCGCCGTGTACGTCACCGCGCACGCGGGCCAGAAGATCGTCGAGAAGAACCGTCAGGAAGACGTCACCTTCGCCAAGGCGCCCGAGCCGCCGCCACCGCCGCCGGATGAGCCGAAGGCGCCCCCGCCGGACGTGGTCGCTGCGCCGCCGCCCCCGAAGGGATTCCAGGTGCTGACCGCGCCGATCAACATCCCGGACAAGATTCCGGATATCGATCTGTCGAAGGCCGTCACCGATGAAAAGGATTTCTCGGGGAAGGGTGTCGCCGGTGGTAAGGCGAATGGTGTCGTCGGTGGCGTCGCACAGCCGACGGATCAGCCGTATTTCGAGTTCCAGGTCGAGAAACCCGCGCTTCCACGCGAGGGGCATCCGAATCCGAAGTATCCATCGATGTTGGAGAGCTCGCGCGTCGAGGGAGAAGTACTCGCACAGTTCGTCGTGGACACGACGGGCAGAGTGGACATGAGTACGTACAAGGTGCTGCAGTCCACCAATGATCTTTTCTCCGCGTCGCTCAAGGCGAATCTTCCGCTGTGGCGCTTCTTTCCGGCCGAAGCGGGTGGGCACAAGGTCAAGCAGATCGTACAGCTGCCACTGAAGTTCGTCGCACCGAATCATTGAGCTGACCACGGCAATTTCACTTTTCGTCTTTTCATTTCGGAGAGGATCAAATGGGTATTTCGTTAATGGCGCTCTTTCAATCGATGGGCGGCTTCGCGAAGGGAATCGTGTTCGCGCTCGCGATCATGTCGATCTATTCGCTCACGGTGATGGTCGGCAAGTGGTGGACGCTGCGTAAGGCACAGTCCGAGACGCGCAAGTTCGCGCCGGAGTTCTCGCAGTTCCTCGAAGAGGACAACCTCAATGAGGCGATCCGTCTGGCCGAGAGCTACAAGAAGTCGCACGTCGCCCGCGTGCTCGGTGGCGCGCTTGGCGAAGTGAAGCCACTCCTGCAGGATGGCTCGGTCACCGTCGCCGACATCAACTCGGCAGAGCGTGCCGTCGAGCGCAACATGATGATCATTCTCTCCGAGCTGAAGCGCGGCCTCGCGGTATTGGCGACGGTTGGCGCCACGGCGCCGTTCGTCGGTCTGCTTGGTACGACGATGGGAATCGTGAATGCATTCGTAGGGATGTCGCAGTCGGGCGCGGGCGGAATGGGCGCGATCTCGGCCGGTGTCGCCGAGGCGTTGATCACGACGGCATTCGGTCTGCTCGTCGCGATTCCGGCGGTGTGGGCCTACAACTACTTCACGACCAAGATCGACAACCTCTCCGTCGAGATGACGTACACCTCGAAGGAAATGATCGACTATCTCATCAAGGGCGTTGCTGGTGAGTTCGGCCGTTCGCGCTTCACCCGTGAGTTCAACACCACGGGCGGCGCCGGTCCTATCTCCACGTGACCTCGGCCACTCAGGGGAGGTAGCTCATGGCCATGTCAGCATCATCGTCCGGCGGCGTTGCATCGTCACCGAACGTCACGCCGATGATCGACGTCATGCTCGTGCTCTTGATCATTTTCATGGTCGTGACGCCGCTCATCAACGCCGGATTCCAGGCGCAGCCGCCCATCGGCATCAACCTCAAGTCGCATCCGGAAGAGAATGAAGACCAGGTGCTCGGGATCGATGCCTTCGGGAACTATTTTCTGAACAAGAAGCAGATCCCCAATGCGACGCTTCCGGAGCAGCTCAAGCGGATCTTCGACGCGCGTACGACGGACAAGATTCTGTATCTGAAGGCAGACAAGAATCTCGAATATTCCAAGGTGCTCGACGCGATCGATATCGCCGCGCACAACGGCGTTCGCGTGCTCGGCGCAATTTCGGATCAGCAGCCGGGAACCGAGTCGACGGTCGCGGGCGATATCCTGAAAACCACCAAGAAGCCGTAGGAGAATTCACATGGCAATGGCAGCTGGTGGGAACACCGGGCTCTCGAACGAAATCAACGTCACGCCGATGATCGACGTGCTGCTGGTGCTGCTGGTCATCTTCATCATGGCGTTGCCGATGATGCGGAAGGCGATCGATCTGCAGCTTCCGGATCCGACGCCGCAACCGACGCAGTCGCAGGTGCAGCCCGATCAGATCGTATTGCAGGTGCTGCCTGGCGGCGCGTACAAGATCAACAGCGAGGCGGTAACGAAGGACAACCTCGCGAAGCGGCTCAAGGAGATCTACGAGCCGCGTCCCGACAAGATCATCTTCGTCAAAGGCGATCCGGCGGTGAAGTATCAGGATGTGATCTTCGGCATGGACCAGGCGCGCGGTGCAGGCGTCAAGGTCATTGGGATTCCGCCGAAGGACGTGCCCAAGGCATGAGCTGAGCGTCGCGGTCGCCGGAACCTCGGCGACGCGAACATCGTAATACACGCGACGGACGCATCTCAGGGTGTGTCCGTCGCGTTATTTTTCGGGGGAGCCAGAGGTCAATCATCGACATGCCATCGCACGAGGCTCCGAGCGAGCCACACGTAGCTCGTCCGCCATATCGTCCGCCCGTTGGCGTTCCGGAACGCCGGGACACCAAATGGGCAGGCGCGATTTCGCTCGCGCTGCATATGCTCCTGCTCGCGCTCATGATCGTGCCGCTGCTCATCGTGCACAACGCGGAAAACGCGACGCGAGGCGCGGGCGGCGCCGGACCCGCAGGTGGCGGGGGTGGCGGGAGCAGAGGCGGCGCAAGCGATCCGTATACGAAGGAGGAGCTGCGCTTCGTGCAGGTGGCGCCACCGCCGCCACCTCCGGTTGCGCCGCCCAAGCCGAACGCGCTCGTGCCGCCCGTGCCGACGCCGATTCCGCCACCCAAGCCTGCAATCGTCCCGCCTGCCGCCGTGCCCCCGCCAACTGCCGCGGCGCTCGAGACGAAGCCCGATAGCACACCGCCCACCGTCGCGGCGGGCAATGCGCCCGGCCCAGGGAATGGGGCGGGCACCAGCGGTGGTCCGGGCGCCGGCCCAGGGACGGGCGGAGGGACTGGCACAGGCGCCGGAACCGGGCGTGGCTCCGGCGTCGGGCCAGGGAATGGCGGAGGGGAGGGAACGATCTTTCCGCCCACGCCGGAGCTCCTGCTCATTCCGGAACTCCCCGTGCCCGGAGGGCTCAAAGGGAAGACCTTCGTGATCCACTTCGAGATAGACGACACCGGACGCGTTGCCCGCCTCGACATCGACACCGGCAACTCCGGCTACGATCGCCGCCTTCGCGATCGCTTCATGCAATTCAAGTGGCGCCCCGCACATCGCGCGGATGGCACTCCCGTCGCCGCCGGCGTGGACATTCCGCTGAGCCTCTAGCACCTCACATTCGCAGCACCCGCGACCTAGCGCATCTGCTGACTGGGCCGTTACTTTCCCCCCGATTTACCGCCCGCCGCGCGACCGGTTATCTCAGGTCGTGCCCGGCACTCCTGCCTGCGTCCAATCCGCATCGATCGAGGAAGTACATGACCGCTGGGAACGTCGAGCGCGACGGTACGCAGTCTCCCACCGAATTCGTCAGGGCCATGACCCTGACGGATGCGACGATGCTCGTCGCCGGCTCGATGATCGGCTCCGGCATCTTCATCGTCTCGGCGGCGATCGCGCGTGCAGTCGGCTCGCCCCTCTGGCTCATCATCATCTGGGTCCTTACCGGACTCATTACGATGCTCGGCGCGCTCGCCTACGGGGAGCTCGCGGCCATGTATCCCCGAGCTGGAGGGCAGTACGTTTTCCTCCGCGAGTCGATGGGTCCTCTCATGGGTTTCCTCTATGGGTGGACCCTTTTCCTTGTCATCCAAACAGGGACGATCGCCGCCGTCGCCGTCGCCTTCGGGCGTTTCGCTGGCGTGCTCTGGCCCTCGATCACCCCCGATCGCTACGCGTGGTTCCCGCACGCCGACGTCTGCTTCCGCGCGCTCGGCTGCGTCGACCCCTCGGCGGCGATCCAGCTCGGGCTCACGCCGCAGCGGCTTATCGGACTCGCGACCGTGTGGCTGCTCACCTGGGTGAATCTGCGCGGCGTGCGCGAAGGAAAGTTCGTGCAGACGACGCTCTCCTTCGTGAAGGCGGGCACGCTCGCGGTGCTGATCATTATCGGCTTCGTGCTCGGGCGAAACAGCACGGCGATCGCGGCGAATTTCGGCGCGGCGTTCGCGGCGGGGCCGTCGATCACCAGCCTGTTCGTGCTCGCGGCCGGGGCGGCGATGGTCGGCTCGCTCTTCTCGAGCGACGCGTGGAACAACGTGACCTTCGCTGCGGCCGAGGTGCAGAATCCGCGGCGGAATCTCCCGCTGGCGCTCGTGTTCGGGACGGGGCTCGTGAGCCTGCTGTACATCCTCGCGAACATCTCGTATCTGCAGGTGCTCCCGCTGCACGGCGCCGCGGATGGCGCGACGGTGCTCGCGCGCGGGATCGAGCATGCGACGCAGGATCGCGTCGGCACGGCCGCGGCTGAGGTAGTGTTCGGCGCGAGCGGCGCGACGTTCATGGCGATCGCGATCCTCATCTCGACCTTCGGCTGCAACAACGGCTTGATCCTCGCCGGCGCGCGCGTCTACTTCGCGATGGCCCGCGACAAGCTGTTCTTCCGCCGCGCCGCAACGCTCAACGCGAAGGCGGTTCCGTCGTTCGCCCTCATCGTGCAGTCGGTGTGGGTGTCGCTCCTCTGCCTGACGGGCACGTATAGCCAGCTGCTCGACTACGTGATCTTTGCGGCGCTGATTTTCTACGTGCTGACCACCATCGGGCTGTTCATCCTTCGGCGGAAGCATCCCGAGATCGAGCGCCCGTACCGCGCCTTCGGCTATCCGTTTCTCCCCGCACTGTACATCGTGCTCGCGGGGGCTGTGGCGATCATCCTGCTGCTCGCGCCGCAGACGCGCACTCAGGCGCTCTCGGGGCTCGTGATCGTGCTGGTCGGCATCCCGGTGTACGCGCTCTGGCGCCGTGTGGAGGCCGTGTAGTGCCTCACCGCGCAGCCGAGCGCGTTCGACCGTCGCTCTTCCCGCTCGCGGCCAATGGCGCGGCGGCTTCTGTACCTCACTGGAGATTTTCACTGATGAACACAATGCACCATTCGCTCACACGTATCCTCTCGCGCTGGCCGGCGATGCTGCTTGCGATGCTGGCCCTTCCGTTCGCCGCGCTGCGCGCGCTCGCACAGGATAGCCCCGCCGTCGGCGGCGAGGCGAATCTGAAGGTGCCCGACCTGTCGCAGGTCACCTTCCTCAACGGCATCCCGGGGAGCACGCTGCTCACCTACGGGCTGATCGTCTGCGCGCTGGGCCTCGTCTTTGGCGTCGTGATCTACGCGAAGCTCAAGGCGATGCCCGTGCACGAGTCGATGCTCGAAGTGTCCGAGCTGATCTACGAGACGTGCAAGACGTATCTGACGACGCAGGGGAAGTTCATTCTCCTCCTCGAGGTGTTCATCGGCGCCGTGATCGTGCTCTACTTCGGCTATCTCCTCAGCTTTACTCCCGGCCGCGTGCTGATCATTCTCGCCTTCAGCCTCCTCGGTATCGCCGGCAGCTACGGCGTGGCGTGGTTCGGCATTCGGGTCAACACGTTCGCGAATTCGCGGACGGCGTTTGCCAGCCTTCGCGGCAAGCCCTACCCCTGCTACGCGATCCCGCTGAGCGCCGGCATGAGCATTGGCATGCTGCTGATCTCGGTCGAGCTCCTGATCATGCTCAGCATTCTGCTCTTCATTCCGGGCGACTACGCGGGCCAGTGCTTCATCGGCTTCGCGATCGGTGAATCACTCGGCGCCGCGGCGCTGCGTATCGCGGGCGGCATCTTCACGAAGATCGCCGACATCGGCTCCGATCTCATGAAGATCGTCTTCAACGTGAAGGAAGACGACGCGCGCAACCCGGGCGTGATCGCGGATTGCGTTGGTGACAATGCCGGCGACTCGGTTGGGCCGAGCGCCGACGGCTTCGAGACCTACGGCGTGACGGGCGTCGCACTGATCGCGTTCATCCTGCTCGCCGTGCCCGATACGACGATCCAGGTGCAGCTGCTCGTGTGGATCTTCGTGATGCGCATCGTGATGGTCATCGCGAGCGGCGTGTCCTATCTGATCAACGGCGCGATTGCGAAGGCGCGCTTCCAGAACGCCGACAACATGAACTACGAGACGCCGCTCACGACGCTCGTGTGGCTGACGTCGATCATCTCAGTGGCGTTTACGTACGTCGTGTCGAAGATGATCATCCCGACGCTCGGCGACGGGACGCTTTGGTGGAAGCTCGCGACGGTCATCACCTGCGGCACGCTCGCGGGCGCGATCATCCCTGAGCTGGTGAAGGTGTTCACGTCGACGTCGTCGCGGCACGTGCGCGAGGTCGTTTCCTCGTCGCGCGAGGGCGGCTCGGCGCTCAACATCCTCTCAGGGCTCGTGGCTGGAAACTTCAGCGCGTACTGGCTGGGCATGACGATCATGGGGCTGATGGCGGCAGGCTATTACGTGAGCCTCGGCATTCCCGCGATCACGCCGGGCATGGCAGCGGAGGGCGGGATCATGCTGGCCCCCGCCGTGTTCGCGTTTGGTCTCGTGGCCTTCGGCTTCCTCGGCATGGGTCCCGTCACGATCGCCGTCGACTCGTACGGTCCGGTGACGGACAACGCGCAGTCGGTGTTCGAGCTCTCGATCATCGAGCAGCTGCCGAACATCGAGCAGGAGCTGCAGTCGAAGTACGGCTTCACGGTGAACTTCGAGCGCGCGAAGCATTTGCTCGAGGAGAACGATGGTGCCGGCAACACCTTCAAGGCGACGGCGAAGCCGGTGCTCATCGGCACGGCGGTCGTCGGTGCGACGACGATGATCTTCTCGATCATCGTCGCGCTCACCGACGGATTGAAGCCCGAGCTGATCGGCAACCTGTCGCTGCTGCACCCGCCATTCCTGCTCGGGCTGATCACGGGCGGATCGATGATCTACTGGTTCACCGGCGCCTCGATCCAGGCCGTGACCACGGGCGCGTATCGCGCTGTCGAGTACATTAAGAAAAACATCAAGCTCGAGGGCGCGACCAAGGCGTCGATGGAGGATAGCAAGGCCGTCGTCGAGATCTGCACCAAGTACGCGCAGAAGGGGATGCTCAATATCTTCATCTGCGTCTTCTTCGCGACGCTCGCCTTTGCGTTCGTCGAGCCGTACTTCTTCATCGGCTATCTCGTCTCGATCGCGCTGTTCGGGCTGTACCAAGCGGTATTCATGGCGAATGCCGGCGGCGCGTGGGATAATGCGAAGAAGATCGTCGAGGTCGAGCTCAAGCAGAAGGGAACTCCGCTGCACGAGGCGACCGTGGTCGGCGACATCGTCGGCGATCCATTCAAGGATACGTCGTCGGTGGCGCTCAACCCGATCATCAAGTTCACGACGCTCTTCGGCCTACTCGCGGTCGAGCTGGCAGTGTCGCTGAGCGCCTCACATCCCGGCAATCTCACCCACGTGCTGGCGCTCGTGTTCTTCCTCATCTCCGCGACGTTCGTCTACCGGTCGTTCTACGGCATGCGGATCGAGGCGGCATCGTAGTGATTGCCGTGTGAGCGCGGCGCGCACTCGCGCGTCGCGCTCCACGTTTCGTACGTTCCTCCTGAGCCCGGGCTCTGCATGGCATCACTGTTCAGCCGTAAGCCGATCGCCGATCTGATGTCGGAGGCGGACAATCCGAACGCACTTCGACGACTGCTGGGTGCGGGCGATCTGATCATGCTCGCGATCGGGGCGGTGATCGGTGCCGGAATCTTCGGCGCGATCGGCTCCGCTGCGGCGGGCGAGATCGTGAATGGCGTGGTCGTGCGGAGCGGCGCCGGGCCGGCGCTCGTCATCTCGTTCCTCCTCCTCGGCTTCGCCTGCGCGCTCGCGGGGCTGTGCTACGCCGAGCTCGCGGCGATGATCCCGCAGGCCGGCTCGGCGTACGCGTATTCGTACGCGACGCTCGGCGAGTTCGTCGCGTGGATCATTGGCTGGGATCTCATCCTCGAGTACGCGGTCGGCAACGTCGCCGTCGCGATCTCGTGGTCGGACTACTTCAAGACGCTCCTCGCCGGCATGGGGATGGTCATCCCTCCATGGATGGCGACGGGGTATCGCACGGCGCTCTTGAGCAACGACCCGACAGTGCACGCGCTGATGACCAGCGCGCCGAAGTTCTTCGGCATTCCGGTGCTGATCAACCTGCCGGCATGCGGAATCGTGCTCGCGATCACCTGGCTGCTCGTGATCGGCGTTCGCGAGAGTGCGCGCGCGAACAACATCATGGTCGCGGTAAAGCTGATCGCGCTCACGCTCTTTCTCGTCGTCGGCGCGCAGCACATCAACACGGCGAACTACCATCCCTTCGCGCCGAACGGCTTCACGGGCATCCACCACGGCGCGGCGATCGTCTTCTTCGCCTACATCGGCTTCGATGCGATATCGACGGCCGCCGAGGAGACGAA
Organism: Gemmatimonadales bacterium; assembly: GCA_038237245.1. Lineage (GTDB taxonomy): Bacteria > Gemmatimonadota > Gemmatimonadetes > Gemmatimonadales > Gemmatimonadaceae > FEN-1250. The sequence goes on along the minus strand of JBBRYY010000001.1, from coordinate 1,317 downwards.
GAATCCGCAGCGAAATCTCCCGATCGGAATATTGGGAGGGTTGGCGATCTGTACGCTGATCTACATCCTCGTCGGCTTCGTGCTCACAGGCATGGTACCGTCCTCGACGCTCGGCAGCACGGCTGATCCGCTGTCGTTCGCGCTGACGTCGGTGGGGATGACGAAGGTCGGCTGGCTGGTGGCGCTCGGTGCCGTCTTCTCGATGAGTGCCGTGCTGCTCGTCTTCCAGTACGGGCAGCCGCGCATCTTTTTCGCGATGGCGCGCGACGGGCTGCTTCCGAAGTTCGCCGCGAAAGTGCATGGCAAGTATCGCACGCCGTACATCACCACGATCATTACCGGCGTCTTCGTCGCGACGTGGGCGCTGATCGGCGACGCGAACGAGACGTACGACCTCACGAACATCGGAACGTTGTTCGCCTTCATCCTCGTGTGCTGCGGCGTGATGGTGCTTCGCTCCACGGACAAGGACCGTCCGCGCCCGTTCCGCGTGCCGTTCCTCTACATCGTGGCGCCGCTCGGCGCCGGGCTCTGCCTGTTCGTGATGTGGGGGCTGCCGAACAAGGCGTGGGAGCGCTTCGGCTGGTGGCTCGCAATCGGCCTCGTGGTCTACTTCCTGTACGGCTACCGGAACTCGACGCTCCGGACCGGGAAACCGCCGGTCTCGAGTGAGTAGCACGGACGCGCCGGGCAGGGGCGGCGGGATCTTCCGCCGTCTCACGCTCACGCACTGGATCTTCATCTCCATGGTTCTGGGCGTCATCGTCGGGGTGGCGTTTCCAAACGCCGTGCCGGGGCAGCCCGCCCCGCTGTTCCAGGCGGCGTCGCTCAAGGTGCTGTCGACGATCTTCCTGCGCATGATCAAGCTCCTGATCGTGCCACTGATCTTCTCGACGCTCGTCGTCGGGATCGCCGGTCATGGCGACGACATGAAGCGCGTGGGCAAGCTCGCGCTGCGCTCGATCATTTATTTCGAGATCGTGACGACGCTCGCGCTCGTGATCGGGTTGTCGGCCGTCAACATCATCAAGCCGGGCGCCGGTGTGAGCATCACCGGCGCGTCTGCGACCGTCGGCAACGACCTCGCGCAAAAGAAGGTGACGCTCGAGGGAGTGCTCGAGCACGTCGTGCCGCAGAGCTTCTTCGAAGCGGCGGCGAACAACGAGGTGCTCCAGATCGTCTTCTTCTCGGTGCTCTTCGGTGTCGCGCTCGCGCGCGCGGGGAAGAATTCCAAGCTGACGATGCTCGCGTTCTGCGAGAGCCTGTCGGAGATCATGTTCAAGCTCACGGATCTCGTGATGCGGTTCGCGCCATTCG